>NC_017805.1:0-300000 GCF_000252445.1 Deinococcus gobiensis I-0 | reverse complement strand
CCTAGAAGTTGTTCGCCGCGCTGTTGATGTCGCTTCCCAGACCGGTCGCTTGGTCACCATTGGAGTAGCACCGACCTTTCCCGCCACAGGATATGGATACATCCAGCAGGGAGATCTCATCGCTCCTGATCTGGGTCTGTCTGCTTATGCGGTCTCCCGCTTCACGGAAAAGCCGGACAGCCACACAGCCCAGAGCTTTCTCGAGGCGGGCGGGTACAGCTGGAACAGTGGCATGTTCATCTGGAAGGTGGAAGCGATCCTGAAGGCTTTCGAGCAATATCAGCCTGAGCTGTACACGCAGCTTTCTCAGGCCGTGCGGGACAATGGCCCGATGCGCCCGACCGTACGCGATATCTTCCCGCAGCTGCGCAAAATCAGCATTGATTACGCAATCCTGGAACGTTCTGATCAGGTGACCGTGATTCCCGCCGAGTTCGGCTGGGATGACATGGGCGACTGGAACGCGCTTGAACGGCTGCTCAAAGGTGAGGGAGAGAACGTGGCGGTCGGCCGTCATGTAGGCCTGGACACGGGGGGAGCCATTCTCTATACCACCAGTGGTGATGACCTGATCGCGACCATCGGCCTCGACGATGTCGTCGTGGTGCGGGCCAGTGAGGTAACTTTGGTGGTGCGCAAAGATCGGACCCAGGATATCAAGCAAGTCGTGCAGCAGCTCAAAGCCCACCCGGAACTGGAGCGCTTCGCATGACCGCTTTCCCTACTGACGATATTCAAAACGTGCCGCGCCAACGTGGGCCGCAGCCGCCCGCTCCAGGAAATGGTGGGGACGACAACGAGATTGAACTGGGGGCGCTGTGGCAGGGCGTGCGCCGCCGACTGCCTTGGATTCTGCTGACAGCAGCGCTTGCGGGGGGAGTGGTCTATGTCTGGTCGCGCTCGCAGCCCAGTGTTTATGTCGCTTCCTCCAGTCTAGTGACTTCGGGGAACGTTAATGTGGGCGGCAACTCGCTGATCACGGCTGCGCCGCTGCCCCCCGGGGCGCTTCAGGAGGCCCTACAGGGTCCAGTGGTGCTGGGCAGTATTATCAAGCAGGTACAGAATACCCCGCAATTCTCCGCCTCGCAGCGCGCGGCCCTAAGTACTGACCTGCAAAAGGAATTGCAACGTCAGTCGCTGAGCACCATCGAATTGCAGACCCGGTTGGACTCGCAGGGCAACGGAGTTTACACCGTCTCGGCCAGAGGGCCAACGCCTCAGGCAGCAGCAGCCCTGACCGATATCGCAGCTGACGCTCTCCTGAGCTGGGACCGGGGCCGTGCGCTGAGCGTCATCCAGCGGGCGCAGGCGTCCCTGAGGGCACAGGCTGCCTCCATCAATACTCAGCTTGCCGCCGGGGACTTGACGGATGTCGAGCGCCAGACACTGATCACGGCACGGGCCGGTGTGCAGCGTAGTCTGGCTGAGGCGGGCATTCAGGTTGTAGGTCTCGCAGGCTACCTACAGAGAGTCGCGCCAGCTGTTGCGCCGCTTGACCGGGTTTCGCCCCGGCCGACTCGCAACGCTATTCTGGCGGGCCTACTGACCCTGCTACTAGGATCGGGTCTCGCTGTGCTGCGTGTCATTATGGACCGCTCGGTGCGCTCAGAAGAGGATCTTCTGAACTTCGGTTTGCCAACGTTGGGAACCATTCCCCGTCTGCGCAAGCGTGATATTGTCCTGAGCGGTATTGTCCGCGCAGCGCGGCAGGCGGGACTGTACGAGGCCATCGGCTTCTTGCGCGTGAACCTGCTGTCACAACTGCCTCGTAAGACTAGCCTGTGCGTGCTCGTGACCTCTACCTCGCCGGGAGAGGGCAAGAGTAGCCTGACCGCTACACTGGCCGATAGCTTTGCGGCGAGCGGGCAGCGAGTACTGATTATCGATGCTGACCTGCGCCGGGGTACTCAGCAGGAAGTGTGGGATAAGTTTGAGCGTGAACACCATTGGACTCAGCTCGCTGGGCAGGAGGGCGGCGCACGCTCGTTCCAGGACGCCCTACGGCAGCCAGGCAATGTCCAAGTGATGGAAGTTGAGCCACAGGTCCACGTGTTGCCCTCCGGGCCGGGCCTGCATGACAGTTTGCCTCTCCTGAACCAATCCGATTTGGGAAGCATCCTGCCTCAGTGGAGCCAAGGCTACGATCTGGTCCTTATCGATAGCCCCCCGCTGCTTTCGTTGGCTGACAGTCTGGTGCTGGGGCGACACACTGATGGTGTGCTTATCGTCACCGAGGAGGGTAAGACTAGCCTTCAGACGGTGCGCCAGCTACTGCGCCGCGCCCGTCAGGGTGGCTTGCCCATCCTCGGCTTCGTGCTGAATAAGGTGACGGTTTCTAGCCGCAATAGCCAGAACTATGGCTATAGCTATACGCCTCGGCGTACGGACAACCGGTAAAGGTCATGGGTTTGCCTTCAGTTATCCCTACGCTGCCTGGTTCTAGTGCCCATGAGCGCTCTCGTTTAACCGAATTACCACAATCATTAATTCTTCTACTTGGTGATCTTGCGGTCGGCTTATTCGCGGCGGGATTGTGTGTACTGTTTTTGAATTCAACTAGTCATTTAAAATTTGATTGGGCGACCTATGTGGTCTGGCTGAGCTTGTGGATTATCTGGCGGGCTTATCAAGGTTTATATCCGGGATATGGTCGTTCTGCTCAAACTGAATTGCGACTACATACTGTTGGTACGATACAGCTCTTAGGAGCACAGCTTGCAGCTGTTTTCGCTGCTCATCAACTTTATATCACATTTACTTCTATTTTATTGCAGTGGACAATGATTCTACTTTTTGCCTTACCTGTGAGATATTTGTTGCGTATAATTATGATTCGTGCTGGCTATTATGGGAGGACAATAAGTATTATAGGTGCAGGTCAAACTGCTGTTCTGGCAATCCATCAATTAAAATTTAATCCTTCATATGGTTTACGTCCAGTTGCAGCATACGATGATAACCCTGCTCTTCAGGGAGATTTGATTGAGGGTGTACCAATCGTGGGAACACTGGAGGACGCCTTGAATGAACCGCGTACTAAACAGGCGCTCATTTCTATACCGGGTGCGCGTGCTGCCACTCAACAAAACATTATCAATAGATTTTATAGTACATTTCAAATTACCTGGGTTATTCCAGATCTAATTGGTGTTCCTAATCATGCCTTGCAACCTCACCACATGGGCAGCATTGTTAGCCTAGAAATCAGAAATAACCTTAGCAGCATTCGGGCGCGATTTGTTAAGCGTACGATAGACATTGTGATTTCTCTCCTTATTCTAATTATCGTAATCCCTTTTTTTATTATAATTGGTCTTGTAATTAAACTAGATAGCCCCGGCCCTATCTTTTATAAGGCAAGCCGCGTTGGTTTGAAGGGAAAGACGTTCCCATGCTATAAGTTTAGGAGCATGTATTTAAATGCTGAGCAGAGACTGATTGAGATGTTGAAGGATGATGATGAGAAGAGGGCTGAATATGATTTATTTCATAAATTACGCGAAGATCCACGTATAACTCCGTTTGGTAGTTTGCTAAGAAAGACTAGTCTTGATGAGCTGCCTCAGTTAGTGAACGTACTACTTGGTCAAATGAGCTTAGTGGGGCCTAGGCCTTATCTACCACGTGAGTTGAGCAAGATGAGCGGTTTTACGAATGAAATACTATCAGTTACTCCTGGAATGACTGGCTATTGGCAAGTAAATGAACGTAGTGGAGGAACCTTTGAAGGACGTCTTAATATGGACAAATTTTATATCACCAACTGGTCTCCTTGGCTTGATCTAATTATACTTTTGCAAACAATTCGCGTTGTTTTGATTGGTAAAGGTGCGTACTAAATTGCCATTCTTTGTTTTAGGTGTGCCGTGAAGAAATTATTCAAATTAAGTGATGTATTAGTAAATTACAAGAACTTAATAACAACTCTTGTGACTAATTTTGGGGTTCTGGGAGTAAATGTTCTAACAGGTATCCTTATTGCTCGTTTTTTGGGTCCTGAAGGACGGGGTGAACAATCTGCCATCCTCTTATGGCCTCAATTTTTGGCTTACTTAATGACGCTAGGTCTCCCCGCAGCTACTCTTTATTATGTTCGATTTGATCCGAAGAGCTCCAGCCTGTACACGAAAGTTTCTCTAACTTTGGGTTTGTTTTTAGGACTTCTTTCAACTTTAATAGGTATTATAATTATGCCCCTTTTATTAAAAAGTTACTCGGATGAAATAGTATATTTCGCGCGTTGTTTTATGCTGCTATCGCCAATAAGTTTGCTATCAGTTATACTAAACTCCTTAATGCAATCTAAAGAGCAGTATGAAGTCTACAACTGGTTTAGATTTTTGCCTTCTATAGTGACACTATTAGGTTTACTTATATTAGTAGCTTTAAAAAATTTTAATCCAGTAACAACTAGTTTAATTTTGGCTTTTGCTCAAATACCTGTATTTATATACGGTATATTCTGGGTTTTACGTAATTTTGAACTTGATATCAAAATAAATATGTCTAAAGGGAAGGATTTATTAAATTACGCTTTGAGAGCTTACCCAGTTGATTTATTACGAACTCTAGGTGATCAGTTGGACAGGGTTGTAGTTGTAGGACTATTAACACCTACTTTAATGGGATACTATGTTGTGGCCCTTAGCTTATCTAGAGTGTTAAATGCTGTGCAGACTGCTATGATAACTGTTCTTATTCCAGATCTAATTCAGCAAGAAGAAAGAGTTATAAGAAGAAAAACCTTAAGAGCACTCCTGATGAGTACTAGCATTACTGGTTTAGTTGCAGTTCCATTGTTTTTTTAGGTCCTTGGCTCATCAAGACTTTTTACGGTTCAAATTTTTCCGAAGCATCCTTGCCTTTTCAGATTCTGCTATTTGAGGCAGTTCTTACTGGGATGAGCTGGGTGCTGGCGCAACCATTTTTAGCTATTAATCAGCCGGGTAAAGTTACCATGACGCAGACAATATCATTCGGTTTAGGAATCCCTTTATTGTTCATTTTAGCAAAGAGTAATCAATTAGTAGGTGTTGCTTTTAGTCTTCTGATTATTTCTATTGTGCGTTTATTGGCGACCTACATTTTGTTTGACATACGTTTTAGAATTCACTTAAGGAAACAAAACGCATGATATTTTATAGTAAAATATCTAACGAGAAACTGCTAATCTATACAATAGCTATAATTATATCCGCTCTTATCTTATCTGGCCTCGGCGGTTTACTGAATATAATATATCCAGTAGCGATGGTAGTTTTAGGTATTTATTTTATATCTAATAATGCTATTAAATATATTACTTTAATATATATGTTATGGTTTTTCAGTCCCTTAATACGTAGGTTGTCTGACTATCAAGCTGGTTTTCATGATGTAAGTCTTATTATAGTTACTCCCCATATCGTAACTATTATGAGCATACTTCCTATATTATTCAAGGGAGTCAAAATTAAAAGATTAGAGGGTTTAGCTATATCTGTTATTACTGTATCTATCCTGTGTGGATATTTAGTCGGTATATTTGAAAGCGGTATTTTTTCTGCTACCTTTAGTTTACTTGATTGGCTGTGTCCATTATCCCTTATGGTATTTATATTTCTTAAGAGGAAAACTCTTGAATTAGATTATAAGGCTATGCTCAAGCCCATTAGCTTATCAGTAGTGTTTATGGGATTATATGGAATCATACAGTTCGTAAATATCCTGCCTTGGGATGCATATTGGATGCGGAACGCTGATATTAATTCTATCGGTTATCCTAGTCCTTATAATGTAAGAGTATTTAGCACTCTCAATTCTCCTGGACCTTTTGCAATAGTAATAACGTCTGGCATATTACTATTAAGTAATGTGAGTCTGAAAAAAAGCAGAAAGGTTATAGGTTTGGTATTTGGTGGACTTTCACTCCTGCTTTCATTGGTAAGATCTGCCTGGGGAGGATGGTTTCTTGGTCAACTGGTAATTTTATTACGCTCCAATATTATTAAATCATCTAAAATGATACTTACGTTTTTTATTGGAATATTATTAATTATTCCATTTATTTATACCTCTCGTCTATATAACTCTATAGAAATGCGTTTATCAACATTTGGTAATATCCAAGAAGATAAAAGTTTTAACGACAGACGTGAATTTTTGAACAACATATTATCTGGAGAAAATCTGACGGCATTTGGCCATGGCTTAGGCTCTACAGGTCTATCTGCGCGTTTAAATTCTAGCAATAGAAATGCCATTCTAGATTTTGATAATGGATTCCTAAGTATATTTTACACACTTGGAATTATACCTGGTATTCTATATTGTATCGGTGTTGCTATACTTTTATTAAATTTATATATTTTGAGTAAAACCGCCACTATAATTTCACTACAAGCTATTGCAATATCTATTATTTCCCAAATGATATTTGTTAATACATTAATCGGGGTATCTGGGATTATATTTTGGAGCTCTTTGGGATTTGCTGCGATTATCGCAAAGAAATCCAAATATGAATAGGGGGAGTAAAATGGATAGTAATAGTATTACGGTGGTTGTCCCGACCTATAGGCGAACCGCTGATTTGGAGAAGTGTCTAATATCTCTAAACGGTCAGATCAGAGAGCCAGATGAAATAGTAGTCGTATGTCGTGAAAATGACCTAGCTACTATCGATTTTCTAGAAAGAAAAAGCCTAAATGATTTAAAGCTAAGGTATATAAAGGTTTCCGAAGCTGGTGCAATCGCCTCAATGTCTGCTGGTGTAGAGTTAGCAAGTGGAAATATAGTTGCCTTAATAGATGATGACGCTTATGCTTGGCCAGATTGGTTGCTGCGTATAGAAAAGTATTTTTCTCTCGATGCTACTATTGGCGGAGTGGGGGGGCGTTACTGGGATCACTATGAGGGAATTGTGGATGATGGTAATGAATCTGTAGTAGGTAAAATTCAATACTCTGGTAGAGTGATTGGTAACCACTACCGTGGCTTTGGCAATCCTCGTGAAGTAGACATACTTAACGGAATAAGTGCTTATAGAAAGTCTATTTTAGACGAAGTGGGGTTTGACAATAGATTGAAAGGTTCCGGCGCTCAAGTCCACTGGGAAATAGCTTTGAGTCTGCGAATTAAATCAAAAGGCTGGAAACTAATATACGACCCCAGTATTTCAGTTAATCATTACAGAGGAAAAAGATATGACGAAGATCAGAGAAGCCCTCTAAACTCAATAGCCATATCAAATGCAACTCATAATGAAACACTTGTCCTCTTGGAATATATGAATCCTTTTAGAAGATTAGTATTTATAGTGTGGTTTCTAAGTGTTGGAACTATAGCAGCTCCCGGCGTAATACAGGCTTTAAGATTACTTCCTAGGTATAGATTAGACACTTTTAAGTATCTAATTGCTAGTCTCAGAGGTAGAATGTGGGGAGTAAAATCTTGGATGAATTCTGTAAAAAAATCAGCTTAATATAGCAAATGTATAATTGGGGAAGATGATATAATGAGACGTATCAAGATTTTTCAGATTGGCTTGGTTTGGTTCCCGGAGCAAGGGGGAGGTCTGGATAGATTTTATTATGACTTGATTAGACGCCTTCCTGAAAATGGCTTTGATGTTAGGGGTCTAGTAGTTGGGTCTGACCAAGTGGATATCCAGACTGAAGGAGCTATCAAATCAGCTACGGACACCTCAACTCCACTACTCAAGAAGTTAATTTCCATATACCACTTTAGTAGGGCGACGTTCAGATCTTTTGCCCCGGATCTATTGGTATCCCATTTTGCCTTACACGCCTTTCCTATACTGAGTCTGATCGGCCGGCGTCCGTTGGTCGTACATTTTCATGGACCATGGGCACTCGAAGCATCTGTAGAGGGCTCAAAAATATATTGGGTCAAAATAGCTAAATTTATAGAAAAAGCCGTATACTCCCGTGCTAAACGAATCATAGTTTTATCTAAAGCTTTTCGTAAAATTTTACATGAAGAATATAATATTCCATTAGATAAGATAGTAATTATTCCAGGAGCGATAGAAACTAGAAAATTTACAAAAAATGCAATTAGTGTCTCACGTGATCAGGCACGAAACGAACTGGGCTGGAGCTTAGAACGACCGACTATTTTAATAGTACGCCGTCTAGCTAATAGAATGGGACTAGAAGATGCTATTATTGCTATAGAAAACGTACGCGTTAGGTTTCCCAACGTGCTATTACTAATAGCTGGAAAAGGACATTTACACTCTGAACTTAGTCAGATTATTATTGATCGTGCACTAGAAAATAATGTAAAATTACTAGGATTTATTCCAGATGATAAACTTGCCTTAAATTATCGAGCTGCTAATTTTACACTAGTTCCTACGATATCGTTAGAGGGTTTTGGTCTAATCACTGTGGAGTCGCTAGCTTCCGGTACTCCTGTTTTAGTAACTCCAGTTGGAGGTTTACCTGAAGTAGTAGAAGACCTTTCTGCTGATTTAGTTCTACCAGCTACGGGGCCAGATGCTATAGCAGATGGTTTAACGAAAATACTATCCGGTGAACAAGCTTTACCCGATGAGGAAACTTGTATGGAATATGCCGATAAAAATTTTAGTTGGGTAGTGGCTTCCTCTAGAATTGCTAAGATATATCGTGAGGCTTTAGAATGAAAATTCTACATGTTCTCAATGAATTTAGAGAAATAGGGAATGGAATTGTTAATGTAGCAACAGACTTAGCCTGCTTTCAGGCCCGCGCAGGTCATCAAGTGTTGGTTGCTTCATCGGGTGGTGAGTACGTAGATTTGCTAAAAGCATACGGTGGTCATCACGTGTATTTTGATCAGCAGCGTAATACAAAAAATTTGATAAAGGCCACTAAGCTTTGGCAGGAAATAGTCGAAGAATTTAAGCCGGACGTTGTTCACGCCCATATGATGACTGGAGCAGTAATAGCAAGGCTGACTCGTAAAAAAAACTCATATAAGATTGTTACTACGGTACATAATGAGTTTCAGAAAAGCGCTGACTTGATGCGTTTAGGTGACAGAGTTGTAGCTGTTAGCGAAAATGTGAAAGATGCTATGATAAGGCGTGGAATTGACAGGGGTAAATTAAGGGTCATATTAAATGGTACTATAGGTAGTCCGCGCCGTAAATCACTCCAAGAAATCACTCCGGTAGATCTCAATCACCCTGCTATTGTTGTAGTTGGAGCTGTATTAAAACGTAAAGGTAGTGACATTATTATCGAAGCGTTTAAAAATCTATCATCTAGATTTCCTAATGCGCACCTGTATTTCGTGGGTGGGCTCGATTGGCAGATAGCGCGAACTTTAGCAAATAATACCGGTGTAGGTAGCAAAATACACTTTGTTGGGTTTGATCCTCAACCACAAAGATATATGCTAAGTGCTGATATTTTTGCCTTTCCTACTCTAAAAGAGTCATTTGGGCTTGTCTTGATAGAGGCGCGAGAAATGGGTCTTCCAATAGTTGCTAGTAACGTAGGGGGTATTCCAGAAGCACTTTCACATGGTCAAGCTGGAATTTTAGTTCCACCAGCAGATCCCACCGCGTTAGCTTTTGAATTAGAAAAACTGTTGGAATCGCCAGAATATCGGATGGAGATGTCTACTAAAGCTTATCAAGATCTAGATATATTTACTGTTGAAAGAATGAATTACGAATATCTGGAATTATATAAGGATATTACATCTATATGAGTAAACGTATCCTATTTGTAGATCAGAGTGGTCAGCTTGGAGGGGCGGAGCTATCACTAATAGATGTAGCTAAATATTATTCAGAAGGAAGTAAGGTTGTTCTCTTTGAGGATGGGCCATTTAGAAATCGATTAGAATCTCTTGGTATTAGTGTAAAGATAATTAGTTTGTCTCAAGACATTAGAGAAATACGTAGAGATTCTAATAAGATACCGAATATAAAATCTTTTTTAAGTATAATAAAATTGGTAGCTCAAACTACTTTTGAAGCTAGAAAGTATGACTTAATTGTCCCTAATACCCAAAAAGCTCTTATGGTTTGTGCAATAGTAGGCTTTCTGACTCGTAAACCAGTTCTCTGGTTTTTGCGTGATATTATGAGTTCAGAGCACTTTAGTCAAAATATGAGACGTATAGTTAAAATAGTGTCTAATAATTTAGTCAAACTAGTTATTGCTAATTCCCAGGCTAGCGCACAGGCACTTTTAGACCAGGGTGGCAACCTTAATAAAGTACGTGTAATCCATGATGGTTTAGACACAAAACAAATAATCAGTCAAGCAGGAAATGGTATACCCGATTTACGCTCACTTCTCGGTATAAGTGATGAGCCTCTAGTGGGAGTTTTTAGTCGACTTTCACCATGGAAAGGGCAACATATTTTACTAGAGTCTTTGAGGGATTTACCTGGAGTTCACGCAATATTCGTAGGGGATGCTATTTTTGGAGAAAAGGATTATGTAGAACATCTAAAAAATCTGGTTAAAGATTGGGATCTAGAAGAACGCGTTCATTTTTTAGGATTTCGTGAGGATGTACCTGCTTTGATGCGATCTGTAGATATTGTCTTACATACTTCCACAGTTGCTGAACCATTGGGACGAGTAATTATAGAAGGTATGTTATCTAGGCGTCCTGTAATTGCTACGGCAGCCGGTGGGGCATTAGAAATTGTACAAAATGGATATAATGGTTTATTAGTACCACCGGACGATTCAAAAGAACTAACTGAAAGTATACTTAGGCTTCTTAATGATCGGGAATTAGCCAATGAAATAGCAATCGCTGGCTTTAAACACGCTAAAGAAAAATTTGACATCGAAAATATGATCCAAAATTTGGATCTAGAGATCGAATCTATTTTGGATAAATAGATTATTATACGGATATTAGTTCTATACAGATTGTCTAAAAGATATACTTTAAAAGATTAATGTCGAAAGATATGTTTAGAAAGGAGAAGAGTGAAAAATCAAGAGACGTTTGGAAAAATCAAAGTTGCTATAATACATGATTGGTTAGTTACCGAAGCAGGAGCAGAGAAAGTCCTAGAAAGACTAATAAATATTTTCCCTCAGGCTGAAATATTCAGTATTGTTGATTTCCTGAGTCAAGATCAAAGAAAATTCATACGTAATAAAAAAGTTAAAACCTCTTTCATTCAGCGTCTTCCTAAGGCTAAGACTGCATATCGTAATTATCTACCACTGATGCCTATTGCGATTGAACAATTTGACTTATCTACGTACGATGTAGTGATTTCAAGTAGCTATGCGGTGGCCAAAGGGGTAATTACCGGCCCTAGACAACTGCATATTTGTTACTGTCATTCTCCCATACGTTATGCATGGGATTTGCAGCACCAGTACTTGGCTGAAGCAAATATAGTCAGAGGTATAAAATCAATTTTTGCAAGAATTATTTTGCATTATATTCGCCTATGGGATGTTAGAACATCCTCAGGCGTAGATGTATTTGTAGCTAATTCTAATTTTATTGCTAAACGTATTTGGAAGGTATATCGTCGTAAATCTACGGTTATTTATCCGCCGGTAGAGGTAGACAATTTCACTCCAGGAACAGAAAAGGGTGGCTTTTATCTAACAGCGTCGCGATTAGTACCTTATAAACGTGTTGATTTAATTGTAGCTGCCTTTGCTAAAATGCCAGATAAAAAACTAATCGTGATCGGTAATGGCCCAGAGATGGATAAAATTCGATCCTTGGCGACACCTAATATAAAGATACTGGGATATCAATCTTTCGAGAGTATGCGTGATTACATGAGGAGGGCACAAGCATTCATATTTGCAGCTGAGGAGGATTTTGGAATTGTTCCTGTTGAAGCCCAAGCCTGTGGTACTCCTGTAATTGCATATGGGCAGGGTGGATCAGCTGAAACTATTATAGATGGGCGAACTGGAATTCTATTTCCCGAACAGACGGTAGATTCACTAATAGATGCTGTATCAAAATTTGAGTTGAATAGTGATTTTAAGCCAGAAGATTGTAGGACTAACGCCCTTCGTTTTAGTGGTGAAAGATTTGAAAATGAAGTAAGAAAATTAGTAAATGATCTTATCGAAATGCATTTCCGTGATAGGAAAAATAATAACCGCGAATAGGAATTGACTTCGACCCCAGAAAATGCGGTTGGGACGGTGCTTAGGGGCTGAGGACAGAACGGAGAGCGATAGAGTCCAGGCATGGTCGAGCAACTGGTGCCGAACGAACTTTGGACGCTGGTCGAGCCTATATTTCCTGCGCCGCCTGCGCGGCCCAGAGGGGTCGCTAACGACAGGCCAAGCGCCAGACCTTCGCGGGCATCCTCTATCTCCTGCGATGGGGTCTGCCTTGGCGTCAGTGACCGGTGGTCTTGGGCCTGGGGAGTGAACGAACCTATGAGCGTCGCTTTCTGGAGTGGCAACGTGGGGGCGTGTGGATGCGCCACAGGCGCATCCCGCTCGACCATGCGCACCATCATGGGTGCCTGAACTGGTCCCGTTCTGCGCTGGACTCCATCAGCATTCCTGCACCCCGTGGTGGATCGCACACCGGGCCCAACCCCACCGACCGGGGCAAGGCTGGCAGCAAGCTGCACCTTCTCATTGACGGTCAGGACCTCCCCCTAGCCATCAGGCTATCTGGCGCGAACGTCCACGACTCGAAGCAACTGGAAGCGATCGTCGATGCGGTTCCTGGGATGCGCAATGGAAGGCGAGGTCGGCCCCGCCGACGTCCGACCAAGCTCTATGCCGACAAGGGCTACGACGTTGGCCGTTGTCGCCGCGCCCTGACTCACCGGAGGATTGTGCCGCGTATTGCTCAGCGAGGGGTGGAGTCGAGCTCCACCTTGGGCCGGCATCGGTGGCGGGTCGAACGGACGTTGAGCTGGCTAGTGTCCTATCGCAAGCTTGCGGTCAGGAGAGAACGAAGCAGCGCTTCGTTCCTAGCGTTGGCTCAGCTGGCCTGTGCCTTGATCGTCTGGCGCCGGACGCGCGGGGCGCTCAGCGCCCCGCAGATTGCGTGATCACTTGGAGTTGTTTGTAGAGCTTTCCCAAGAGCTTGATCTGCCGTTCAGCGGCTTTGACGCGCTCATCTTCCTGGGCAAGCTCGTCCACACGGATCGCCTGTCCAGCCAGCGTATGCGCGATGTTCAGCAGGGCCTTCTCGAACTCTACGGCGGCCATCATGGCCTCACCGCTCTCCATGGCCAGGTCGCCAGCCATGCCTTCGAGCATCTCCATCATGTCCAGCCCTTGCTCGGAGAGTGGGGTGATGGCGAGTCCAGGGTCGGTTTTCTTGCGTGGCATGGCTCAGTCTGCCATGCGACCGTTTTCTCCCTTCGTTCTGTCCTCAGCCTCTAAGCTCGTGATTTAACTGTTTGAAGCCGCTGTAGGGGGCGTTCTGTACCATCGAGCATGAACGCCTCAGCTCTGCTTGACCGTCTGCAGGCCTTTCGGAACGACGTTTACCACTGCTTCGACCATCGTTCAGATGCATTGTTCAACCTGTTTGACGCCATCACCGTGGCGGGACTGGTGCCCAGCTTCGCGCACCTCAGCTTGCAGGGACCCTTTGAGCGCGGTCATGGCAGCCTGTACGCGGCATTGACTCGGGGCACGCTCGATACCGAGCGTGTTCGAGAGATTGTCGGCACCACCCTGAACCACGACCAGCCACTCGTCTTCGCCATCGATACCTCGACTTGGGTCCGAAACGATGCCGAGACCAGTCCGCAGCGGGGGTACTTCTATCACCCAAGTCGTCACAGCGCTGGAAAGCCTGTGGTCGCGGGCTGGTCTTCCTCCTGGGTCGCCCAGCTTGGACCTGTCAGCAGCAGCTGGACCGCACCTCTCGATGTGCGTCGAGTCACCCCTGATCGCACGGCGCACGAGATTGCCGATGAACAGGTCCAGCACGTCCGCAGGCTGTTGCCCCCAGGGACCGCATCACCGCTGTTCGTGTTCGATGGCGGGTATGACCCGACCCGTCTGTCGAAGCTCAAAGACGCTGACAGAGTCAGCGTCCTGGTCCGTGTACGGCGGAACCGGCGGTTCTTCTTTGACGTCATGACGCGTCCGGGTCCCCAGGGAGGTCGCCCACGCATTCATGGCGCCAAGTTTCTGTGCGCGGATCAGACCACCTGGCCGGCACCCCATCTGGAGCATCTGGAAACCACGGAGCAGTACGGGACGGTCCATGTGCGTGCCTGGACGGGGCTGCACGTCAAGACCACTCAGGACACGCGGCCAGGATCGCGTCACTTCAAGCCGACATATAGCGGGACCGTGTTGTTGTTGGAGGTGGCGAAGTTGCCCCGGGAAACGCGTCAACCGCAGGCGTTCTGGCTCTGGTGGCGGGGACCAGGCGTGCCGGATCTGGCGATGCTGTGGCGCGCCTACACGCGTCGGTTCGATCTGGAACATACCTTCCGCTTTTGCAAACAGACGCTGAACTGGGAAACACCACGTCTGCGTCATCCGGAGCAGGCGGACCGTTGGACGCTGTTGGTGCTGCTGGCCTTCACCCAATTGCGCCTGGCTCAGCCGGTGGTGACCGATGCCCGTCTTCCATGGCAGCGACCACAGGAACGTGGTCGCTTGACGCCAAGTCGAGTCAGGCAAGGTTTTGTCCAGCTGTTGGTGCCCCTGGGAAGTCCAGCGTGCGCGCCAAAACCGTCAGGCCGTTCACCGGGACGACCCAAAGGGAAGTGCTCAGGACGCGCACCTCGCTTCCCCGCCTTGAAAAAGAGCGCCTGACGACTTTCGATCCCAGAACAAACGACCGCGACAAGCGCGGTCGGCTTAAATCACGAGCTTAGACCTCCGGTGCCTTGTCCGTCCAAGCTGAGATTCGCCGGTGTCTTCCGAGTTTGACTGCGTCAAACTCATCTTTCCAGGTGCGGCAATCACGCCCAAAGCGCTCAGCGCACGGTTAATCGGCCCAATGCCGTTTGCGCGTTCAGGCTCCATAATCACCCCGCCGTTGTTCCAGACAGCGGCGGTTTGCGTGCCTGTCCCCCCAAAGTAGTCTGCTTCGATATAGGCGACTCGGCAGTGGCGTGAAACGTCAATGATCAGGGCTTCAAGAGCGCCGCTCAGCTTCCAGAACGGGCCCCGCGTCTCACTGCCGGGAGACGTGGCAGCAACTTGATCGAAGACGTCGTCAGTGACTGGGAGCAGTGTGATGCCCTTCGACAGGACGACGGTGGGGAAGTCAGGCGCATGGCGTTTGGCGGCCTTATCAAGGAGGATGGCTTCAAGAGGAAAGCTCACGTGCTCACCCTATTCAACCCATATCCTCTCCCAGCCATGAGCACACGCCCTAGCCATGTTGAATGCCGCCGAGCGTCAGAGTGTCGTGTGGCCAATTCTGGAGCTTGATGTATCTGATACGCGGGCAATCGGCAACGGTAAGATGCACAGAATGCTCGGTGCGCCTGGTGGACCGCACGCCGACCACGAATTCGAAGCCCAGTATCTGAACCTCGTCCAAAAAGGCGGCAGCTTCAAAGTCACTGCCTGTGGGGACGCGCACCCAGAACTGGGTGCGAATGGTGTCTTGAACGGTGTGTAATAGGTCACGAGCAAGCATGACAGGCATAAAGATCCTTCTGCCGCGGTATACCCGGTAGCCCAGTAGAAATTTCAGGGGCCCGTAGTGTGCAAACGGGACCACGAAGTGGATGTCGTAAACCTCGTTACAGCCGCGGACGAACGATAGCTGGCGTCCCGTTTTCGGGACGCTGGTGAGATCGACACTCAGCCGGAGGCATGGATGGTGCTCCCGCCTCGCCGTCTGAAGCAGGAGGCCCCACTGAGCGTTCCCAAGAGCGTCCAGTACACGGTAATATCCCAGTCGTACTCGTCGAAAAAGCGACTGAGGGCACTGGCAATGACGGTCTCGGCTTGATGAAGCACGGTCTTGGTGTCTGGATTGAGCAAAAGGCATAACGCAGTCCCGAGGCTGCGTTGCTGGTAAGCCGTGGGAGGAACGGCAAGCAGGCGGTCTATCAGAATGCGGGCGCGCTCCCAGAGAGACTGTTACGTCGACACTCTCAGACGCTCGCATCTGAAAACGCTTTTTCGGCATATGTAGATGTAAATCCTGAGTCTATGCTTGCTCTAAACATGTATACCACGGCACTACTTTCTAATAAATCTATACCTATGCAGAAGGATGGGTCTAAACAACAAAATGTATAAAATAATAAATGAAGATATTAAAGTAATAATAAGAAATGTAAAGTATAATATTGAATTGTTTTCTATAGACTTACTATCTATAGGACTTATTTCTAGGCTATTCACATAGAACAGGACTTGATTGTTTTCCAGTGAAGTGTTCGCTCTAAGATAGTCATAAATTTGTTGGTTAGTTTTATTACGAGTACTTCTTATATCTACCCGATGAGCACCAGCATGTACCAATCCTATCTTAAGCTCGCCTTTTACTAAGCCTGAGCCTTTGTGAAAAACCTGATTTATCTGTTCACCATCTAGAAAAAAATTAAATTTTTGGCCAGAGTATGTGGGTAATAGCGCATATATAATTTTAAGCTCTTTCGTAGTAGATTGCTTCAGAAAAAAGCTTAGACCAGAATCTCCTGTTGGTAAATAAATAGGAGTAGTGAGGTTGGGGAAAACTCCATATAAAGAATTAAGAGGCAAATTGCTGTGAGGATGCAATATATCTATTCTTTCAGGTACATTAATTTCAAATATTTCAAAAGAAACACTTAAATCTCGATACTCATTGAGAGTATTATTTGGTTGATCTAGAAGACTGCGATTGGTCGAAAAGCTTATTTTTTGAGTACCGGCGGATGCATTAAAAACAAATTTCTGGGCAAATCTAGTATTAGTATTACCAGGAGGTTGTCTAAAGTCGCCAATGGAAATTCCATTCAAATATACAACTAGTCTTTGTTCACTAAAAGGCAATACGCCCTGATATGATAAATTGAGTGTTTCCGGTTTATTAATAGTAAACTCAATAGAAGACGTCTTTCCAACACTCCACCGTCCCCAGGGCTCTTGATCGCTAAAACCTTGGAGACGAAAATCCACATCACTATCAACTTGCAGTTTTGGAATTGTATTAGACATTCAGTCTTCTCTTTAATGACACATCACTAGTGGGCTTATCTTCATAAATAGAGATTCCTACTACCGCCCACCACAACTCCGAAAAATGAGGACTGGGTATTGCTACAACCACATCTACAAGATTCATAGCCATAAATCCAAAAACTATCGCTAAAACGAAAGAATCTCGCAGTACAATACTTTTGTATGCTGAATACAGCATTAATACTATAAAACCACTCAAACCAACTATGCCGCTCTCCAACATCCAGTGAAGCCAAGCATTGTGAGCTATTAACCAGATACTTGTCAATGATTTTATCTTATCTGGACAGTTGACTCCATTACGTTCCAGGGATGGCGTTAATTGACATCCTTCTTTTAATAAGTAAGTTAAGTATGCCCCGCCTTGATATGGTCCTACACCGCCTAAAGGCGAAGTCTCCCAGCCTCTTATTGCATCTTGCCACACGTACTCACGTCCGCTTGTCTGATCACTGGTCAAACGTTCAAGAGGTTTGAATGGTAAATTTAAGCTGATGGCTAGGAAGGCTGTTACGGTTATTACCAGAATGGTAAATGATAAAAGTAGCTTATTTTTATTATTTATTAGCAAAGCTACAAGTGAGCCAATTACGAGAGCAAGCAGAGGACCTCTGCTGCCGGATGCAACAAAGGTAATTAGTGCTAATATGCCAGCTGGCCAACGCCACCATGCAGCGCCACCTTTCCAAAAAATCACGAACCACATTGCTACGACTGCTATTAAGCCCAAAGACACAATATAGTAGTAAGGATGACTTAATCTCTGTTGTACCCCTATCCAGCCTTGAGTAGTAAGCGTGTACAACCATGCCGTCCCACAAATTAGAAGCTGTCCCCATAAGAGAGGGCGTAAATTGCGGCTTTGTTTAAGATAAACCCCTGCTGCAATCATAGCCAAAATTACAATAGTACGTAGTAGGGCGAGTCCTAGAGAAAGAAGTGGCTGAGGTGTAAAGATCGCTGCCAATAGCTGAGTAGCTGCAAAGAAAAAAAGTATACCACGCGCAGCTTGAGGTAGTGTACGCAGTTTCCCAAGTACACTGAAGGCAACAAGGTACAATGGAGGAAAGACCGGTATGAGGGCGAGTAGCCAGCTGACCCAGCGTGGGGGAGAGAAGGCAGCTGCCTTGGGAATGCGGGTCACGCAGTGAAGTATAGGGGTAGTTGGTCATAGGCGGCTTACAATAGTTCTGGAATCACTATGCCCATTACTTTCGGAACCGACGGCTGGCGCGACATCATCGCGCATGACTTCACCTACGAGAACGTCCGCACAGTGGCGCGGGCCCATGCCCAGGCGCTACGCGAGACGGGCGGCACCCTGGTGGTCGTCGGCTTCGACACCCGTTTCCAGGGGGCGGGCTTCGCGAGCGTCGTGGCCGAGACGATGGCCGAGCAGGGCTTGGATGTTCTGCTGGCGCGCGAATACCTGCCTACGCCCGCCCTGTCCTACGCGGTCGTACATCACGGAGCGGCGGGTGGTGTGATGATTACGGCCTCGCACAATCCCCCGCAGTACAGCGGGTACAAGATTAAAGGGGCTTATGGCGGCAGCGCTACCCCGTCCACAGTCGCCCAGATCGAGCGCGCCCTGCGGGAGCCGGTGGCCTACAGCGGCCGCCAGGGTGAGATCCGGCCGCTCGACATCCGGCAGGCGTACTACGAGCAGCTCAACCGGCAGCTCGACCTGCCCACCCTGCGCGCCTACCGGGGCCGGGTCGTACACGACGCGATGGGCGGCGCGGCCTGTGGCTGGCTCACCGGTTATGCGCGTCACGCCGGGCTGAACTTGGAGCTGACCGAACTGCATGGCCACCCCGATCCGCTCTTCGGCGGCGTCAATCCCGAGCCGATCCCGCAGAACCTGGGCGAACTGATGGGCCTGATGGCAGCCGATCCCGAGATCGCGCTAGGCGTCGTGACCGACGGCGACGCCGACCGGGTGGGGGCCGTCGCGGCCGGCGGCACGTTCTTCAACAGCCACCAGATCTTCGCAGTGTTCATCAAGCACCTGTACGCCCGGGGCCTGCGCGGGCGCGTCGTCAAGACGGTGTCGGGCAGCCGCGTGATCGAATTGCTGACGCAGAAGCTGGGTCTGGACCTCGTCGAAACGCCAGTGGGCTTCAAGTACATCACCGACGCCTTCCTGGAAGGACAGGCCGACGAACAGCTGGCAGTCATGATCGGCGGCGAGGAGTCGGGCGGCCTGTCGTCGCGCGGCCACATCCCTGAGCGCGACGGTCTGCTCAACAGCCTGCTGCTGATCGAGGCCATCGCGAGCAGCGGCCGGGGCGTGGCCGAACTCTTTGCCGACATTGAGGTGGAGGTGGGGTTCCGGCACCACTATGACCGCAACGATCTGCACCTGAGCGCGGCCTTCGACAAGGCGGCGCTGCTCGCGGCGGCCCAGACCTACGGCGAGGTGGCTGGGTACGCGGTCGAGTCGGTAAATACCCGCGACGGCGTAAAGCTGGGGCTGGCGGGCGGCGCTTCGGCCATGTTCCGCGCCTCGGGGACCGAGCCGGTGGTGCGGGTCTATGTCGAGGCGCAGACGCCTGAGCAGATGCGCGCCATTCTGGACGAGGCCACCCGGCGCGTGCTGGCCCACGACCCGGCAGGCGCCCACTGAGATTGCCTGGCTCCCCGGCGGGATCAGCCCGGCCGGGGAGCCACCGAATCCCGCCCGACAAGCAGCGTCGGCACGGTCACCGTGCGCGGCGCCGGTTGCCCCTCGATGCCCAGCAGCAGCGCGTCGAGAGCTTGTCGGGCCAGTTCGGCGTAATTGTGGTTGACGGTGGTCAGCGGCGGGGCCGTGATCCGGGCCGGGAAGACGTCGTCGAAGCCGGTGACCGAGAGGTCGCCCGGCAGATTCAGGCCACGGGCCCGCGCCGCCGTCAGCACTCCGGCCGCCACGAGATCGTTGATACAGGCCACGGCGCTCGGCCGCCGCGCCGCGCCCATCAGATTGCACAGCGCCCGGATGCCCGCGTCGATATCCAGGCCGGTCGGCTGCACCCACTCGGGCGGATGGTCGGGGCACAGGTCGCGGTAGACCTGCAACTTCTCAGCCGTGCTGGTCACGTCGGGTTGCCCGCCCAGAAAGGCGATGTCGGTATGGCCCTGCGCGCGCAGGTGCGAGAGCAGCGCCCGCATGCCGCTCGCCTCGTCCGAGCGTACGCTCGTCACGATGCCGACCTCCGGCAGGTCGCCGTTGACGGTCACGATGGGCAGCCGCTCAGCCAGGTCACGCAGCAGGGCGAGGTCCTCGGGGGCGACGGCCAGCGCGTTGGTCAGGCCGCCGAGGTACAGCAGGCCGTCCACCTGCCGCTCGGCGAGGGTCTGGAGATAGGTGCGTTCCAGCGCGGGCGTGCTGACCGTATTGCCCAGAATGATGGTATAGCCGCGCTCGAAGGCCCCGACCTCCAGTTCCAGAAACAGCTGGGCGAAGAAGGGACTCACGATGTCGGGGAGCACGCAGCCCAGCGTGTGCGACCGGTGATGGAACAGCGTCTGGGCGATCCGGTTGGGCCGGAAGCGCAGGTCGTGCATGGCCGCCTCGACCCGCGTGCGCAACTCGGCATTGACCGCACTGTTGCCGTTCAGGACGCGCGAGACCGTCGAGACGGAAACCTGCGCCTGCCGGGCGATGTCGTAGATGGTGGTCGCCTTCTTGCGGATGAGTGCCCCCTTGAGAAACCGGTTGCCCAGACTGTATGCTGATCAGGTATCACAGTCAAATCGCTCGGTCAAAGGCTTCGGCTGGAAGCCCGGACGCGGCGGCCTACCGCGCCGCAGCCACCGTAGCGCACACGAGAAACCGGTTGCTGAACTCGTCGTCCCCCGTCCTTTCCCGCCTTCGGAGGCCCAGATGAAGAAAATGATCCTGCTGTCCGCCCTGACCCTGCTCACCACGGCCGCTGCCCAGACCTCGCTCTCGGGTACGGTCACCGTCTGGTCGTGGGACGTGGCGGCCAAGGCGCTTCAGAGCACCATCCCCGGCTTCAACAAGCAGTACCCCAACGTGAAGGTCGAGGTCGTGGACCTGGGCAACCAGAACGTGTACGACCGGGGCCTGGCGGGCTGCGCGGCGGGCGGCGCCGACCTGCCGGACGTGTACTCCATCGAGAACAACGAGGCCGAGGTGTTCTGGGCGCGCTTCCCCGACTGCTTCACCGACCTGAACACGCTGGGCGCGGACAAGCTCGTCAAGAACTTCCCGGCCTTCAAGTGGACCGAGCTGACCGCCAACAACAAACGCTACGCGATGCCCTGGGACTCCGGCCCCGTGGTGATCTTCTACCGCCGCGACCTGTACCAGCAGGCCGGCATCAACCCCGCCGCCATCCGCACCTGGGACGACTTCCTGGCGGCGGGCAAGAAGCTGAACACCAAGTTCGGCAACAAGGTCAAGATCGCGACCATCGCCAACGGCCAGGACGACGAGTGGTTCCGCATGCTCGCCAACCAGAACGGCTGCTTCTACTTCAACAACGCCGCCACCCAGGTCACCATCGCGCAGCCCGGCTGCGTCACGGCCCTGAGCACCATCAAGAAGCTCAACGACGCGCAGGTCCTCGCCACCGGCGACTGGGGCGGCCAGATCACGGGCATCAAGGCCAGCAAGGCGGCCAGCGCCATCTACGGCGCGTGGTACGAGGGCACCATCCGCACCAACGCGCCCGACCAGAAAGGCAAGTGGGGCGTGTACCTGATGCCCGCCAGCAAGGCCGGGGGCCCGCGCGCCGCGAACCTGGGCGGCAGCGCCCTGGCCCTGCCCGCCAGCAGCAAGAACAAGGCGGCGGCCTTCGCCTTCATGCAGTACGCGCTGGGCACCGCGCAGGGGCAGGTCGCCATGCTCAAGGGTGAGGGTCTGGTCCCCAGCCTGCTCTCGGCCACCAAGGACCCCTACGTCGCGCAGGGACAGGCCTACTGGGGCAACCAGAAAGTCTGGCAGACCATTCTGGGGACCCTGGGCGACGTTCCCCAGGCGCGCGGCACCCAGTACTTCCAGGACGCCCGCCAGATCATGATCGTGGTGCAGGCCGACTACCTCAAGGGCAAGTACAAGACCGCCCAGGAAGCCCTGAACGACGCCGCCAAGAAGATCAGCAGCGCGACCGGCCTGGCCGTCGCCAAGTAAGCGGGCGCCGCCGAGTCACGGTCCTGCGGGAC
This sequence comes from Deinococcus gobiensis I-0, assembly GCF_000252445.1. GTDB lineage: Bacteria > Deinococcota > Deinococci > Deinococcales > Deinococcaceae > Deinococcus > Deinococcus gobiensis. The sequence continues at coordinate 277,708 of NC_017805.1, read as the reverse complement.
CTGGGTGGGGGAAGGGGAGGGCCGCTGAGGCCGCCCACGACCCCACCGCCCTTTTCCCCAGAGGTACGTTCATGACCACCACCCTGCCCACGCCGCCCCGCGCCCGCCGGCGCTTCCAGGCCGCGCCGTACCTGTTCGTCCTGCCCTACCTGCTCATCTTCGCGTCCTTCTGGGCGTGGCCCATCGTCAGTTCCTTCCTGCTGAGCTTCAAAGACTCGCGCCTCGGGGCCACCGCCCCCTGGAGCGTGGCGAACTGGACCCGGCTGGCCGGTGACGAATTCTTCCGCACGGCCCTGAAAAACACCTTCGTCATCCTGATCATCCAGGTGCCGACCATGCTCCTGATGGCGACCGGGCTGGCCGTCGCGCTCAACAGCCGGATGCTGCGGGCACGTGGGCTCTTCCGCTTCGCCTTCTTCGCGCCGCTGGTCGTGGGGACGGTCGCCTACTCGGCCGTGTTCCGGCTGCTGTTCAACACCGACTTCGGGATGGTCAACCGCGCCCTGGGCGGGCTGGGCCTGCCCCCGGTGGACTGGCTCAACCAGCCGGGACCGGCCATGACGGTCATCATCCTGGCGCTGCTGTGGCGCTGGACCGGCTACAACGCCATCATCCTGCTCGCGGGCCTCCAGGGCATCCGGGAAGAACTGTACGAGGCCGCCTCCATCGACGGCGCGACGCCCTGGGAGCAGTTCTGGAAGATCACGGTGCCGATGTTGCGGCCCACATTGCTGTTCTGCCTCGTGCTGAGCCTGATCGGCACGCTCCAGCTGTTCACCGAACCCGCGCTGATCACCAACAGCGGCCCCGGCAATGCCACCATGACGCTGGGCACCTACCTGTACCAGCAGGGCTTCCGCAGCTTCAACTTCGGCTACGCCAGCACCATCGCCTACACCGTCGCGGCCATCGCCGCCGTCGTGAGCCTCGTGCAGCTGCGCCTGTTCGGGAGGGACGCGTGACCACCCACAGCACCCTGAACGCCGGGACGCAGGCCCGGGACGCCGCCCGCGCGCGCCGCAACCGCGACCTGGGCAAGAGCGTGGCCCTGCACGCCCTGCTCATTCCGCTCGCGCTGCTGTTCCTCGCGCCGCTGTACCTGATGGTCGTGTTCAGCACGCACCCGGACTCGGCCATCTTCAGCCCGGCGCCGCCCCTGGGCTTCGGCGGGGCCTTCGCCGAGAACTTCCGGCAGCTCCAGGCCGACACCAACTTCGTGCGCACGCTCGCCAACAGCACGGTCATCTCGGTGCTCTACACCCTCCTGAGCATGCTCCTGACGAGCATGGCCGGCTTCGCCTTCGCCAAGTACGCCTTCCGGGGCCGCAATCTGCTGTTCGGGATCATCCTCGCCACGCTGACCATCCCCAGCTTCGTGACCATCATCCCGCAGTTCATCCTCGTGGCGCGCGACCTGCACCTGAGCAACACCTACTGGGCAGTCATTTTGCCCACCCTGGCGAACACCATCGGCATCTTCTACATGCGCCAGGCTTTCCAGACGGTGCCCGACGACCTGCTGCACGCCGCGCGCATCGACGGTGCGGGCGAGTGGCGCACCTTCTGGCAGATCGCCCTGCCGGTGGTGCGCCCGGCGCTGGCGGCGCTCGCCATCCTGCTGTTCCTGGCGAGCTGGAACGACTACCTCTGGCCCCTGATCGTGCTGAACCAGAAAGACAGCTACACCATGCCGGTGGCGCTGGGTACGCTGGTCGGCCTCACCCGCGTCTCCTGGGGCGCGCTGATGGTCGGTACCACCATCGCCACCCTGCCCTTCCTGGCCCTGTTCCTCGCGCTGCAACGTCACTTCGTGGCGGGTATCGCGGGCGGCGCGGTCAAGGACTGAGACGCCGCCGGGGGCAGGGGAGGGCCGCGCTTGCCCCTCCCTGCTCCCCGGCCCACCACACCGCCCTTCCTGCCGCGCCCCCTGCCCTGAGCGGGGGCCGGTCCCCGAGGTCTGTCATGTTCGACATCAAATCCTTTGGCGGCGTCATCTACGGCGCCGACTACAACCCCGAGCAGTGGCCGCGCGACGTGTGGCGCGAGGACGCGCGACTCATGAACGAGGCGGGCGTGAACCTCGTCTCGCTGGGCATCTTCTCCTGGGCGCTGCTCGAACCCCGGCCCGGCGAGTACGACTTCGGCTGGCTCGACGAGGTCATGGACCTGCTGCACGAACACGGCGTCGGCGTGAACCTGGCGACCGCCACCGCCTCGCCGCCGCCCTGGCTGTCGCTGAAGTACCCGGACTCCAAGCCCGTGACCGCCGACGGCGTGCGCCTGGAGGTGGGCGGGCGGCAGCTCTACTGCCCCAGCCACGCCGCCTTCCGCGAGCACGTGCGCGCGCTGACGCGCCAGATCGCCCGGCGCTACGCCGCCCACCCCGCCCTGCGGATGTGGCACGTGAACAACGAGTACGGCTGCCACATCGACCAGTGCTACTGCGGGCTGTGCGCCGAAAACTTCCGTGCGTGGCTGCGCGGCAAATACGGCACCCTGGACGCCCTGAACGCCGCCTGGGGCACCGCCTTCTGGAGCCAGCGCTACGGCGACTGGGCGGAGATCCAGCCGCCGCGCCGCGCGCCCACCTACCCCAACCCCACCCAGCAGCTCGACTGGCGGCGCTTTTCCAGCGACAACATCCTGGAGCTCTACCGCCTGGAGGTAGAGGTGCTGCGCGAGGTCACGCCGGAAATTCCGGTCACGACCAACTTCCTGGGCTTTCTGCCCGGCCTGGACTACCACAAGTGGGCGCGCGAGGAGGACGTGGTGTCGCTCGACGCCTACCCCGACCCCAGCGACGCGGCCCCGCACCTCGACGCGGGCATGAGCTACGACCTGATGCGCTCGTTGCGCGGCGGCCAGCGCTGGATCCTGATGGAGCAGGCCCCCAGCGCCGTGAACTGGCGCCAGCACAACGCGCCCAAGCGGCCGGGGCTGATGCGGGTCCTGAACCATCAGGCGCTCGCACACGGGGCCAGCGGCCTGATGTATTTCCAGTGGCGGGCGTCACGCGCCGGGGCCGAGAAGTACCACAGCGGCATGGTGCAGCACGTCGGCCCCGAGCGCTCGCGGGTATGGCGTGAGGTCAGGGCGCTGGGCCAGGAACTCAAGTCGCTCTCGGCCCTGACCGGGGCCAGCGTGCGTTCGCGCGTGGCCGTCATGTTCGACTGGGACAACTGGTGGGCGCTGGAACTCGACAGCAAGCCCTCGGCCCTCAAGCTCATGCCCCTGGTGCGCAAGTGGTACGCGGCGCTGCGCGGCCTGGGCCAGAACGTGGACTTCGTGCATCCGGAGGCCGACCTGGGCGCCTACGACGTGGTGGCGCTGCCCAACGGCTACCTGCTGACGGCGGGGGCGGCGGGCAACCTGCGCGCCTTCGTGCAGGGGGGCGGGACCCTGCTCACGGGCTTTTTCAGCGGCATCGTGGACGAGCACGAGCACGTGCAACTCGGCGGCTACCCGGGCCTGCTGCGCGACGTGCTGGGCCTGTGGGTCGAGGAATGGGCGCCCCTGCAACCCGGCGAGACGACGGCGGTCCGGCTGGAGGGGGGTGAGGAGGTCCAGGCCACGCAGTGGGCCGAAGTCATCCACCCGGACGGGGCCCAGGTACTCGCCACCTTCACGGAGGACTACTACGCGGGCGGCGCGGCCGTCACCCGGCACGCCTTCGGGGCGGGGCAGGCCTACTACCTGGGCAGCGACCTGCCGCAATACACGCTGGCCGGGCTGCTGGAAGGGGCGCTGCGAGGCGCGGGCGTGCCGCTGTGCCACGTGCCCGAACAGCTCGACCTGTCGGTGTCTACCCTGGACGGCGCGCAGGTGCTGCACCTGTTGAACGTCCACCCGACCCGCCCCCTCACCCTGAGGCTGCCTGAGGGCGGCGCTCGCCTGGGCGGAGACGACGTGTCGTCCCAGACGGTGGTTCTGGCACCCTACGCGGCCGAGCTGATCCGCTTCCGGGGCGAGGTGGACCTCGTGGCCGTGCAGGTGCTGGACCAGGAGCCGGTGGCAGACAAGCGTCAGGCGGGTCTGCCGGTTCCCGGCTGAATCCGGTCTGAACGGCGGGCGGGGCGTCTCGGGGCCAAGCTTCCGGGACGCCCCCTCCAGTCTCTCGGCAGATCAGCGCCAGCCCAGCGCCTCAAAGCCGAACAGCAGCCCCAGCCCTCCCAGCAGCGTCCACAGCACGTTGCGGGTCTTCCAGGCGATGAGGGCGGCGGCGACCCCAGCCACGAGGCGCGGCCCCAGGGGGCGGAAGTCGCCGCCGTGCACCAGGAGTTCGGGGACCACCAGCGCCGATAGGACCGCCGCCGGCACCAGCCCCAGCGAATTCAGCAGGCCCGGCGGCAGCGTGCGCCCGCGCAGCAGCACCAGCGACGAGGCCCGCAGCAGCAGGCTGACGGCCCCCACCCCGACGATCACCAGCCAGACCTTCATGCCTGCGCCCCGGTGCGGCGGCGCTCGGCCTGTTGCGCCCACAGGCCCGCCGCAACCCCGCAGGCCGCTCCCAGGATCAGGTTCAGGCGAAAGGGGAGGCCGTGGGCTGCCACCGCCGCCGCCCCCGACACCGCCGCCGCGAGCAGTTGCGGGCGCGTGCGCAGGACCGGCACGAGCAGCGCGATGAAGCTCAGGGGCACCGCGAAGTCCAGCGGCCACTCGGGCGGAATGCGCGCGCCCAGCAGTGCCCCGACGGCCGTGCCGGTCTGCCAGGTGAGCCACATGGGCACGGCCGCGCCCGCGTAGTAGGGCACGGGGTCCGTCTCCGTGTCGGGGCGGCCCATCGTCAGGGCGTAGGCCTGGTCGGTCATCAGATACGCCAGCGGCCAGCGCACACGGTTGGGCACGCCCCCGAACAGCGGCAGTAGCGAGGCCGAGTACATCGCGAAACGCAGGTTCACCACGAGGCTGCTCAGCACGATGAGGGCCAGCGGGCTGCCCGCTCCGTAGAGCTGCGCGGCGATGAGCTGCGCCGATCCCGCGTAGCCGATCACGGAGAACATCACCGACTCCAGCGGCGTGAAGCCCACCTGCACCGCCGCGATGCCCGCAACCATGCTGAAGGGCAGCACCCCCGGAACGAGCGGCAAGAAGGCCCGAAACCCCCGCCAGAAGGCAGGCGGGGCGAGGCGGGCCAGGCCGGCGAGCCTCCTCAGTCCAACCCCCCGCCCCGCAGCGCCAGCGGGTGCCGGTTCATGTCCTTGTAGAGCAGATACTTGCTCCAGTGGCGCCCCAGCGCGCCGTACCACTGCGGGCAGTGCGCGCCCATCCAGATCACGTCGCCGGCCGTGACCGGGTAGTAGCGGTCCTGCAACTTGTACAGGCCCTCGCCCTCCAGCATCAGGAGGCCATGTTCCATGTAGTGGATTTCGGCATAGGGGAGGCTGGCCCCCGGCGCGAAGCTCATGGTGCTGACCATGAAGTCGAAGGCGGGTTCGTCGGGCAGCAGTTTGCGGGCGAGCAGGTGGTCGTCGCCCTCGAAGGGCGTGCCCGCGACTGCGCGCTCATTACCCCACACGGTTCCGGGCGTGGCCTGACCGGGGGCCGCCTCGTAGGGCTTCTCGAACACCGACACGCGCGCCGCCGAGAGGGCCGTCAGGGTGTGGGCCGTGCCGGCGGGCAGGAACACGTAGTCGGACTCGCGCAGCGTGCGCGTCTCGCCGTCCACGCTGGCCTCGACCTCGCCCGACAGGACGAAGGCGAAGCGCTGGAAGCCCTGCGCAGAGGCCGTGGCCCGCGCGCCCTGGGGCATCTCGGCCGTGAACTGCACGAAGCGGGCGCGTAGGCCGATGACCGGCGCGATATGCACGACGACGGCGCTGCCCGGCCACTCGCTCAGGGCCGTGCGGACGAAGGTTTCGGGGGTGAGGACCGCGTGCGACGCTTCGAGCGCGCTGCGGGTGACGCCGAGGTGTTTCATACGCTTCTCCTGTCCTCGGGCCGCCGCCAGCGTCCGCGCGGCTCGCCCACGAATTGCCCCTGTGCGTAGATTGCCGCGCCGCGCAGGTAGGTCGCTTCCACGCGGCCCCGGAAGGTCTCGCCCCGGTAGGGGTTCTGCCGCCAGCGGTCGTGCAGCTCCTCCAGCACGAAGGCCTCGTCCAGCGCCACGAGCGCGAAATCGGCGTCCATCCCGACCTCCAGCGCGCCCTTGCCTGCCAGACCGAAGCGCCGCGCCGGGTTCAGGGCGCTCAGGGCCGCGACCTCGGCCAGCCCCAGGCCGCGCCGCGCGTGCCCGTCCGTGAGCAGCACGTTCAAGGTGGACTGCGCCCCGCTGACGCCGCCCCACAGCTCGAAAAAGTCGTCGCTGGTCTTCATGGAGGGCGGCGCGGGCGAATGGTCGCTGCCCACGATCTGCACGTCGCCGGCCAGCACCCTGGCCCACAGCTCGCCCTGCACGGCGGCCGGGCGCAGCGGCGGCGCGCACTTGAGGGCCGCCCCGACCCGCTCCACGTCGGTGTCGGTGAAGTGCAGGTAGTGCGGGCAGGTCTCGGCCGTCACGTCCACGCCCTGCGCGCGCGCCTCGGCCGCCAGCGCGACCGCCTCGCCGCTGCTGAGGTGCACGAGGTGCAGGGCCGCGCCCGTTTCCCCGGCCAGGGCCAGGGCCAGGGCGACCGCCTCCAGCTCGGCCTCGACGGGGCGGGTCTGGAGATAGTCGCGCACGCCGCGCGCCCCGCCCGCGCGGGCCTGGGCGCTCAGGCGGCGGGTCTGGGCATGGCTCTCGGCGTGGACGGCCACGACCAGCCCGTGCCGCCGCGCCGCCTCCAGCCCCGCGCGCAGCGTGGCCTCGTCGGCGGCCGGAAACTCGTCGAGGCCGCTGTCGCTCATGAAGGCCTTGAAGCCGGCCGTGCCCGCCTGTGCCAGTTCGTCCAGGCGGTCCAGGTTGACCGGCGTCAGGCCGCCCCACAGCGCGAAGTCCAGCAGCGATTTCTGTTCGCCCAGGGCTCGTTTGGCCTCCAGCTCGGCCGCGCCCAGCACGGGAGGTGAGGAATTGAGCGGCATGTCCACGAAGGTCGTCGCCCCGCCCGCCGCGAGTGCCCGCGTGCCGGTCGTGAAGCCCTCCCAGTCGGCGCGCCCCGGCTCGTTGAGGTGCACGTGCGCGTCTACTACGCCCGGAAACAGGTGCCGCCCGGCCGCGCCCAGTTCCTGGCGGGCGGGGGTCGTCAGTTCCTCGGCGATTTCGGCGATCACGCCGCCCGCGATGCCCAGGTCGGCGCGGCGTACGCCCCCCGGCGTGACCAGCGTGCCCCCGCGCACGATGAGGTCGAGGGTCATGCCCGCGCCTCCCCGGCCAGGGTTTCGAGCAGGCGTACGACGACCGCCAGGGCCGCGTCCACGTCCTCCGGGTCGACCATCTCGTCGGGATGGTGGCTCAGGGCGTTGGGCGAGCGCACGAACAGCATCGCGGCGGGCATCCGCGCGGCGAGAATCTGGGCGTCGTGGCCCGCGCCGCTCACCAGTTCGGGGGCCGCGAGGCCCAGCCCGGCGGCGGCCTCGTGCAGCCCGGCGCGCAGCCCTGCGTCCATCGGGGTCGCGCTTTCCTCCATGCGCGGCGTGACGGCCAGGGTCACGCCGCGCGCCGCCGCTTCGCGCCCGGCCGTGTCCAGCAGGGCGGCGAGGGCCTCGGCGCGCACCGCGTCGAACTCGTGGCGGATGTCGAGTGAGAGGCTCACCTCGCCGGGAATCACGTTGCCCGCGCCGGGCCGCGCCTCGATCATGCCGACGGTGGCGACGAGGCCGGGGGTGGCGCGCGCGAGGTCCTCGGCGGCGACCATGAAGCGCGCGGCGGCGGCCAGCGGGTCGCGGCGCAGCGTCATGGGGGTGGTGCCCGCGTGGGCGGCCTGCCCGGCAAAGTCAAGCGTCAGGCGGCTCTGGCCCACGATGCTGCTCACCACGCCGACCGCCGCGCCCGCGTCCTGAAGCACCGGCCCCTGCTCGATATGCACTTCCAGGTACCCCAGGGCGTTCGCCTCGGCCAGCGCGCCGGGCAGCTCGGTCTCGTCGAGGCCGAAGGCGCGGATGGTCTCGCGCACGCTCTGGCCGTCCTTGTCGAGGCGGTCCAGCAGCTCGTCGGCGGTGCCCACGAGTGCCCGGCTGCCGATGAAGGACACGCCGTAGCGCACGCCCTCCTCCTCGGAAAAGGCCAGCACCTCGAGGCTGAAGGGCAGCGGCCGGCCGCCCGCCTGGAGGGCCTCGGCCGCCGCGTAGCCCAGCACCACGCCCAGGATGCCGTCGTAGGCCCCGGCATTGGGGACCGTGTCGAGGTGCGAGCCGAGGTAGAGGGTAGGCGCGCCGCGCGGTCCTTCGAGCCGCGAGCGCAGGTTGCCCACGGCGTCGAGGCGGGTGGTCATGCCCAGGCGGTCGGCCCAGGCGCACAGCCGGGTATGCACCTGCGCGGCGCTGGGGCACAGGTAGGTGCGGGTGGTCTGGCCCGGCACCTCGGTCAGGGTCGCCAGCTCGGCGCACAGGTCCAGCGCCGCTCGGCTCAGGCGGGAGAGGTCGGCAGAGAGGGTCACGGCGCGTATTCTCCCAGACCCAGCCGCTGGGCCTCGCGCGGAAAGTAGGCAGGCGCGGCGTCGGCGAGCACCAGATGGTCGAGCAGCCGCGCGGCGGGGTGGTCGTCGGGGAGCAGGGCGCGGCGCTCGGTCAGGTACCACGCCGGTGTCAGGCGCTTGCCACCTTCCAGCGCGGCCCCCACCCGGCACCACTGCCAGAGCTGCGCGCGGGCGAGTTCGGCGGTGGCGGTGTCCTCCAGCCGCCCGGCGCGTACGATCACGCCCCGGCCCGCGAACCACGCCGCGAACACGTCGAGGGCGAGGCCCAGCGTGTCGCGCATGGTCACCAGGGGCAGCGGCCCCGCGTCCGGCAGGGTGGTGAGCCGCGCGAGGCTCTGCTCCGGGGTCTCGCGCGGCAACGCGGCGGGCCGGGCATCCGCGAAGCCCTCCCGCACCGCGCCCAGCAGCCCGGGCAAGCCGGCCCACGCGGCCGTGAAGCCCTGCGCCGCCTCGCGCGCCTTGTCGACCCGCACGGCGTCCAGGGCGGGGCGGGGGTTCTGGGGGTCCGGCGCGACCGCCGCCGTGCCGCCCACGGCCTCGGCCTCCCGGCGGCGGCATACGCGCACCAGGGCCTCGGCGTAGGCCTGCATGGCGTCCACGTCCATGCCCAGGGCGGCGCGGGGGGGCAGCGGGACCGTGCGCGACCGCCCCAGGTGCTTCGTCAGGCTGAACACGTAGTCCCAGCGCCCCGCGTTCAGGCCATACGCCCGGCCCCGCAGCGCATGTAGCAGGACGTCGGCCTGGCGCACCCCGGTGAAGGTCTCGATCTGGAGGCACACCCGCACGGCGTTGCGCTCCAGCCCCAGCTGCGCCTCGGCCAGCGCCAGAGCGTCGTCCCAGAAGCGCGCCTCGGCCAGCGTCTCCAGCTTGGGGATGTAGAGGTGGGGGGGGCGCGCCGGGGCCGCCGTCAGCACGGCCGCGAGGTCGCACAGGGCGGCGATGCCCGGCCCGCCGAAGTCCAGGGCCAGTTCCAGCGCGTACAGCGCGCGGGGCCGCACGAGCCGCGCACCCTCGCCTGCGAGCGCCCAGGGCAGCGCGTCATAGGCGGCCTGGACGTTGGCACGTGNTCGGCGCGAAGGTGTCGTCGAAGTCCAGCGCCACCGCGTCGGCCCCCGAGGCGAGGGCCGCGCGCAGGGCCGCGAGGTCCGAGGCCTCCACGATCAGTTCGGCGCGGCGGCCCTGCAGGTCGTCAGGCACCCGGGCCGCCCGGTAGTCGGCGGGGGCGGGGCCGGGTGCGGCGTCGCCGGGCAGGGCGGCCCAGCGGGTACGCAGCGCGGTGTGCAGGGCCCCGGCCAGCGCGTGCGCGGCAGGGGAGAGGACCAGGGGTGGGGGGAGGGTCAGGTCGGTCAAGGGCAGGCTCCTGGCAGGCAAGCGGGCCGCCCGGCCCGGGGGTTGGGGGCCGGGCCGGGCGGGGAGGGTCCAGTGATCGAGGCTCAGGGGCCGGGGATCAGGTAGAACAGCGTGGCCGACACCTTCGGCCGAGGGCCAGGCGTCCGGGCGGCAGCTGCACGAACCCCACGGGCAGGGCCAGCTGCGCGCCGCCCGCTGCGCGGGGTCTTGACGACCCGGTAGACGTACACGAGGTCGGGGCCGGGGCCGCCTACCACGGGCGGGCCAGCCGGGGCCGCCTGGGCAGCGTGCGTCTTCCCGACCAGCGCGAGGTATTCGCCGTCCACCTCCAGCGCCCGCCATGTGTAGCCCGTGCCGGGGGCGTCGGGCAGCACGAAGCGCAGCACGTCTCCGGCCTGCACGGTCAGGGTGGTCCCCATCCCCGGCTGCACCTGCACGGTGCGGGGCACGGACATGCCGGCCGCGCCCGCCCCGGCCCCGGAGGTCGCCAGGGCGGCGGTCGTCAGGCCGAGCGTGCACAGCAGCAGGCGCAGAAGTTTCATGAAACCCATGCTGACAGCTGCCCGGGGGGAGCGCAACGCGGCGCAGGTCAGCCCTCCCCACTCCAGCCCAGCCGGGCCGAGACCCGCGCCGCGCTCGCCTGGACCTGGGCGGCCACGCGGGGAAGGTCGGCAGGAATCAGGCGTGCCGAGGGCGCCGAGACACTGAGCGCCGCGACCACCGTCCCGGCCGCGCCGCGCACCGGTGCCGCGAGGCAGCGCACGCCGAGTTCGCGTTCCTCGTCGTCCACGGCGTAGCCCTGCGCGGCCACGCGGGCCAGCTCGGTGCCCAGGGCCTCCAGGGTGGTGAGCGTGCGCGGCGTGTAGGCGCTCAGCTCGGCGCGGGCGAGTCGGGCGCGGGCCTCCTGGGGGGGCAGCGCCGCGAGCAGCACCTTGCCCACCCCCGAGCAGTGCAGCGGCGCGGCGGCCCCCAGCTGTGCGAACAGGCGCACCAACCCCCGCCCTTCGGCCTGGTGGATATAGACGGCCTCCTCGTGGCCTGCCGGACCGCGCAGGGCCGCGAGATTCACCGTCTCGCCCAGGGCTGTGACCAGCGCGTCCATCTCGGCCTGGGCCGCGCCGATCAGGGTCGTGCGCGCCGCGAAGGCCGCCCCGACCTGATAGGCCCGCAGGCCCACGGTATACAGGCCGCTGCGCTCGTCCCACTCGGCGAAGCCCTGCCGCCGCAGCGTGTCCAGCAGCCGCGACGCCGTGCTCGGCGAGAGGCCCGCGCGCCGCGCCACCTCGCTCAGGGTCGCCTCGCGCAGGTCGGCCAGGGCGGTGAGCACCCCCAGGCCGCGCTCCAGCGTGCGCACGCTGCCGGCTTCGGTGCTGCGGGCGCGGCCGGCGCGGGCGTGGCCCCGGGCCTCCCCACCTTCAGGGCGCTCAGGCAAGGCGCGCGTAGCCCGGCAACGTCAGGAAGTCGGCCAGCGGCGTGCGGGTCGCCACGTCGCGGAACAGGGCGGCGGCGTCGGTGAAGTTCTCGCCCAGCTTCGCCACCTCGTCGTCGTACAGCTCGCCGAACAGCTCGGGCGTCAGCGTGCGGCCGTCTTCCAGCTCGGCCCCGTGGTGCAGCCACTGCCACAGCTGGGCGCGTGAAATTTCGGCGGTGGCGGCGTCCTCCATCAGGTTGTGGATGGGCACCGCGCCGCTGCCGCGCAGCCACGCCGCGAGGTACTGGATGCCCACATTGATGTTCGTGCGCACGCCCGCCTCGGTGACCGTGCCCTGCGGCGGGGTCAGCAGGTCGGCGGCCGTCGCCGTGAACTCGCGCTGCTTGTCCGAGCCGATCTGGTTGTCGTCCGGCATCAGGCGATCGAAGACCTCGGTCGCCAGCGCCACCATGCCGGGGTGCGCGACCCAGGTGCCGTCGTGGCCGTTCTCGGCCTCGCGCTCCTTGTCGGCCCGCACCTGCGCGAAGGCGCGCTCGTTGGCGGCCTCGTCGTTCTTCACCGGGATAAAGGCGCTCATGCCCCCGATGGCCGGCGCGCCCCGGCGGTGGCAGGTCCGGATCGCCAGTTTGGAATAGGCGGTCATCATCGGCGTGCTCATGGTGACCTTGGCGCGGTCGGGCAGGGTGCGCGAGGCGTCGCCGCGCAGTTTCTTGATGTACGAGAAGATGTAGTCCCAGCGCCCGCAGTTCAGGCCCGCCGAGTGCTCGCGCAGCTCGTACAGGATCTCGTCCATCTCGAAGGCGGCCAGGATCGTCTCGATCAGGACGGTGCCCTTGATGCTGCCGTGCGCCACGCCGCGCGCCTGCTCGGCATAGGTGAACACGTCGTTCCACAGCCGCGCCTCCAAGTGCGACTCCATCTTGGGCAGGTAGAAGTACGGCCCCGAGCCGCGCGACAGCAGTTCGTGGGCATTGTGGAAGAAGTACAGCCCGAAGTCGAAGAAGGCCCCGGCGACCTCCTCGCCGTCCACCGTGACGTGCTTTTCGGGCAGGTGCCAGCCGCGCGGGCGCACGAGCAGGGTCGCCGTCTGCTCGTTCAGGCGGTAGCTCTTGCCGCCCTGCTCCAGCGTGATCGTGCGGCGCACGGCGTCGCGCAGGTTGATCTGGCCGTCCACCACGTTGTCCCAGGTGGGGCTGCTCGCGTCCTCGAAGTCGGCCATGAACATCCGCGCCCCGCTGTTCAGCGCGTTGATGATCATCTTGCGGTCCACCGGCCCGGTGATCTCGACCCGGCGGTCGCGCAGGTCCTGCGGCAGCGGGCTGATGGCCCAGTCGCCCTCCCGCACCTCCCGCGTCTCGGGCAGGAAGTCGGGCAGCTCGCCCGCGTCCAGCCGGGCCTGCCGCGCCTCGCGGGCGGCGAGCAGCTCACGGCGGCGCGAGTCGAAGCGGCGGTGCAGCTCGGCCACGAAGGCCAGGGCCTCGGGGGTCAGGATCTCGGCCTGGGCGGCGCTGACGGGCGCGCTGATCTGCATTCCGGCGGGCAGGGCAGAATCGGTCATGGGTCACTGTACCAGCCCCGTTCCATCTTTTGGCGTTCAATTTCATCTGATGGAAAATAGGTAGTAGAAAAATGCCCCGCCGACTTCTCTTGGCGAGGCGCTCTGCAGCGGCCGAAGCTCAGCCCTGGGCGGCCTTCAGCTCGGCGCGCGCCGCTTCCTGAAGCTGACGCCACGCCACCTTGCCGGTCGCGCCGCGCGGCAGGCTGTCCACGAACACGTAGTCGCGCGGCACCTTGTAGGTCGCCATCTGCTCGCGCGCCCAGCGCTCGATGTCCTCGCCGGTCGCCTGCTGGCCGGGCCGCAGCACGATCAGCGCCCGGGCGTGTTCGCCGCTGCGTTCGTCGGGTACGCTGATCACGCAGGCCTCCTGCACGGCGGGGTGGGCGTGCAGCTTGTTCTCGACCTCGGCGGGCCAGACCTTCATGCCCGAGACATTCACCATGCGCTTGAGGCGGTCGGCGAAGAAGAAGTAGCCCTCCTCGTCCATATAGCCCAGGTCGCCGCTGCGCAGGAACCGCTTGCCGTCCATCTCGGTGAAGGCCTCGGCGGTCGCCTCGGGGCGGTTCCAGTAGCCCTGCATGACCTGCGGCCCGTGAATGACGATCTCGCCCACCTCGCCGGTCGGCAGTTCCTCGCCCGTGTCGAGGTCCACGATGCGCGAGTCCACGTTGAACAGCGGAATGCCCAGGCACTGCAACTTCTGCCGGCCCCTGGGGTTGCTGTGCGACTGGGCCATCGTTTCCGAGAGGCCGTAGCCTTCCAGGAACAGGATGCCGGTCTGGTCATAGAGTTTCTGGCCCACGGCCGCCGGCAGGCTGGCCCCGCCGCCGGTCACGTTGCGCAGCGACTTCAGGTCGGCCGGGTCGAAGGACGGCGAGGCCATCAGGTCTATGACCATCGTGGGCGTGTTCGTCCACAGCGTGACGCCCTGCTCGCGGATCAGGGTGCGCGCCGCGTCGCGGTCCCAGCGGGCCATCAGGACCACGCGCCCGCCCGAGGTCAGCATGGTCAGCAGGCCGTTGATGAAGCCGGTGACGTGGAAGAGGGGCAGCGCGGCCAGCGAGGTGTCCTCGACGGTGCCCTCGACCCACACGCCCGCGCCGAACACGTTGGCCTGCACGCTGCCGTGCGTGTGCATGCAGCCCTTGGGCAGCCCGGTCGTGCCGCTCGTGTAGGGCATCACGCACAGGTCGTCGGAGGTGACGGCGGCCTCGGGGGCGGGGGCGGCCTTCAGGGCGTCTTCGAGCGTCACGTCGCCGGGCTGCACCTCCGGCGACACGTCCAGACCGGCGGGCAGCGGCACCCCGGCCCGGCCCTCGTCGGTGCCGAGCATGACGTTCGCCACGACGGCGTGCTCCAGCCCCGCCGCCTTGGCCTTCTCGTACAGCTCGCCGCCCACGATTCCGGCCCGGATGCCCGCGTCCTGAAGGAAGAAGGCGAACTCGCGCGGCTGGAGCATGGGGGCCAGCGGCACCACCACCGCCCCGAGCTGCCACGCGGCGTAGGCCCCGACCACCCAGGCCGGGCTGTTCTGGAGCCACAGGGCCACGCGGTCGCCCTTGCCCACGCCCTGCGCGGCGAGGTGTCCGGCGAGACGGGCGGCCTGTCCGTGCAGCTCGGCGTAGCTCAGCTCGCGGCCGTAGAACCACAGCGCCGCCTTGTCGGGGTAGCGCTCGGCACTCACGCGCAGGCTGTGCATCAGGCCGGTGCGCGGCAGGGTCAGGCTGCGCGGCTTGTGGGGGGGCCAGTAGCGGCCGGGCTGGGCGTGGGTCTGGGTGGCCGTCGGGCCGGCGGTGGGGGCAGGGTCCTGGGTCATGCGTCTACCTCGGGAAAACAGACGGGGCAGGAGCGGAGACCAGACAGGACGCCGCCGCTGCCCGCAGGGGGCCAGGGTCGCCGGAGCCGGACGCGGCGGGCACAGAAGCGCCCGGCTGCGGAATCGAAACTTGAGTGGACCGAGTGTAGCGCCTCGCGCGGCGTTTGCGGGCATGGTGGCCAGGGCAGGGGGCCGCAGGGGCCAGGTGCTTGCGGGTCAGGAGCAAACGAATTACGGCTGGGGATCTCCCGGGGGCATGGCAGAGGTGGTCCCTGGTCCCTCCGTCCGGTGGCGCCGGCGAAGCGGCAGGCGGCGGAGCCGGAGCCGGACGGGCAAGGGCAGCTCACTCACCAGAACGCCCAGCACGATGAGCAGTCCCCCGAACAAGGCCGCCAGCGGCAAGCGCTCTCCCGCGACGCGGCCGATGAGGCCCGCCCAGACAGGCTCGCCCGTGTAGATGACCGTGGCGCGTGTCGGTGAGACGGTCTTCTGTGCCCAGTTCATCCCGAACTGGATCAGCGCGCTCGCGGCGCCCAGCACCAGCACGGTCACGGCCAGGGCCCACGAGAACGCGGGCACCTGTTCCCTGGCGGGCCACATCGCCAGGAAGGACAGCCCGGAGGCCACCAGAAGCTGGACGACCGTCACGCGCCGCGCGTCCACACGGTGAGAAGAGGCGCTGATCAGGAGAATTTCGAGGGCGATGGCCACGGCACTCGCGAGGGTCCAGTATTCCCCTGCCCCGAAAGCGAAGGCGGTTCCTTCCGGATTCGCGACCAGGAGCAGGCCGCCGAACGCCAGGGCGACGCCGACACAGGCCATCAGCGAAGGGGGCCGGCGCAGGAACAGCCACTGCAACAGGGGGACGAGCGGGACATACAGGGCCGTGATGAACGCCGAGGTGCTGCTCGGGATGGTCTGGAGCCCGGTCGTCTGCATGGCATACCCCGCCCCGATCGCCGCGCCGATGAGCGCACCTGCGCCCAGCTCCGTTCGGGTGGGCCGTCCGAGGGTGCGGAAGGTCAGCAGCGTCAGCAGGACTGCGGCGATCAGGAAGCGGAGCCCGACGAAAAAGAGGGGTCCGGTGTAGGCCAGGGCGTGGTGGACCGCGAGGAAGGTGCCGCCCCAGATCATCGTGATGAGGACCAGCAGCAGTTCTTGTCGACTGAAGCGCATACGGCTCCTTGAGGCATGGCGCGGGGTTCCCCCGTGCGCTGCGAGGGGAAAAGGCAGCGGCGCCTTCAGTGGGTGACGTTCCGGATGAATCCGGTCGGGGCGGGGCCGGTATTGCGGTACGTGTAGGGCTGATCGGACGGATAGGTGAGGGAATCGCCGGCCTCCAGGCGAACCTGCCGGTCCGTGAACTCGACCGTGAGTTCGCCATGGAGGACGTAGAGAAGCTCCGTCATGCCCTGCGGATCGGGCGCGGCGACATAGTGGTCCCCGGGACCGAGGTGCCAATGCCAGAGTTCGGTCCCCTGCCGGGCGGGAGCCGTATTGACGAGGACGGCCTGGCTACCCAAGTGGGATGAGGTCCAGAGGGTGACGCCGCGCTGAACCTGCCCTGTACCGGCGGACAGACGCGGAGAGACGAGTTCGGCGAAGGTGAGGCTCAGCGCCTGGGCGAGGTGGTCGAGCGTGGAGAGGCTGACGTTGTTCCGTGCGGCTTCGAGGGCGGCAATCATGCGGCGACTGACCCCGGAAGCCTGCGCAAGGTCATCCTGCGTCCACGCCCGCTGGGCGCGGTGATACCGGAGATTGTCGGCCAGGGTACGCAGGGCGTGATCGAGGTCGTCCGCCATGATGTGCAATATATTGCACTATAGGAATGAGCGCAAGATTGCGCTCCCCTCATTGAGGGCCATGGGGATGGAGATGCGTTCCCGGACCGGTGACGCCGGGGCCTTCGTCTCCCACCAGGGGGATCAGGAGGAATTCGCGGCTGCCGCCGTCCTCCACGGACGAGAGCGCCCGTTTCTGGCCGTGGCTGCGGGGCTTTCGGTTCGTGCCGCTCCCCGCCGCTCAGGCCAGAGGTCGGCGGCTTGCCCTGGCCTTCACGCCGCTGAGTTCTGGTCCTGCATCCCTCCGGGCGCGGGTCAGTCCGGTTGGCCTGCCGCGACCTGCCCCGGTGTCGGGCTGGGGGTCCCCTGAGCCGACACGGCCTAGCCCGCGCCCGGTGGTCCCGGGGGCAGGTCCCAGCAGGCGCGGTCGCGGCCCGCCGCCTTGGCCGCGTAGAGCCGGTGGTCGGCGAGCAGCAGCACCTCGCGCACGCCGGGGGCCTCGGTGAGCATCGCGCCCCCTGCGCTGCAACTCAGGCCGTCGAGTCCCTTGATCTGGATACGGCGGATGTCCGCCAGGACCCGGGCGACCGCGTCCTGCGCCTGCGCGCGCCTGAGTCCGAAGAGGATCGCCAGGAATTCCTCGCCGCCCCAGCGGCACAGCAGCGTGCCCTCGGGTAGCTGGCGCGTGAGCAGCGCGGCCACGTAGGTCAGCACGTCGTCGCCGCGCAGGTGGCCGAAATTGTCGTTGATGCGCTTGAAGTGGTCGAGATCGAAGATGATCACCGACACGTCGGTCGGCACCGGCCGCAGCGCCATGAGCCGCTCGAGTTCCTCCACCGGTACGCGGCGGTTGTGCAGGCCGGTCAGGGGATCGCGGTAGGCGAGGTTCTGGAGCAGGGCCACCCGCTCGCGTTCCTGGATGAGCTGCCGGCCCGAGCGGCTCATGGCCGCGATGAGCAGCAGCACCAGCGCGCCCTGCAGGGTGGCGGCCGTCTCGCCGGGGCGCGCGAATCCCGCGAGCATCACCGGCAGCGCGCCGACCAGGGTCCAGGCCGTCGCCACCGGGAACGAGAACCATGCGTAGGCCAGCACCCCCAGCCCCAGACTGCCGATGAGCTGGGTGCTCAGGGGCGTGGGGTCCACGCTCAGGTGCAGCGCGAGCCCGGTCAGCACCCACAGGTTGCCCAGGCCCAGGACCACGTGGCTGAACACCGTCTGCGTGATCTTCGGCTGCCACAGCAGCCCCGCCAGCACCAGCGTGATGCCCAGGCCCAGGGCCGGCAGCAGGGCCGTGACGCTCAGGGTCGGCAGCGACAGCAGCAGGATCACGCCCTGGATGACCGCTACGCACAGCGACAGCAGCAGGTACTGTCGTCGCCGTGCGTTCGGGGGCGCGGTGCGTGAAGGCTCGGCCATGCCTCACCCTACCTTCGCGTGCCTGACAGATCTCTGGACGGGTCCGGCCCGGCCGCCAGGAGGTGTCAGGTCAGCGCCGCCGCGTCCCAGTCGCGCAGCCAGACGCTCAGGTCGTCGACGGACATGGGCCGCGCGATCAGGTAGCCCTGGCCGAAGTCGCAGCCCAGGTCGCGCAGGACCCCGAGCTGCGCGGGCGTCTCGATGCCCTCGGCGACCACGCGCAGGTTCAGGGTGTGCGCAATCTCGACGATGGAGCGCACGATGCCGGTGTGCTGCGCTGAGGTCGCCACGAAGGACCGGTCGATCTTGATGGTGCGCAGCGGCAGCCGCTGCAGGTAGGCCAGCGAGGAATACCCGGTGCCGAAGTCGTCGGCCGCCACCGAGGCCCCCAGACGGATCAGTTCGCGCAGGGCGAGGTTGGCCGTCTGGTGGTTTTCCATGAACATGCTCTCGGTGATCTCGACGACCAGGGCGTTCAGGGGCAGGCCGGTCGCGCGCAGCACCGCCTGGATCCGTCCCACGAAATCCGGGGTCGAGAAATGCTGCGCCGAGAAATTCACCGCGATCTGATGGATCTGCCCCGTGCGGATCAGGGGGAGCAGCTGACGCGCCGCCTCACGCAGCACCCACAGGTCGATGGCCGTGATGTACCCCTGCGTCTCGGCCACCGGAATGAATTCGGCCGGCCCGATCAGGCCGTGGCGGGGGTGGCGCCAGCGCACCAGGGCTTCGGCCCCCTGCACCTTCCGGCGGCGCAGGTCCACCACCGGCTGGAAGACCACCGACAGCTCACCGCGCTCGGCCGCGCCGGGCAGGTCGTCCTGAATGTCCTGCAGCAGGCGGTGGCGCTCACGCATCCAGGGCTCGAAGACCCGGACATGGCGGCTGCTGCGCTTTTCGGTGTACATCGCCATGTCGGCCTCGTCGAGCAGGTCCTGGAGGCGGGCGTGGCGGGTCCAGGCGAAGGTCACGCCGATGCTCATGCCGATCTGCACCTCGCGCCCGTCGAGCGTGAAGGGCCGCCGCAGTTCGGTCAGGAGTTCCTCGGCGATATGGACGGCCGCTTCGGGATCGTTGAGGTCGCCGAGCAGCACCACGAACTCGTCGCCGCCCAGCCGGCAGATCCGTGCGGCCGGAAGGCTCTGCACGAGGCGCTGGGCCAGGGCGTGCAGCAGCGAGTCCCCGCCGAGGTGTCCGAAACGGTCGTTGATGCGCTTGAAGTGGTCGAGGTCGATGAGCAGCAGTCCGAACAGGGGCTGGTCGTCCGGGCAGGGCGCGCGCCCCAGCAGTTCCAGGGTCCACTCGGCGAGCTGGGTACGGTTGGGCAGGCCGGTGAGGGTATCGTGCATGGCGGCGTAGTGCAGGCGGTCGTTGATGGCCTGCAACTCGGCCGTGCGTTCGCGCACCCGCGCCTCCAGCTCGGCCGAGTGCTGCGTGAGCTGGCGCTCGAGCTGGCGCCGGGCAGTCACGTCCACGGTGAAGGTGACGGTGCCGCTGAGCTGCTCGCCCTGCCAGTAGGGCAGTTTGCTGATCATCAGGCTGCGGTGGTTCGCCTCGGCCCCGAGGTCGATCTCGCTCACCGCCGCCTCGCCGGTCGCCAGAACGCTCTGGTCGAGCTGCGCGGCGAACTGGGCGAGTTCCTGCTGGAAGAGGTCGGCGTTCGTCTTGCCGATCAGCACGCCGTCGCGCGGCGAGGCGAAATCGCGCACCGCCGAGTTCGAGAGGATGAAGCGGCCCTGGCGGTCCTTGATCGAGATACCGACGAGGGTCTGTTCCATCAGGGCGCGCAGCAGCCCCCGCTGCTCGAGAAGCTGGGTGCGCTCGTCGTGCCGCTGGGTCACGTCGCGCAGCAGCCCGCGCAGTTTCGGGGGGGGCCGCCGGCCAGCGTGCGGTAGGCCGTGAGCTGAACCCACAAGACCTTGCCCGAGGCCAGGGTCAGCGGGCCCTCGAAGTCCAGGAAGCCGCCCCGCAGGAACAGCCGGATCATGGACCGGACGGCCAGGGACCGGTAGCGGCCGGGCAGGCAGGCGAGCAGGTCCTCCGTCTGGATGCCGCCCACATCGTCGCCGTCGTGCAGGTTCATGATCCGGCTGCGCGCCCCGATTTCCCAGTGCAGGACGGCGCTGCGGCTCAGGAGCGCCTCGATGTCCTCCAGGGCCAGGAGGTGGGGGTTGGGGCTCGCTTCAGGGTCGGATGAACGCATCGCTGGGCCTCGTTCTGGGGAAAGAGGTGGAAAGAAGACCGGACGCGCCGGAGGCGGGAAAACTGCCTAATGCCTATCACAAGGGGCGCGCGCTGCGCCGGGCATTCTTCGTACCGGCCCCTGACGTGGCCTTCATCTTTTGCAGGTCCAGGCCCGGGTTGCATTAAGATTCACCCTTTCGACGAAGAGGCATTGTCAGAGCGGGGAGAGGCCGCAGGGGCTATGGTAGGCAGCAATAAATGACTCGACGTTTACCTAGAAGATTTCATCTCTCTCATCGCCCGGCGGTCCGGTGATTCGCCGGGCGAGCACCCAGCTGCAGCTGACCGACCCGCTCCGCCTGCTGCTGTGGATGCCGGCGGTGTCGGCGGCGGTGGGCCTGCTGCTGCTGCGCCTCCTTCACCTGAGCGCCCCGGTCTATGCGGCGATCCTGCTGGTGATCCTGTGCTTCGGGCTCCTGGCGCTTTTCGGCCCGGCGCGGCTGCGCGGGCTGCTGCTGGTGGCCGCGCCGCAGGTCTACATCACGCTGCTGCTGTTCTCCTGGACGACGGCGCTGTACGTGCTGCCGGACCATCCGGCGTCCGGGATGGTGCTGCTGGCGGCCAGCCTGCACCTGCCCAGCATCTACGTGTTCCTGTTTCTGCAGTGGCCCTCCAGGCTGGCCCTGAGACTCGCCTCGCTGAGCCTGGCGCTGTTCATCGGGCTCACGTTGCCGCACGCCTGGGCCACGCGCGCGTCGTCGTCCGGGCCGTACGAGGGCGTCGGCCTCCCCCTGACCCTGCTGTTCGCGCACGGCACGCTGCTCGCGGTGCTCCACTCGTTCAGTCGGGCGCGCGACGAGCTGGCCCACGAGCAGGAACGCAGCCGCCTGATGCGCGAACTGGCCCACCGCGACCACTTGACCGGCCTGCACAACCGCCGCGCGCTCGAGGACGATCTGGCGGGGGCGGCGGCCGGCTTCCTGCTGGCGGTCATCGACATCGACGGCCTCAAGCAGGTCAACGACACCCACGGGCACGCGGCGGGCGATCAGCTGCTGCAGCTGTTCGGCGAGGGCTTCAGGCAGGGTGGGGGCCGGGCCTACCGCATCAGCGGCGACGAATTCGCGCTGCTGATGCCGGACACCAGCGAAGCCCAGATGCAGGCCCGGCTCACTGCCGTCCTGACGGGGGTCCGCCGGGTCTTTCCGCTCGCGGCGGCCAGCATGGGCCTGGCGCGGCGGGAGGTCGGCGAGTCGCCGGACAGCTGGCTCTCGCGCGCCGATCAGGCCATGTACGCCCGCAAGCGGCTGGCCCGCGCCTGAGGGCAAGGAGTTCAGCCCGGGTCCCGGCCGCCCAGGACAGTGGTGTCCAGTTCGGGGAAGGCGGCGCGCAGTTCGCGGGCGAGCTGATGCAGGCCCCAGACCTCGCTGCGGCGGTGGCCCAGCGCCACCACCCCCAGCCCCAGCCCGCGCGCCGTGTCGACCGCGCCGGGGCGCAGCTGCCCGGTCACGTAGACCCCCACGCCCCGGCCGTGGACCTCGCGCAGCAGCTCGGGCCGCATGGCGTTCATGACGGCCACGCGGGCGGGTGCGCCGGGGTCCGCCGGGGGAACCAGGGCCTCGTGGCCGCCAAACTCATGGTCCAGCTGGGCCAGCAGCTCGGGCCAGGGCAGGCCGGGGTCGGCCACCATGCCGGTCGCCGCGCTCCGGTCCCCAGGGCCCTTCCAGTGCAGGGGGCGCGGCGCGGCCCAACCCAGGCGCGCGGCCAGGGCCGGGTTCTCGCCGGTCGTCAGGGCGCGGTCGAAGCCGTCGTGCGAGGTCAGGACCGGCCACGCCGGCCAGCGTTCCCCCAGCCGGAAGGCCCGGTGAACGAACAGCGCGCCCGCCTCGCCGGGGGGCGGCGTGGGGGGCAGGTCGCCCGGCTCCAGGGCCAGCACCAGCCGCCGCACCGGCGCGCCGGGGGTGCCTGGCCGCCATACGGTCCGGTCTTCTTGCAGTCGCCGCCCGAGCCAGGCGGCCAAGTCCGTCAGGGTCGGCATGCAGGCACTGTAGGGCAGCGCCGGGGCGCGGGCTGTGGGCGCGGCTGCGGTCTGCCCGGACCCGGGTCTCAGCTGCCCCGGTAGGTGCTGTAGGACCAGGGCGTGACCACCAGCGGCACGTGGTAGTGCCCTGCCGGGTCGGCCACCGTGAAGCGCAGCGTCACCACGTCCAGAAAAGGCGGATCGGCGGCGGCCCCGAAGTCCCTGAAATACGGCGCGACATGGAAGCTCAGTTCGTAGGTGCCCGCGCGCAGCTCGCCCCGCGCGATCAGGGGGGTGTCGGTGCGGCCGTCGGCGTTCGTGACGGCCTCGGCCAGCGCCCGCCGCCCTTCCCCCTCGAGACCGAACAGTTCGACGCGCACCCCCTGGGCCGGGCGGCCCCGCGCGGTGTCGAGCACATGGGTGCTCAGGCCGCCCGCCCCCGTCGCCGCGCCGCTCACGCGCGCTCGACCCAGCCTTCCATCAGGCCGTAGGGTTCGGGGTCCACATGGAAGATCTCGCCGTTATTCTCCAGCCCGAAGCGTGCCAGGTTGTACGGCAGGTGGTGCTTGTTGGGCAACTGAAACCACACCCGCGAAATTTCGGGGCAGCGGTCCAGCACGGCCTCGCCCAGACGGTACAGCGTGTTCTGGAGGCTGGGCGAGTAGTGGTCGGTGAAGGTCTCCTGAATCTGCCGGTAGGCGCGCGCCCACACGTCGTCGTAGTCGCACCCGGCCACGGCGTACTCCCAGCGCGCGGTCACGAAGGTCGCCATGACGCGGTCGGTCGTTTCGGGCAGGGTGGTGTAGGGCTCGTCGAGCAGATAGCCGGCCCAGCCGCTCCGGGTCGTCTTGAGGACATACAGTTCCTCGATCCCCGACGTGACCCTGAAGGTCTGGCCGTCGCCCTCGACCCGCGCGGTGTGCTTGGGCATCTGGCGCACGAAGGAATGGTCGTGGCCCTGCCCGTCCACCTCGATGCGCGACCACAGGTGCTCGGTGAACTCGGCGAAGGCGCCCTGCACGCGCGGCCCGGCCGCCACGAAGTGCCGCACGAGTTCCTTGCCGAACTCCTCGACGCTGCCCGCGAACCCCGTCTTGGCGAGCGCATAGACGGTGTTGCGCACCGTGTCGGTGGCGAGCAGGCCGGTGTTGTCGCCGTCCACGTGCGCGGCCCCGAAATCGCCGGTCATGGCGACCCGCACCCGCACGTCGCGGACCTCGTGGCGCGGCGTGTCCCGGAACACCTTGAACAGCTGCACGTCGGCCTTGCCGTAATTGTTCTCGCCGAGCCGGACCTTCACGCGGGGGGCTTCGCTCATGTCGCGGGATGTTATCAGGTCCAGCACCCGCAGCCGCGCGATGCGCCCGATCTCGCGCAGCGCGGCCTCCCGTTCTTGCTCGGGCGTGTGCTCCAGGCGGCGGCGCGCGCCCGCGAAGATGCTGGCTTTGTCGTTCTCGCGCACGCATACCACGTAGGGCAGCCCGAACTTCTCGTGGTAGGCCGCGTTCAGGCGCCCGAACTCGGCGTATTCCTCTGGGCTCAGGCGGTCGAGCCCCGCCGAGGCCTGCTCGCCCGCGCTCTCGGCGGTCAGCTCGCCCGCCAGCGCCGCCTTGCCCGCGAGGTCCGGGTGCGCGCGGATCAGCGCGAGCTGTTCCTCGGGTGTACCCGAGCACGCGGCATCCATGAAGGCGCGCGCGGCGGCCTCGGCGTCGGCGAAGGGCCGCTGCCGGGCCGCCACGCGCGCGTAGTGCGGCGAATGTTCCAGCACCCCGGCGAAGTGCCGCGCGAAGGCGTCCTCGCTCAGGGCGTTGAGGTCGGCCAGGGGTCGGGGGGTGGGGGATGGGTGGGGGGACATGGGGGCTCCTGAAAGAGGGCAGGGGAGGGTCCGGTATCGGGCCAGGGAAAAAGTGGGGGGAAGGAACGCTGATGTTCCTTCCCCCAAACTATCCTGCCCTCAGTCCAGGCTCAGCCGCACCGTCTGGCCGCTGCGGGCACTCTCGTAGGCGGCGAGCACCAGCCGCACGCTCTCGCGCCCGTCCTCGCCCGTGCAGGTGACCGGGGTGCCCTCGACGATCGAGCGCACGAAGGCGACCACGCCCCGGCGGTGGCCGCTGTCGTTGCCGTTGAACTCGTACCACGACTCGTCGAGGTCGGCCCAGCCGGTGTCGCCGCCCTCGCGGTTGGCGAAGCGCAGTCTGGCCTTGCCCAGGCGGTTGCTGCATTCCAGCGCGCCCAGGGTGCCGTACACCGCGAAGCTCTCCTCCCAGCCGGTGGCGGTCCAGGCGTTCTCCACGCTGCCCAGGGCGCCGCTCTCGAAGCGCAGGGTCACGACGCTCGTGTCCTCGACCTCAATGTCGTACTTCAGGGTGTCCATCAGGCCGAAGACAGTCTGCACGTCGCCGCCGAAGTTGCGCGCGAGGTCCATCATGTGGCAGCCGTTGTCGAGCAGCGTGCCGCCCCCCGACGCCGCGAGGCTCCCGAAGGCCCCGCGCACCTGCGCCGCGCCGCCCCAGTCGTGGGCCTGCCGCAGCCGCATGTACGTGATGCGCCCGATGCGGCCCTCGTCGATGAGCCGCTTGGCCGTGGCGACCAGGGGGCTGGAGCGCAGGTGGTGCCCGGTCTGGAGGACCACGCCCGCCTCGTGCGCCGCGTCGATCATGGCGTCGCAGGCGGCGAGGTCCAGCGACAGGGGCTTTTCGCACAGCACGTGGACGCCGCGCGCGATGGCCGCGAGCGCGGCGGGCGCGTGGTAGGCGTTGGGCGTGCAGATGCTGATGGCCTGCACGTCCTCGCGCTCCAGCAGTTCCTCGAAGCTGGCGTAGCCGCGCGCCTGCCACTCGGCCTCACGCAGTTCGCGGATGGTGGCGCTGGGGTCGGCGAAGGCCACCACCTTGGCGCCGGCCAGCCCGTAGCCCTCGAAGTGGCGCTGCGAGATGCCCCCGGCCCCCACGATGGCCACGTTCAGGCCCGTGCCGGGCGCGCTCAACGGAAGCCTTCCTGCGAGCGCTCGGCGGCCTGCTTGTCCTCGGGCAGGGTTTCGAGCGGCTGGCGGTTGCCGAAGGCGCGCGGGGCGCTGGCGGTCGGGGCGGCCCAGCGCGCGCCGTTGGCGATGACCTGCCGCACGCCGCTGTGGAAGTAGGTGGGGTAGGTCTCGTGGCCGGGGCGGAAGTAGAAGATCTTGCCGCTGCCACGCGTGAAGGTGCAGCCCGAGCGGAACACCTCGCCGCCCGAGAACCAGCTCACGAAGATCAGTTCGTCGGGGGCCGGGATGTCGAAGTGCTCGCCATACATCTCCTCGGCCTCCAGCTCGATGTATTCGCCCACGCCCTGCGCGATGGGGTGCGCGGGGTTCACGACCCACAGGCGCTCCTTGTCGTTGGCCTCGCGCCACTTCAGGTCGCAGGAGGTGCCCATCAGGCGCTTGAAGACCTTGCTGAAGTGCCCCGAGTGCAGCACGACGAGGCCCATGCCGTCCCACACGCGCTGCACGACCTTCTCGACGACCGCGTCCGACACGTCGCCGTGCGCCTTGTGGCCCCACCACACGAGCACGTCGGTCTGGGCCAGCACCTCGTCGGTCAGGCCGTGTTCGGGCTCGTCGAGGGTGGCGGTGCGCACCTCTTGGACGCCTTGGGCGCGCAGGCCCTCGGCGATCGCCATGTGGATGCCGTCGGGGTAGATGGCGCGGACGGTGGGGTTCTCGTGTTCGTGGCGAAATTCGTTCCAGACGGTGACGCGGGGCGAGGGGGCAGACTGGGTCATGACAGGGACCATCCTTTGCACGGGAGCAGGAAGAAGGCAGGGCGGATTCGTGATGCGTTGCCGAGTCTAGAACGATTCAGAGCCCGGCGTACAGCCCCCGCCCCGTCCATGCCCGGCGGGGGTCGGCCGGGCATGGGCCGGTCACTGCTGTGCGGGCAGGGTGAACAGGAACGTGGACCCCTCGCCGGGCGCACTCTCGACCCACAGCCGCCCGCCGTGGCCCTCGACGATCTTCTGGCAGATCGCCAGCCCGATGCCGGTGCCCTCGTACTGCTCGCGGCCGTGCAGGCGCTGGAAGATCACGAAGATGCGCTCGAAGTGCTGCGGCTCGATGCCGATGCCGTTGTCCTTCACGGCGAAGATCCATTCGCGGCCCTCACGCCGGGCACTGACCTCCACCGTGGGGGGCACGCCTTCACGGTGGTACTTCAGGCCGTTTTGCACGAGGTTCTGCAGCAGCTGGTCGAGCTGCGCGGCGAGGCCCGGCACGACCGGCAGCGGCCCGCGCGTGACCTGCGCGCCCAACGCCACGATCTCGTCGTGCAGGCGCAGGCGCAGCTGGTCGAACAGCGCTCCGAAATCGCAGGCCTCGGTGTCCAGGCGGCCCGTGTGCAGGCGCGAGAAACTCAGGAGGTCGTCCACGAGGCGCTTCATGTGGACCCCGTTTTCGGAGATCTGTTGCAGGTACAGCTGCCCGCGCTCGTTGAGCGTCTTGCCGTAGCGGTGCGCGAGCAGGTCCGCGAAACTGGTCATGGCCCGCAGCGGGGCCTGGAGGTCGTGCGAGGCCACATAGGCGAAGCGTTCCAGCTCGGCGTTGCTGCGCTCCAGCTCGGCCGTGCGGGTGGCCACCTCGCCGATGGCCCGCGCGCGGTCGAGGGCCAGCCCCAGGTTGAAAGTCGCGGTCTCCATCACGGTGCGGTCGGTCACCGACCAGCGCCGCTGCCCGAACAGGGCCACCGCGAACACGCCCACCGGCCGCCCGTCCAGCATGACCGGCAGGCTGGCCGTCGCGCCGATGTGGCGCACGAGTTCGCCCAGCTGGTCGGTGTCGGTGTCGTAGGTGTCCTGGTACAGCGGCTGGCCGGTGCGCCACGGCAGGTTCAGATTCTGGGCGCTGTCCAGCGGCAGTCCGGCGTCCACCACGCCCTGGAGGTCGGGGTGCCCCAGCTCGCCCACCTGCGATTTGAGCCGCCACAGCTGGCCCTCGGGTTCGTAGTACACCGCGTAGCCGGGGGGCAGCAGGTCCAGCGTGATCTCCTGGGCGCGGCGCACGAGGGCGTAGCGGTCGGTTTCCAGCACGAGGTCGCGCGAGAGCAGCGCGAAGGCGTCCAGCGCGCGCGTGCGGACCGCCAGCTCGGCGTGCTGGTTCATCAGGGCCTCGGCGCGTACGTCCAGCTCCTGCTGGCCCTGACGCACGAGGTCGCCCGGCGACGTGACGGGTTCCGGAAGGGCCGGCTCGGCCGCCTGGGCCTGCAGGCCGCGCACATAGGCCACGATCTGGGGCTGCTCGGGGGTGCCCAGTCGCCGCAGGGTCACGCTCAGCGGAACCGGCTGGCCGGTGCGGGTCAGGGCCGAGGAGACGTGCGGCCCCGACTGCCCGTCCCGCAGCGCCTCGGTGACGGCGGTGTGGATTTCTCCCTGCGCCGTTCCGGCGGGGTGCAGGCCCGGCCAGCCGACCTCTCCGGCCAGAAACTGCTCGCGGGTGTAGCCCAGCAGGGCGAGGTAGGTGCCGTTGACCTCCTCGATGCGGCCGTCGGGCCAGCCGATGACCAGGCCCACGGGGCTGTACTCGGCGAGCTGCCGCAGCTGCTCGTCGCGGCGGCACAGGGTGTCGAGCCGCGCCACGCGGTCCAGGGCGGCGGCGCAGTGCGTGGCCAGGACCTCCAGCAGTGGCCCCGGCCCCGCCCCGCTGCCCGCCAGCCCTTCGGCCAGCAGAACGCCCTGCGCGGGACCGGTGCGGGCCAGCGGCCAGGCGGCCAGGCCGCTAGCCCGCTGCTCTTCCCCATGAATCAGCGCGGCGTGGGCCAGGCCCAGCGCCGCCGGGTCGGGACTGTCGCCGCCGTGCAGGGGACGCAGGCCATCGTGGTCGGCCCACAGCGGGGTGAGCCGGGTCAGGCCCAGCAGCTCGGCGGCCGGGGCCAGGGCAGCCACGATCTCGGTTTCCGTCTGTGCGGCGGCCAGCTGGCCGGTCATGATCAGGCAGGGCGTGACCAGAAAGTCGCCCGGAGCGGCAGAAGGGGCGGAGGACGGGTCGGCCGGATCGGACATAGGGGCCAGCATAGCGGCCGGTGGGCCGCTGTAGACTGACGCCCGAAGCGGCTTTGCCTTTATTCCCTCCGGGCGCTCCGGCGACGCCCGGCGGCCCACGTCCTGCGCGCCCGGCCTCCGCGGCGCTTCCCTGTTCGCCCCGGAGGCTCCATGTTCCAACCCGACCGCGAAGCCATGCCCCTGCCCGACCTGCGTGCCTGGCAGCTTTCCCGCCTCCAGGAGATGGTCGCCCGGCAACATGACCGCGTGCCCGCCTACCGCGCCAAGTTCGCGGCGGCGGGCGTCACTCCCGGCGACCTGCGCCGCCTGGACGACCTCGCCCGCTTTCCGGTGACGCGCAAGAGCGACCTGCGCGACCACTATCCGCTGGGGCTGTGCGCGGTTCCCAGGACAGAGCTGCGCCGGATGCACGCCAGCAGCGGCACGACCGGCAAGCCGACCGTGGTGGCCTACGACGACAACGACCTGGAGATCTTCGCGGAGGTGGTGGCGCGCAGCCTGTACGCGGCGGGCGCGCGGCCCGGCATGGTCTTTCACAACGCCTACGGTTACGGTCTGTTCACCGGCGGGCTGGGCACCCACGCGGGCGCCGCGCGCCTGGGGCTGGCGACCGTGCCGGTGTCGGGCGGGGGGACCGAGCGGCAGGTCACGCTCATCGAGGACCTGGGTCCCGAGGTGATCGCCTGCACGCCCAGCTACGCACTCGTGCTCGCCGACGCCCTGGCGGCGCGCGGCCACCGCCCGGAGGACATTCCCCTGAAATACGCCGTGCTGGGCGCCGAGCCCTGGTCGGACAAGACCCGCGCCGAGGTCGAGGCGCGCCTGGGCGTGCGGGCCACCAACATCTACGGGCTCTCGGAGATCATCGGTCCCGGCGTGAGCGGCGAGGACGCCGCCGAGCAGCGCGGCAGCTACCTGTGGGAGGACCACTTCTATCCCGAAATTCTCGATCCGGAGACCGGCGAGGTCCTGCCCGACGGCGAATGGGGCGTGCTCGTCCTGAGCAGCATGACGCGCACGGCCATGCCGGTGCTGCGCTACTGGACCGGCGACATCACCCGCCTGTTGCCCGGCGGGAACGCCACCGGACGCACGGTGCGCCGCATGGACCAGATCCGGGGCCGCAGCGACGACCTCATCATCCTGCGCGGCGTCAACGTGTACCCCACCCAGCTCGAAGCCGTGCTGCTGGGGCTGGGGCAGGTCAGCCCGCACTACCACGTCACCCTGACGCGCACCGGGGTGCTCGACGAGCTGACCCTGCACGTCGAGAGCCTGGAGCTGGGCGGCTCCCTGCGCGCCGAAATCGAACGGCTCGTCAAGGCGCAGGTGGGCGTGACCGTGCGCTGCGAGCTGTGCCCGCCCGGCACCCTGGCCCGCAGCGAGGGCGGCAAGCTGCGCCGCGTGACCGACCTGCGGGCGGCGCGGTAGGGGCGGCAAGAGGCCCAGGCGCCAGGCTCAGGCGCGCGGCTGGCCCGGTCCGGCGGCGGACGGGGGCGCGGCCGACGCGACGACGGTCCGGCCCTCGCCGGTCGCTGTCGGGCCGCCCGCCCCAGCGCCCGCGCGGTAGCCGGCGCTGGGGTAGTAGTAGGCCTCCATCAGTGCCTTGACGAGCGCCACGAAGGGCACGGCGACGATGGCCCCCAGAATGCCGAACAGCTCGACCCCGAAAAGGATGGCGAGCAGCACCCCCAGCGGCGAGAGGTTGGTGCTGTGGCTGACCACGCGCGGCGAGATGACGTGGCCCTCGAGCTGGTTGACCGCCAGGAACAGCAGCCCCACGAGCGCCACCTTGAGGCCGCCCAGCGGCAGGGCGAGCAGCAACGCCGGGATGAGCGACATGACCACGCCCAGGTACGGCACGATGTTCAGCAGCGCGGCCAGGAAGCCCACCGCCAGCCCCGAGGGCACCCCCAGCAGCGTCAGGCCCGCCGCCAGCAGCGCCCCCAGGATCAGCGCCACCGTGATCTGCCCCCGGAAGTAGCCGCCGACCGCGCGCCCCACGTGTCCGCTCAGTTCCAGCGCGCCCGGCTGGTAGCGCAGGGGCAGCAGCCGCAGCAGGAAGGGGCCGATCTGCGGGTAGATGGCCATCATGTAGATGCTGATGACCAGCGTGATGAAGGCGTGCCCGAGCAGCCCGAAGGCCCCCAGCACGCCGCTCACCAGCGCCCCGCGCGGCGAGAGCAGCTCGCCCGCCGAGCGGCTCAGCCGGGCGGGCAGGGTATGGGCGTTCTGGGTGATCCAGTCGCTGAGCTGGGTCTGTGCGCCGGCCAGCAGCGGCGAGTGCGCGCTCAGGGACCGCAGCTCGGCGTTCAGGCGGTCGAGCAGTTGCGGGGCCTGCGCCGCGAGGCTCTGGACCTCGCGCGCCGTCGTCACGATCAGGGGGGAGAGGGCGGCGAGCAGCCCCAGCAGCGCCAGGAACAGCAGCGTGATGCCCAGCGGCCGGGGCACGCGCCGCGCCGACAGCCAGCGCAGCACCGGGTTGGTGAGGTGCGCGATGAGGTAGGCCACCGCCACGCTGAGCAGCACCGCGCGCACCTCGCCCATCACCCGCAGCAGGCCCCAGAGCAGCAGCAGGACCACGGCCAGCTGAAACAGCGGCCAGGTCCACAGCCGTCTCAGGGCGGCGAAGGGAGGAGCAGGCGGCGGCGCGGTCATCCCCGCATGCTGCCGTGCCCAGTTAAGCCCCGGCTGAAGGGAGGGGGATCAGGCCAGAGCGTGGCCCGGCGTGTCCCGCAGGAGAATCTGCCAGGTGGCCTCGCCGCGCCTCGCCCCGCGCTCCGGCCGGAAGCCCAGTTTCCCGGCCAGGCGCAGCGAGGGCGCGTTGTCGGGGTGGATGATGCAGAAGCTGCGGGGCCAGCGGCCCTGACGGTCCTGCCAGGCCAGGACGGCCGTCATCGCCTCCGAGGCGAAGCCCTGCCCGTGGGCCCAGGGCAGCGTGACCCAGCCCGCCTCGGGCAGTGCGCCCAGGTCGGGCTGGCCCGCCAGGAAGTCGCGCTCGAACCGGGCCAGCCCCACCTCGCCGACGAACCGGCCCGAGGCCTTCTCGAAGGCGAGCCAGTACCCGAAGCCCAGCAGACCCCAGTGGCCCGGATGGCGCAGCAGCCGGGTCCACACGTCCTGGCGGGCGACGGGCTGGCCAGTGGTGTAGCGGGTCACCTCGGGGTCCTGCCACAGGGCGGCGCAGTCGTCGAGGTCGGCGGCCTGGTGGCCCCGCAGCAGCAGGCGCTCGGTGGTCAGGGTCGGGGCCAGGTCCATGCCCGGAGTGTAGCCCCGGTGCGCGCCGGACATGAGCGTTTCGTCAGGGGGCCCGTCAGGCCGCTGTCACGGGCGCGGGGCATCCTGACCCCATGAAGACCCTTCTGGCCCTGCTCGCCGTGGCCCTCGGCCCGGCCCCGGTCCTCGCCGCCGGCCTGACGGCGCCCCGCACCGCGCCGGTCACGGCTCCGGGTTCTGTGCCCGCAACCACCGCGCCCGCGCCCCTCAACGGCATCTGGCGGCTGGTGGGCGAGGTCGAGCTGGACGGCCTGCGTGGCGGCGTCGCCGTGCGCCCGCAACTCGTGATCTCCGGCGACCGCGTGTCGGGCCAGCTCGGCTGCGGGCGCTTCACCGGGACCGTCCAGGCGACGGGCAGCGAGATCAGCCTCAAGGTCACGGCCCTGCCCCCGCGCGCGAACGAACGCTGCCTCTTCGCCATTCCCGGCAACTTCTACCGCGTCCTGAACGCCGCCGACCACTACGTCATCAATGGCAGCACGCAGCGCCTCGTGCTGTTTTCCGATGCGGGCCGCCTGACCTTTGAGCGCGTCGGCTACGTGACGCCCGTCCGCCGCTGACCTGACCCGGTGGGGGACAGGCCCCCCCCGGTTTCACCTGAACGCCACTTCCGGACGCTAGGTCTGGAGGCGGCGTCTTATGACCACCTCTCCACCTTCTCCGCTGTCCCCCCCGGCCCCCGCCGCCTCCGCCCCCCCCGTGCCGGAAGCCACGCACTCCTGGTGGCGGGTGATGTGCCTGACCGGCGTGGACTACTTCTCGACGCTAGGCTACCAGCCGGGCATCGCGGCGGTGGCGGCGGGCGCGCTGGCTCCGGTCGCCACGCTGGTCCTCGTGGCCCTGACCCTGCTGGGGGCGCTGCCGGTCTACCGCCGGGTCGCCGCCGAGAGCCCGCACGGCGAGGGCAGCGTGCGCATGCTCGAACGCCTGCTCCCCGGCTGGCCCAGCAAGCTGCTGGTGCTCGTGCTGCTGGGCTTCGCGGCCACGGATTTCATGATTACCATCACGCTCTCGGCGGCCGATGCGGCGGCCCACCTCGTCCAGAACCCGCTGGTGCGCGACCACATCGCCGGGTGGCAGATGCCCGCCACGCTGGCGCTCGTGTTGCTGCTGGGCGGGGTGTTCCTCAAGGGGATGCGCGAGGCCATCGGGCTGGCGGTGGCCCTGGTGGGCACCTACCTCGCCCTGAACGTGGCCGTCATCGCGCGCGGGCTGCTGGAGGTCGCGCACCACCCGGCGGTCCTGAGCGGCTGGCAGGGCACGCTGGCGCATTACCACGGCGGCTGGGGCGGGGTCGCCCTGACTGCCCTGATCGTCTTTCCCAAGCTGGCGCTGGGGCTCTCGGGCTTCGAGACGGGCGTGAGCGTCATGCCGCAGGTGCGCGGCGGGGCCGGGGCCGACGAGGCGGCGGGCCGCGTGCGCCACACCCGGCACCTGCTCGTCACGGCCGCCCTCATCATGAGCACGCTGCTGCTGGGCAGCAGTCTGGTGGTCACGCTGCTCGTGCCGCCCGCCGCCCTCCAGACCGGCGGGGTGGCCAGCGGGCGCGCGCTGGCCTACCTCGCGCACGCGCAGTTCGGCGAGGGCTTCGGGACGCTGTACGACCTCTCGACCATCCTGATCCTGTGGTTCGCCGGGGCCTCGGCCCTGACCGGCCTGCTCAACATCGTGCCGCGCTTCCTGCCGCGCTACGGCATGGCCCCCGAATGGGCGACCGCCACCCGTCCGCTGACGCTGGTGTTCACGGCCATCGGCATCTTCATCACCCTGCTGTTCCGCGCCGACGTGGACGCCCAGGGCGGAGCCTACGCGACCGGCGTGCTGGTCCTGATGAGCAGCGCGGCCTTCGCGGTGACCCTCTCGGCGTGGCGGGCCCGGCAGCGCGTGGCGCCGGCCTTCGCCCTCGTGACCTTGGTGTTCATCTACACGACGGTCCTGAACGTCATCGAGCGGCCCGACGGCCTGCGGATCGCCAGCCTGTTCATCCTGGGCATCCTGGGCGTGAGCCTCGTGTCGCGCGTGAACCGCAGTACCGAACTGCGCCTGAGCGGGGTCAGCCTCGATCTCGCCGCCCGCGAGTTCGTGCAGGGCGCGGCCCGCAGCGGCGCCCTGCGCCTGATCGCCCACCGGCCCGACATCCTGACGGCGCGCGAATACCGCGACAAGGCCCGCGAGGCCCGGCTCAAGACCCACCTGCCCGACGGCGGCCCGGTGCTGTTCCTGGAAATCACGGTGGCGGGGGCCAGCGACTTCGGCGGCACGCTGGAAGTGCACGGGCACACGGTGGGGGTGCATCAGGTGCTGCGGGCCTCGGCCCCGGCGGTGCCCAACGCCATCGCCGCGCTGCTGCTGCATCTGCGCGCCCAGACCGGCATCGTGCCCGACGTGTATTTCGGCTGGGACGAGAAGGGCCCCCTGACGAACGCCGCGAATTTCCTGATGTTCGGGGAGGGTGACATCGCGCCCCTGACCCGCGAAGTGCTGCGCAAGGCCGAGCCGGACGCCGAACAGCGGCCACTGGTCCACGTCGGCGGCTGACCCCGGGTCGGCTGATGTGGCCTGGATGAGCCTGCCGTGAGGGACCCGGGGCCTAGCGGGGGGAGGGGCCATCACCGGGGATTCAGCAAGCCCCCACACAGTGCGGGGAGTGACCGTTGACGCCGGCCCCCGCCCCTTGACTGGGGCGCATGACGACACACAGCGGGAAAGCGGGGGCACAGATGACCCCGGCAGAGCGGGTCGCCTACGGCATTCTGGGGGTGGGTCTGAGCGCGATGGGCCTGCGCGGCGGCCATCCGGCGCAGCGGCTGCTGCTGGGCGCGGCGGGGGTGGCCGTCGCGGCGCAGGCCCTGACCGGCCGGCATCCCCTGGCGACCGCCCTGAAGATCGAGCAGAACGCGGACGGCGAGGTCAAGGTGAGCGACGCGGTGACCATCGGCCAGGACGCGGACAAGCTGTATGCCCGCTGGCGTGACCTCGCCTCGCTGCCCGGCCTCATGACCCATCTGGAACAGGTGGAAGTCCTCAGCGAGAAGCGCTCGCGCTGGACCGTGAAGGCCCCGGCCGGAACGCACGTGGGTTGGGAAGCCGAGATCACGGCCGACGAGCCGGGCAAGCGGCTGGCCTGGGCCTCGCTGCCGGGGGCGACCATCGAGAACAGCGGCGAGGTGCTCTTCCGGCCTGCGCCGGGCGACCGGGGCACCGAAGTGGTCGTGCGCCTGGGCTACAAGCCGCCCGGCGGCGCGACCGGGGCCGTGGTGGCCCGCATGCTGGGCCAGGAGCCGGGCCAGCAGCTGCGCGACGACCTGATGCGCTTCAAGCGGGAGCAGGAACTGGGCTACGCGCCCACCGCCCGGGGCCAGAGCAGCGGCCGCGCCGGGGCCGGAACGGGCACGCAGGAGGGACGGGTATGAAGGCCGTCGTCTGGCAGGGCACGAACAGGATCGGCGTCGAGACGGTGCCGGACCCCTCGATCCTCCTTCCGACCGACGCCATCGTGCGCGTCACCTCGACGGCCATCTGCGGCTCGGACCTGCACCTGCTCGACGGATACATCCCGAGCATGGAAAAGGGCGACATCCTGGGCCACGAGTTCATGGGCGAAGTCGTCGAGGTCGGCCGGGACGTGAAGAAGCTGAAGGCCGGCGACCGCGTGGTCGTGCCCTTCAACCTCGCCTGCGGGGTGTGCGACCCCTGCCGGCGGGGCCTGTTCAGCGCCTGCGACAACTCCAACCCCAACCACCGCATGGCCGAGGCGATGTACGGCGGGGTCAGCGGCGGCGGACTGTTCGGGTACTCGCACATCTACGGCGGCTACGCGGGCGGGCAGGCCCAGTACGTGCGTGTGCCCTTCGCCGACGTGGGCCCCTTCAAGATCGAGTCCGACCTGCGCGACGAGCAGGTGCTGTTCCTCACCGACATCTTCCCGACCGGGTATCAGGCGGCCGAGAACTGCGGCATCGTGCCCGGCCGCGACGTGGTGGCCGTGTTCGGCGCCGGGCCGGTGGGTCAGTTCGCCGCCCGCAGCGCGCAGATGCTGGGAGCCGCGCACGTCATCGTGATCGACCGCGTGCCCGAGCGCCTGAAGATGGCCGCCGCCTCGGGCGCGCAGACCATCAACTACGAACAGGAAGACGTGCTGGTCGCGCTGCGCGAGGCGACGGGCGGGCGCGGCCCCGACCACGTCATCGACGCGGTGGGCCTCGAAGCCCACGGGCACGGCCCCGGCGCACTGCTCGACACCGCGCAGCAGAAGCTCCGGCTTACCTTCGACCGTATCACGGCCCTGCGCTGGGCGATCATGAGCTGCGCCAAGGGCGGCACCGTGAGCATGCCCGGGGTATACGGCGGGCTGGTCAACGAGCTGCCGCTGGGCGCGGCCTTCGCCAAGGGCCTGACCTTCCGCATGGGCCAGACGCACACGCACCGGTACCTGCCCGACCTGCTAGGCCGGATTGAGGGCGGCGAGATCGACCCGAGCTTCGTCATCACGCACCGCGCGGGTCTGAGTGAAGCGCCGGACCTCTACAAGACCTTCCGCGACAAGAAACACGGCTGTATCAAGGTGGTCCTGAACCCCTGGGCCTGAGCGCTTCTTGACCCTTCGCCTGTAGACGCCTGACCCACGGTGGCCGGGCGTCTACAGGCCGTATAAGATGGGAGGTCAAGAAGGAGAGTGCCATGACCACGGACGACACAACCCCACCGGCCACCCTGCTGCGCGCCGTCCTCGACTGGCAGGCGGGCGAACTGCCGCGCGAGGCCCTGGTGTCGCGCCTGAGCAGCCTGACCCCCGAGCAGGGCGAGCAGGTCACGGGCCTGCTGGCCGAACTGCACCGCCGCGCCGGCCGCGCGCCCGCCGCCCACGCCGCCCATGACGACGACACCGCGAGCTGGCGCGAGGAACTCATG
Source organism: Deinococcus gobiensis I-0 (assembly GCF_000252445.1). Lineage (GTDB taxonomy): Bacteria > Deinococcota > Deinococci > Deinococcales > Deinococcaceae > Deinococcus > Deinococcus gobiensis. The sequence continues at coordinate 241,385 of NC_017805.1, read as the reverse complement.
GCCTGCCGCGCCCGCACCTGGCCTTTTCCTCAGGCGGCGGGCCTGCTGGTCGGGCCCTCGGTCCTGATCCTCACCGACGGCGCGCGCGGCCTGGTGCTGCGCGAGCGTATGGTGCGGCCCCTGCCCATGAGCGTCAGCTCGTCGCTGCTGCTGCTGTGCCAGACCATTGTCATGGCCCAGCACGCCGTAGACCGGCAGGAGTTGGGGCAACTGCGCCAGCAACGTATCGAGTCGAGTTCCACGTCCCTGTCGGAAATCGAGATCATCCGCTGAGGAGGATGGCTCGGAGGTTCCAGAAGGCCGCCCGACGTCTCTGCTCCGGGTCGAGCGGGTCCCCGTGACCTGGGGGGTGCCGTTCGACCCACCACCCCGCCCGCGCCGCAGACCGCCGCAGGGACATGAAAAACGGGCGGCCCCCTCCGGTCTGGAAGGGGGCCGCCTTCTGGTCTGCCTCCGGGGTTACGAGCCGACCGGCTCCGCGACCTGCGCCGCCGTCAGGAAGGCCTTGACCTCGCCCAGACCGCCGGTGTTCAGCAGGACGCGCCCGCTGGCCGTGTCGATCAGGGCAGGGGTCTTCTGGACGCCGTACAGCGCCACGACCGACTCGAATTCGTCGGGCTGGCCCTGACGGTGGACCGGGCGGATCAGGCCGGCGAACTGCCCCCGCAGAGGCTTGTCGAGCATGAGCTTGAGGCGTTCGCAATCGGGGCAGGCGTCCTGCGTGAGCATCAGGACTTCGGCTTTCGGGGCAGGGTCAGTCATGGGCGATCCTTATGGGCTGGCTGGGCCAGATGTCGTTGAAATCCTGCTCGGTCAGCGGCTCCACGCCGATCTTGCTGTAGCTGCTGCCCTTGCTGGAAAAGAAGTCGTGGGTGGTGCCCTTCGAGCGGATGCCGTTTTGCACGATAGGATTGATCTCCTCGTCGGCAAAGGGGCGCGGGGTGCCGAGGTTGTCGGCCAGCACGTTGAAGTTGAAGCGGATGAACTTCTTGACCTCGCCGGTCAGGCCCACGCCCGCGTACAGCGTCTCGGTGTAGCTCAGCTCGTTGCGGTACAGCGTCTGGAGGGTCGCGTCGTACCACGCCAGGGCGTAGGCCTGCTCGGCCTCGTTCATCGCGGCGAACTTCTCCTGGGCCAGCAGCGCCACGTATACGCCGTGGACCGCCTCGTCGAGGATGATCAGGTTGAAGATCTCGCCCGCCGACACCATGCGGCCCTGCCCGGCGAGGTACAGCGGATAGAAGAAACCGCTGTAGAACAGCGCCGTTTCGAGCATGCACGACACGACCATCTTCTTCCAGAGGCCGAGATTCGAGATGTCGGGATCGGCGAAGACACCCTGGATGAAGCTGATCTTGAACTGGAGCTGCGGCTGCTGCCGGACCCACTCGAAGACCTCGCGCTCCTCGCTCGTCGAGAGGAAGGTCTTGTTCATGAGGCTGTAGGACCGGGCGTGGATGTCCTCCATCATGCCCTGGAACTGCAGCGTCGCCTTGCGGATGTGGCCGTCCACGAGGTGACGCAGCGCCGGCATCCCGACCTCGCCCTGAAGGGTGTCGAGCGCGTTCAGGCCCGCCGAGGCGTGGATGTAGGTCCAGCGCTCCTGCTCGCCCAGGGCCTGCCACACCAGCGCGTCGTTGGTCAGCGGAATCTCCTCGGGGAACCACAGCTGCGAGGTGTATTTCTCGTAGAAGGTCGTGGAGAAGGAGTCTTCCGGTTCTGACCAGTTGGTCGCTGAAAACGGCGTGTGTGGGGACATGCTGGATACCTCGTTCGGTGAACTACTGGGAAAGAGCGGTGTGCACCGTCTTTCTCCGGAAAAGTGGCCTCGACCCGGCGTCGGCGGCCCCAAAGCTGTCTACCTTACGCCCTCGCGGTGACCTGCGGATGTGAAACGGCAGGTGTGCAGATCGCGGAGCCTAGCGTCTGCCCAGGCCACCGGCAGGATGGCCCTCATTCATCATGTACCAGATATAGCGCGGAATGTAACGCAAATACTGGATATTGTATGTTTTAGCCCGGTCTCATACCGCGCAGGTCAGGCATTCCTCGATGCTCATCTTGCGCAGGCGGGTGTAGTACAGGGTCTTGACCCCGCGCGAGAAGGCGTAGAGGTAGTACCGCTGCAGGTCACGGGTGGTGGCGCTGCTGGGTACGAACAGGGTGCAGGAGATACCCTGGTCCACGTGCTTCTGGATGGTCGCCACGGTGTCGATCACGCGGCGCTGGTCCATGTCGTAGGCCTCTTCGTAGTACCACTCGGTGTCGGCGCTCAGGTGAGGCATCGGGTAGATGGTGCGGGCCTTGTTGCTCGTGCGGGTCTCGACCTTCTCGGTCACGGGCATCACGCTGGCCGAGGCGTGCGAGACGTAGCTGATCGAGCCGGTGGGGGCGACCGCCATCACGAACGAGTGCGCCAGGCCGTGCTGCTTGATGTCGGCGACGAGCTGCTCCCAGTCCTGACGGGTGGGCAGGGTCTGGCCCACGAACAGCGCGGCCACCTCGGGCGTCACGGGCCGGAAGTCGCGCTCCAGGTACTGCGCGAAGTGCTCGCCGCTCTGGTAACGGCTGCCCTCGAAGCCCCGGAAGACGAAACCGGTGTCGCGCGCGATTTCCATGCTGGCCTTACGGGCGTGGTAGTGCATGGCGGCGAAGAACACGTCGCAGAACTCCAGCGCCTCGGGGCTGCCGTAGATGAGTTCGGACTTCGCCAGGAACGAGTGCAGGCCCATCGCGCCCAGGCCGATCGAGCGCATCTCGTCGTTCGCGCGGCGCACGGCCGGCACCTCGTGGATGCTCGTGCTGCGGGCCACGTTGTCCAGCATGCGGATCGCCGTGCCGACCACCGAGCCGAGGTCGCGGCTCTCCATCGCGCGCTCGATGACCAGCGAGGCGAGGTTGCAGCTCACGTCCAGGCCCACGCGGTCCTTGCTTTCCTGACCGTAGGGGTGGAAATAGCTGGGCAGCGTGGGTTGCAGGATCTCGCTACACAGGTTGCTCATCTTGATCGAGCCGATGTTCGGGATGGGGTTGGCGCGGTTGGCGTTGCCCTCGAACAGCAGGTAGGGATAGCCGCTCTCGCCCTGCGTCACGGCGATATCCTCCAGCACGCGCCGGGCCGAGACCCGCTTCTTGCGGATGTTGGGGTTGTCGGCCAGCGTCTGGTATTCGCGCGTCCAGTCGATGTCGGTGAATTCGCGGCCCGTCTCCTGCCACAGCGAGTGCGGGTAGAACTGGAAGATGTCCTCGCCGGCGCGCACCTTGTCCAGGAAGACGTCGGGGATGGTCGCACCCACAGAGAGGGTCTTGAGGCGGGCGTCCTCGTCGGTGGCGATCTTCTTGGCGTTCAGGGTGTCTCCGAAGTCGGCGTGCATCACGCTGAGGTAGATGGCCCCGGCGCCGGGGCGCTGCCCGGCCTGGTCGGCGTAGCGCAGCATGTTGTCGAGCATCTTGGCGACGCCCATCACACCCTTGGTCACGTTCTGGATGCCGCGCAGCGACTCGCCCCGCGCCCGCAGGTTGCTGACCTCCACGCCGATGCCGCCGCCACCCTTGCTCAGTTCCGCGACGAACGACAGCGTCTTGGTGATCGAGTCGAGGTTGTCGGTGCAGTCCTGGAGCAGGAAGCAGCTCACGAGGCGGCCGGTGTTCGCCTTGCCCGAGTTCATCAGTGTGGGGGTGGCGGGCGTGAAGGTCTGGTTCACGAGGTGGTGCACGAGGTCCAGTGCGCCTTCCACCGTCTCGGAGCGGGCCAGAGCGGTCAGGGCCATGCGGTCCTCGTAGCGCTCCAGCCACCGCGAGCGGTCGGGGGTCATGGTGGCGTACTCGCTGTAGAACTTGAACGCGCCCATGAAGGCCTTGAACCGGAACTTGTAGCCGTAGGCCTTCTCGAAGACCTGCTGCACTTCCTGGGGGCTGTAGCGGGTGAACAGTTCGGCGTCCCACAGGCCGTGTTCGACCATGTACCGCACCTTCTCGGCGAGGTTGTGGAAGAAGACGGTGTTGGGGTTGACCTTCTCCTGAAAGAAGGCCTGCAATGCCTCGGTGTCGTACCGGGTGTCCACGACACTCCCGGCCAGCACCTTGTTGTTCAGCTCGATCCAGCGTTCCATGGTGTCAGAGTAGTCTGAAAACTTGGGAAAGTAAAGCAGTTTATAATCTAAACCAAAGCTGAGTTGCCCAAAGTTGGACAACCCGTCGGGGGTAAAGCGTTACTCCCTGGCTCAGGCCTGCGCTTGGCCTTCTTCCCATTCACGCAGCCATGCGGCGACCGTCTCGCGGTCCTGCGCGGTGCCGCCCTTGTTGATCTTGGCGATCAGGGGCACGCCGTAGCGCGCGGCGATGAGGTCGCCCGCCCGCCCGAAGTTGTCGCCCCAGTGGAAGCTGCCGCTGGAGACCACACCGCGCAGCCGCCCCCCGTGCTGCTCCAGGAACCGGGCCGTGGTCGCCGGAACCTGCCCGGTTCCGAAGGTGTAGGTGAACAGCACGAAGTCCTCCGTCGGCTGGGCTGCCTGCACCGGCTGGGCGTCGAGGGCACAGTCCGGCAGCGCGGCCTGCACGCCCCCCACGAAGCGGCGCACGTTACCGGTCAGCGAATCGAAGGCGAGCAGCATGGGAAAACCTCCGGCCGGGACGCGGCGCGTGAAGGGGAACCCGACCAGGGGGGCCAGGAGCGGGAGGGTGAAGGAAGGGCACGCCCGGTCGGCGGCGTCTGGCCCGTTCTCGGGCCGCGCCAGTGTGACCTGACGAACGAATCTGCCCAGACTCTACCCCTTGTACCCTGAGGCAGTCAATGTGACAGACCTTGTATCTTGGTTCAGCCGACGGTGAGGGAGCGGGAACAGTGTACCAGCCGCCAGTCGGTCCGGGGCTACGATTCGCGCCGGACGACCAGCCCCAGCAGGGCGTCCAGGCTCAGGGCCAGCAGGGCGCTCAGGAGGGCGCCGATCAGGACCAGCCCCGTGTTCTGCTGCGACAGCCCGTTGATGATCGGCAGGCCCAGCCCGCCCGCCCCCAGCGCCGCCCCGATGGTCGCCGTGCCGACGTTGTAGACCGTGCTCGTGCGCACGCCCGCGAGGAGGATGGGGAGGCTCAGGGGCAGCTCGACGCGGCGCAGTTGCTGCCCCGGCGTCATGCCCATGCCGCGCGCAGCGTCGAGCACCGAGCGGTCCACCGACAGCAGCCCCGCGACCCCGTTGGATACCACCGGCACGAGGCCGTACAGCACCAGCCCCAGCAGCGTGGGCCGCAGCCCCAGCCCCAGGGTCGGCACCGCGAGCGCCAGGATGGCCAGGGTGGGCACCGTCTGGCCCAGGCCGGTCAGCGCCTCGGCCAGCCGCATCAGGGCGGCGCGGCCCGGCCGGGTCACGAAGACGGCCAGTGGCAGCCCGATGAGCAGCACGAGCGCCTCGGCCCCGAACACCAGCGCCAGATGCACCAGCGTGAGCTGCCACAGCGGCGAGTCGCCCACGTCGGGGGGCTCGCCCGCCGAGAAGGGGGCCATCAGGTTGGGCAGCATCCCCGGCCACAGGCACAGCAGCAGGAGCGCGGGCCACAGCAGCGCCCCCCAGGGCACGCGGCGGCGGGGGCGGGCGGCGGGGGCCAGGGCGGTCATCAGGCCTGCTCCAGCGCCTGCCAGCCCACCACGCCGCGCACCTGCCCCTGTTCATCGACCACCGCGACCGCCTCGGCCCCCTCGCGCAGCATCACGCTCAGGGCGCTGCGGGCGTTCAGGTCGGCCGTCACCCGGGGCAGCCCCGCCGCGTCGCCGGGCCGCGCGAGGTCGCCCACACGCAGGCCCGCGAGCTGGCGCAGCCGCGCGTCCTCGCCCAGGAACTGCCGCACGAACTCGCTCGCCGGGCGCCGCACGAGGTCGTCGGGCGTGCCGAACTGCGCGAGTTCGCCGCCGCGCAGCAGCGCCACCCGGTCGCCCATCCGCAGCGCCTCGTCGATGTCGTGCGTGACCATCACGATGGTCTTTTTCAGCCGCCGCTGGATGTCCAGAAAGGCGTCCTGCACGTGGTCGCGCGCCAGGGGGTCCAGGGCGCCGAAGGGCTCGTCCATCAGCAGCACGGGGGGGTCGGCGGCCAGGGCGCGGGCCACCCCCACGCGCTGCGCCTGCCCGCCCGACAGCTCGGCAGGGCGCTTGTGGGCGAACTGCGCGGGCTCCAGGCCCACCAGCCCCAGCAACTCGCGCACCCGCTCGCGCGTCTTGCCTTTGGGCTGGCCCAGCAGGTCGGGCACGGTGGCGACGTTCTGCTCGACCGTCAGGTGGGGAAAGAGCCCGATCTGCTGGATCACGTAGCCGATGCGGCGGCGCAGCGCCTCGGGCCGCCCCGCGAGCACGTCCGCGCCGTCGATCAGGATCTGCCCGCCGGTCGGCTCGATCAGGCGGTTGATCATCCGCAGGGTGGTCGTCTTGCCGCAGCCCGACGGCCCCAGCAGCGCCGTGATCTGGCCATCCGGAAAGGTGAGGCTCAGGTCGCGCACGGCGTAGAAGTCCTGGCCCGTCTGCGGGTTGGCGTAGCGTTTTTCGAGGTTGCGCAGTTCGATCACGGAAAAGTTCTCCTATGCCCGTCCCAGGGCGTTGCCCAGCACCTGCTCCAGCGCCCGCAGTCCCTGGTCGAGCAGGACGGCGAGCAGCGCCGCCGGCACCGCCCCGAGCAGGATCAGGTCGCCCGCGCCGCTTTGCAGGCCGCTGAAGATGAAGTAACCCAGGCCCCCCGCCCCGATGAGCTGGGCGACACTCGCCACCCCGACGAGAAGTACCGCCGCCTGCCGCACGCCGCTGAGCCACACCGGCAGTGCCAGCGGCAGCTGCACCCGCCAGAAGCGCTGCGCCCCCGACATGCCCATGCCGCGCGCGGCGTCGAGCACCCCCGGCGACACGCCCCGCAGGGCCACCACACCGTTGCGCAGCACCGGCAGCAGGGCATACAGCGTCAGGGCGGTCAGGGCCGGGGCCGTCCCGATCCCGCTGACCCCCAGCTCGCGCAGGCCCGGCACCGCGTTCGACAGGGCCGAGAGCGGCGCGATGAGCAGGCCCAGCAGCGCGAGGCTCGGCACCGTCTGGATGGCGTTCGCGACCCCCAGCACCGCGCCGGCCACGCGCTCACGGCCCGAGGCCCACACCGCCAGCGGCGCCCCGATGAGCAGCGCCAGCCCCAGTCCCGAGAGCACCAGCCGCACGTGCTGACCGAGTTCCTGCCCGAAGCGCGCCTGCTGCACGCTCAGTTCGCGCGTCACCGACCAGTCGGAGAAGTGCCCCGAAAGCAGCAGCGCGGCGGCGACCGGCAGCCACAGCCAGGGCAGGGGCCGCGCCCACCGCCCCAGCCGGGCGGCCACCATGCCCGCGCCGTATACGGCCACCGCCGCGCCCAGCAGCCACAGCCAGACGCCGCTGCTCGCACTCGCGCGGGCGATCTCGCTCTGGCCCTGCATGGCCGCCGCCGTGCGGTCGCCCAGCCACCACAGGCCCAGGCCCAGCGCGGCCGGGGCCAGCACGGGCACCCCCGCCGGCATGAAGCGCCCGGCCAGCGGCGTGGCCAGCGCCAGCAGTCCCCCCAGCACGGCCAGCGCGGGCGGCAGGTGCAGGTACTCGCCCTGCGCCAGCCGGTTGGGCCGCAGCAGCACCCAGGGCAGCAGGCAGGCCAGCAGCATGGGGGCGGACCCCAGCCACAGCACGAGTTGCAGGTCGCCCGGCAGCCGTGCCGGGGGCCAGGCGGCGCGGCCCGGCGGCGGGGTGTTGGTCGCGGTGGTCATGGGGGCGTCCTCCCGCCGTCGTCCGGCCGAGCGCCAAGGGGAAGGGCGGGCCATCCGGTCTGGCCCGCCCCCTGTTCCCCCCGGTTCACTTGATGAGGTTCTTGCTCTTGAGGTACGCGGCGGCCACGTCGCTGGCCGTGCGGCCTTCGAGGGCCACCTGACCGTTCAGGCGCTGCATGGTGGAGGCGTCCAGCGTAGCGAACACCTTGTTCAGCAGCCCGGCGATCTGCGGGTTGGCCTTCAGGACGCTGGTGCGGATGATGGGGGCAGGCTGGTACACGGCCTGCGCACCCTTGGGGTCGGTCAGCGCGACGAGGTTCAGGGCGCTCAGGGTGCCGTCGGTGCCGTAGGCCATCGCGCCGTTCACGCCGTTGGTGCCGGCCGAGGCGGCCTGCTGGGTCTGGGGCGGGGTGGCCCCGGCCAGCACGAGCTTCTGGGCGGCCGTGAGCTTGAAGCCGTAGGCCTTCTCGAAGGCCGGGAAGGTATCGGGGCGGTTGAAGTACTCGGGGCTGCCCGCGATCTTGAAGGTGCCGCCGCCCTTGACGTAACGCGCCAGATCGGCCACGCTCGTCAGTTTGTTCGCCTGCGCGAGCTTCTGGGGCACCGAGATGACCCAGGTGTTGTTCACGTTGGCGGGGTTGAGCCAGGTGATGCCCTTGGGGGCGTCCAGACGGCGCGCCAGCACCAGGATCTGGGTGGGGTTGCCCGCCTGCGCCGGGGTGATCTTGGCCTCGGGAAACAGGTACACCGCGTTGCCGGTGTATTCGGGGTACACGTCCACCTCGCCGGAGGCGATGGCCTTGCGCAGCACGCCCGTGTCGCCCAGCGAGGTCTTGTCGGTCACGTCCAGCCCGGCATTCTTCAGGGTCAGCAGGATCATCTGGCCCAGCACCTGCGCCTCGGGGTCGAGTTTACTGCCCACCACGATGGGCTTGGCGGCGGCGGTGCCGACCAGGGCGGCGGCGCTCAGGGTCAGCAGAAGGGAGGACAGTCGTTTCATGGGGGTCTCCAGAAGAAGGATGGGAACGGTGAAGGAGGGGAGAGGCCGGAACCGGAAAGGCCGGCATTCAACGTTTAAAGGTAGGGGCCACGCGTGCGAAAAGGGTGTGCAGGGTGACAGGTCGGCCCACAGTTCCTTCATGTTCGGGACGCCCCGCCCCCTCAGATGAAGCCTCCGTCAGCTCCGTGCCCCGAGAGATAACGCTGCATTAACGCCTGGTCATCACACTGGTCTTACAAGATTCATTCCTTTCCTTTTTCCTACCGAGGAGACGCCCTTGAATTCCCCCGACGACTGGACCTTCGAGCATCTGCCGCTGCCCGCCCTGCTGTGGCCCTCACGCTGGGCAGAGGTGGCGCCCCGGCCCAACGCGGCCTTCGTGCGCGCCTTCGGGCCGGACCTGCCGCTCGCCGGCCGTCCGGACCTCACGCACCTGCCGGACGGCGCGCACGTGCGCCGCCTCGGACGCGGCGGGACTGCCTGGGACACGGACGCGCGGGTCTGTCGCCTGCATTTCGGCACCCGGCCCGACGGCTCACGTCTGGCGCTGGTGCTGGACCTCCAGGCCGAATATCAGGACCCGCTGACGGGCCTGGAAGACCGCCGCGCCCTGGCCCTCGACGCGGCGTCGGCCCCGGTCGGCACCCTGGCCCTGCTGGACGTGGACGGGTTCAAGGAGGTCAACGACACCCTGGGCCACGAGGCGGGCGACGCCGCGCTGTGCGCGCTGGCCAAACTGCTCGCGGCCGCCGCCCCGGGCTGGGGGGCGCGGGCCTATCGCCTGGGCGGCGACGAGTTCGTGGTGTGCGCGCCCGGCCGCCTGGGCGCAGGCGAGCTGGGGCGGGTACAGGCGCAGTTCGCCCGCCACCTCGCCGCGCAGGTGCCGGGCCCCCGCCCGCGCGGAGCCGCGCCGCGCAGCTTCTCCTATGGGCTGGCCGCCGCGCCCGAGGACGGTTGCACGCTGAGCGAGCTGCTCCGCAGCGCCGACGCCCGTCTGGCCGGGGTCAAGAAGCGCCGGCGCGGCACGCAGGCCGCCCAGGTCGCCCGCGCCCAGGAACAGCCGGCGGCCCGCCCTGCGGAGGGCCCGGCCCTGCTGTGGCCCGCCCTGACGTGGCTCCCCCTGCGCAAGAACGCCTGAACGCCGGATCCCCAGTGCCGTCTCTGTCTGGCCCCCCTCCGCACCGGAGGGGGGCCAGGCGGCGTGACGGGCGGCGTACCGGTCCGTCGTGGCCGCCCCGGTCTGCTAGATTCCAGGCACCCACAATCCTGCGTCCTGGCCCGAATCCGGGGTCAGGCCCGTTGCGTTCCGGAGGTCTGCCCTATGAAGCGTCTGCTGCTGACTGCTGTTCTCGCCTGCTCCGCCACCGCCCTCGCCGACGTGCGCGTGGGGGTCATCGTCTCGGGCACCGGCCCCGCCGCCAGCCTGGGTATCCCCGAGCGCAACACGGTCGCGCTGCTGCCCCAGACCATCGCGGGTCAGAAGATCGTGTACACCATCCTCGACGACGCCTCGGACACCACCGCCGCCGTGACGGCCGCGCGCAAGCTGGTGCAGGAGAACAAGGTGGACCTCCTGATCGGCACGACGACCACCCCGGCCTCCCTGGCGATGATCGACGTGGCTGCCGAGAGCAAGACCCCGATGATCTCGCTGGCGGCCTCCGAGAGCATCATCAAGCCGGTGGACGCGCGGCGCTCGTGGGTGTTCAAGACCCCGCAGACCGACGCGCTGATGGCGGCGGCCATCGTGGCCCATATGGCGAGCACCGGGGTCAAGACGGTCGGGTACATCGGCTTCAACGACGCCTACGGCGAGGGCTGGCTGGCCGAGTTGCAGAAGTCGGCGGCGGCGCGCGGCCTCAAGGTGGTCGCCACCGAGCGCTATGCCCGCACCGACACGAGCGTGACCGGGCAGGTGCTCAAGGTGGTCGCCGCGCGCCCCGACGCCGTGCTCATCGGGGCGTCGGGCGTGCCGGCCGTGCTGCCGCAGAAGGCCCTGAAGGACCGGGGCTACGCCGGCAAGATCTATCAGACGCACGGGGTCGCCAACGCGGACTTCCTGCGGGTGGGCGGCAAGGACGTCGAGGGCGCGATCCTGCCCGCCGGGCCGGTGCTCGTGGCCGACCAGCTGCCCGCCACCAACCCCAACCGCAAGGTCGGGCTGGCCTACGTGAACCTGTACGAGGGCAAGTACGGCCAGGGCAGCGTCTCGACCTTCGGCGCCCACCTGTGGGACGCGGGGCTGGTCATGCAGAAGGCCATTCCCCAGGCGCTGAAAAAGGCCAAGCCCGGCACGCCCGAGTTCCGCTCGGCGCTGCGCGACGCCATCGAGGGCACGCGCAACGTGATCGGCGCGCACGGCATCTTCAACTACGGTCCCTCCGACCACCTGGGCCTGGACGCCCGCAGCCGCGTGATGGTGCAGGTCGTGAACGGCACCTGGAAGCTGCTGAAGTAAGGGGGAAATGGGTCGTGGGGAGTGGGCGGCGAGAACCCTCACGCCTCACGGCCTGATCGTTGCTGCCGGAAAGGCTGAACGTTGCTCCCTCTTCCTCCGCATTTTCCACTCCTCCTCCTCCCCGCCCCATAACCCCCTTTCAGGTGAGCCTTGGACATCTTCGACCCCTCCATCTTCCCGATCCTGACCGCCGACGGCCTGACGAACGGCGCGGTGTACGCGCTGCTCTCGCTGGCGCTGGTGCTCGTCTTCGCCGTGACCCGCGTGATCTTCGTGCCGCAGGGCGAGTTCGTGATGTTCGGTGCGCTGACCCTCGCCGCGCTGCAACAGGGCAAGGTGCCGGGCACGCTGAACTTCGTGCTGGCCCTCCTGCTGATCGCCACCGTCCTGAACGTGGTGCGCGCCCTGCGGGCCGGGGACGGCCGCGCGGCGGGCCTGAGCGTGCTGTGGGCCGCGCTGGGCGGCGGCGCGCTGTGGGGCGTGACGCACGCGCTGGCCGGGGCGGGCACGCCGTTGTGGGTGCAGGTGCTGCTGACGCTGCTGCTGGTCGTGCCGCAGGGGCCGCTGCTGTACCGCGTGGTGTTCGAGCCGCTGCGCAACGCGACCGTGCTCGTGCTGCTCATCGCCTCGGTGGCCCTGCACCTCGCCCTGACGGGGCTGGGGCTGGCCTTCTTCGGCGCGGAGGGCAGCCGCACGCCCGCCTTCGCGCAGGGCAACGCCCAGATCGGCGGCGTGACTCTCAGCCTCCAGAGCCTCCTCGTGATCGGGGTGTCGGCCCTGCTCATGCTGGGGCTGGCGCTGTTCTTCGGGCGCACGCTGGCGGGCAAGGCGCTGCGGGCCACGGCCGTCAACCGCCTGGGCGCGCGGCTGGTCGGCATCCGGCCCGAGGCGGCGGGCGCGCTGGCCTTCACGCTCGCGGCCCTCATCGGCACCCTCAGCGGGCTGCTCATCGGGCCGAGCATCGCCATCGGCTACGACTCGGGCTTCCTCATCGGCCTCAAGGGCTTTGTGGGGGCGATCATCGGTGGGCTGGTGTCGTTTCCGGCGGCGGCGGTGGGCGCGCTGCTGGTGGGCCTCATCGAGAGCTACGCCAGTTTCAGCCTCTCGCAGTGGAAGGAAGTCATCGTGTTCACCCTGATCCTGCCGGTGCTGCTGTGGCGCAGCCTGAGCACCCGCCACCACGACGAGGAGGAGGAATGAGCGCCCCGGCCGTCTCCGCGCCGCGCCGCCCCGCCGCCCGGACCGTGCTGGCCGTGCTGGCGGGCCTCGCCGCGCTGGCGCTGCCGCTCGCGCTGCCCGAATTCCAGGTCACGCTGCTCACCAACATCGCCATCGCCGCACTGACGGTGGTCGGGCTGGTCCTGCTGACGGGGGTCGCGGGCCTGACCAGTTTCGGGCAGGCGGCCTTCATGGGGGTGGGGGCCTACACGACGGCGGTGCTCACCACCGCGCACGGCTGGAACCCCTGGCTGACGCTGCCGGCCGGTATGGCGGTGACGGCGGCGGTCGCCCTGGTCCTGGGCCTCGTCACGCTGCGGATGCAGGGGCATTACCTGCCGCTGGCGACCATCGCCTGGGGCATCAGCCTGTACTACGTGTTCGGCAACACGCCCGCGCTGGGGGGCTTTACCGGGCTGCGCGGCCTGCCGCCGGTTTCGGTGCTGGGGGTCACGCTCGACGACCCGCGCCGCTTCGCCTACCTCGCGCTCGTCTTTCTGGCGCTGGGCATCGTGGCCGCGCAGTTCCTGCTGAGCAGCCGCGTGGGCCGGGCCATGCGGGCGCTGCGCAGCGGCACGGTGGTCGCCGAGGCCTTCGGGGCGAGCACCTTCGCGCTGCGGGTGCAGGTCTTCGTGCTCTCGGCGGTGTTCGCCTCGGCGGCGGGGTGGCTGTACGCGCACCAGCAGCGCTTCGTGAACCCCACGCCCTTCGGCCTGAACGTGGGGATCGAGTACCTGTTCATGGCCGTGCTGGGCGGGGCCGGGTACGTGTGGGGCGGCGTGGCGGGGGCAGTGCTCATCACGCTGCTGCGCGAGGGATTGCAGGACCTGCTGCCCGCGCTGCTGGGCACCTCGGGCAACTACGAGACCGTGGCGCTGGGCATATTGATCATCCTGACGCTGCAATTCGCACGCCGGGGGCTGTGGCCGCTGCTCGAACGCCTCGTGCCCGCCGGGCCGCCCCGGCTGCTGACGCGGGCGCTGACCTTCCCGCACCGGCCCCTGCCCGCGCGGGGCATGGAGGTGCTGCGGGTCGAGCACGCCGTCAAGCAGTTCGGCGGCCTGCGGGCGGTGAACGACGTGAGCTTCACCGTGAACGCCGGCGAGATCGTGGGCCTGATCGGCCCCAACGGCGCGGGCAAGAGCACCATGTTCAACCTCGTGACCGGGGTCAGCCCGGCGACCTCGGGCGCGGTGACGGTCCTGGGGCGCGCGGCCGGGCGACTGCCCGCACGCACCATCCACCGCCTGGGCCTGAGCCGGACCTTCCAGCACGTCAAGCAGTTCTCCGAACTCAGCCTGCTCGAAAACGCGATGATGGGCGGTTACGCCCGCGCCCGCGCCGGCATGCTCGGCAGCCTGCTCCACCTGGAGCGCCGCGAGGAGGCCGCGCTGCAACAGGCCGCCCTGGCGCAACTGGAACGCGTGGGGCTGCGCGACCGGGCCTTCGACCTCGCCGGCAACCTCGCGCTGGGGCAGCAGCGCCTGCTGGAGATCGCCCGCGCGCTCGTGGCCGACCCCGCCTTCCTGCTCCTCGACGAGCCGGCGGCGGGCCTGCGCTACGGCGAGAAGGCCGAACTCGCCGCGCTGCTGCGCAAACTGCGCGAGGAGGGCGTGACCATCCTCATCGTCGAGCACGACATGGACCTCGTGATGGGGCTGGTGGACCGCCTGGTCGTCATGAACGGCGGCCAGGAACTCGCCCAGGGCAGCCCGCGCGAGGTGCGCGCCAACGCCGCCGTGCGCGAGGCCTACCTGGGTGCGGAGGTGGGCGCGTGACGGGTCAGAATACAGGTGAACTGTTGCTGCGGGTGGACGACCTGCACGTCAGTTACGGCCGCGTCGAGGCGGTGCGCGGCGTGAACCTGAGCGTCGGCGCGGGTCAGATCGTCTCGGTGATCGGGGCCAACGGGGCGGGCAAGAGCACGCTGCTCGCCGCCGTCATGGGGGCGCTGCCGTCCAGGGGCACCGTCGAGTACGGCGGCCGGGCGCTGCGCCACGTGCCGCTGGAAAGCCGCGTGGCCGCCGGGATGACGCTGGTGCCCGAGCGCCGAGAACTGTTCGGCGCGATGACGGTCGAGGACAACCTGCGCCTGGGGGGCCTACACCCGCCGGGGGCGCGGGCGACCTGGACGGCGTGTATGCCCGCTTTCCCCGCCTGCGCGAGCGCCGCACCCAGCACGCGGGTACCCTCTCGGGCGGCGAGCAGCAGATGCTGGCCATCGGCCGCGCCTTGATGGCCCGGCCCCGGCTGCTGCTCCTCGACGAGCCGTCGCTGGGCCTCGCCCCGCTGATCGTGCGCGAGATCCTGCGCATCGTGGCCGAGCTGCGCGCCTCGGGCGTCACGGTCCTGATCGTCGAGCAGAACGCCCGCGCCGCCCTGGCGATCAGCGACTACGGCTACGTGCTCGAAGGTGGGCAGGTCAGCGCCGAGGGGCCGGCCTCACGCCTGGCCGACGATCCGGCGGTGGTGGCGAGTTACCTGGGGGGCTAGGGACCCGGACGCGCGCGCTCCCCCGCCGCTCTTGTTAAGCTGAATTCCAGCCGGGCCGGCGGTCCCCACCCCTCCCCGCCGCGCCGCGCACGGAGGCCAGGACATGCTGGTGCTGTCGGTTCTCGGAACACCTACGGTTCAGGTCACGGGGCAGCGTCTGCCGCTGCGGCCCCGGCGCCTGGCCCTGCTGACCTATCTCGCCCTGTGCGGGCCGCAGCGCCGCCAAGACCTGTGCCCGCTGTTTTTCCCCGACGAGGCCGACCCGCGCGCCCGGCTGCGCCTGGAGGTCCACCGCCTCAGGGCGACGCCGCTCGCGCCCTATCTGGCGGCCGAGGGAGAGGTGCTCGAGCTGAAGGCCGGATGCGACGCCGCGCAGTTTCGCCGCGACGTGGAGCGCGGAGACTGGGTCTCGGCGCTGGCCGCCTGGCGGGGCGAGCTGCTGTGCGGCACCGACCTGAGCGGCCTGCCGGACCTCGAGGAGTGGCTTCTGGCCGAGCGCGAGCGGCTCGGGGCGCTGCGGCTCTCGGCCTTCGGGGGGCGGCTCTCGCAGCTCGACCACAGTGGCCGCGCGCGCGAGGCGATGGAGCTGGCCCGCGCCTTCCTGACCGCTGCGCCCCTGTCGGAAGCGGCCTGCGACGGTCTGGTGGGCCGGCTGCTGGCGGCCGGGCAGCTGGGCGAGGCGACGCAGGTGCAGCGGGCCTTCGCCGCGAGGTTCCGGGCCGAATTCGGCTTCGCGCCGCAGCTTGGGGTGGAGCTGGCCCCGCCCGCCCCGCCCCCGCGCCCCCTCCCCGCCTCGCCCTGGACCTGGCAGGCCCCGCCGCTGGTGGGCCGCGAGGCGCTGCTGGCACAACTGGACACCTGGGCCGACACCGCCCCGCCCGGGCAACTGCTGCTGCTCCAGGGCGAGGCGGGGGCGGGCAAGACGGCCCTGGCGCAGGCGTTCGCGCGTCGCCGGGGCACGGTCCTGACCCTGCGCGGCTCCGAGCTGCACCGGCACGCACCGCTGCACGCCCTGCTGCGCGGCCTGCGCCACGCCTCGCCGCATCTCGGACAGCTGGACCCGGCGACCCTGGCGACCCTGGCCGCCCTCGATCCGGACCTCGCCGCGTTGCCCGGCCGCGTGCCCGACTCCGGTGAGCCGGGGTTCGGGCACGCGGGCGTGGGCGGCCTGGGCAGCGAGGCGGCGCTGACGGCGGCCCTGGTGCGCGCCCTGGGCGCCCTGATGGAGGGCGCGTCGACGGTGCTGCTCGACGACCTGCACTGGCTCGACCCGTCCAGCGTGCGGGTCCTGCTGCGCGTGCTGGACCGCGTGCGGACACGGCCGCAGCCGCCCCTGCTGCTGTGTACGGCGCGCCCCGGCGAGCTGCGGGCGGGCGACGCCCTGACCCAGACCCTGGGCGACCTGGAACGCGCCGGGCGGCTGGTGCGCCTCGACGTGCCGCCCCTGAGCAGCCCGCAGGTGTTGCGGCTGCTGGGCCTCCTGCTGGAGGCCATGGGGCCGGCGCGCCGCCTGCCCGGCGCCGACACCGGAGCCGCGCCGCTGGCCGACACGCTGCACCGCCTGAGCGGCGGCAATCCCTACGTGCTGCTGGCCTACCTGCGCGGGCTGGAGGCGCGCGGGCTGCTGGGTGCGCCGGGAGGCGCGGCCCCGAGCCCCGAACAGCTCGAGCGCGCATTGCCTTCCGGGCTGGCAGACGTGCTGCTGCTGCCGCTCGACGCGGCGGGGCCGCCGGTGGTCGCGCTGCTGGAGGCGGCGGCCGTGCAGGCGCAGCCCTTTACGCTGGCGGCAGCGCAGGTGGGCAGCGGCCTGCCGCCCCATCTGGCCGGGGCCGCGCTGACCACCGCGCTGGAGCACCGCTGGCTGCGGTCCGTGCCGGAAGTGCCGGAGGGCAGCAGTCCGCCCGGCTACGCGCTGCAACACGATCTGCTGCGGCTCGCGCTGGTGAGCCGGACGCCGCCGGCCCGGCAGCGCGCCCTGCACCGCCGCCTGGCCGAGCATCTGGACGCGCAGTTCGGCGGGGATGGGCCAGGGGTGGGCGAGGCGGCCGCTGCCCTGGCCCGCCACTGGGAGGAGGCGGGCGAGCCGGGCCGCGCCGGGCCGCTGCACCGCCGCGCCGCCGAGCGCGCCCGCGCCCTGTGGGGCCACCGCGAGGCGATCGCCGCCCTGGAAAGCGCCCTGCGCTGCGAGCCGGACCCGCGCGGGCGCGCCGAGCTGCACCTGTGGCGCGGCCGGCACTGGCAGGCCCTCAACGCGCTCGGGGCCTGGGAACAGGAGCTGGACCGGGCCGAGGCCCTGCTGGACGGCCCCCAGCCCTGGCCGGACCTGTGGCTGCGGCTGGTCACCGAGCGCAGCCACCTGCACTGGCGGCGGGGCGAGCCGCAGGCCGCGCTCGACCGGGGGGCGCCCTGGGCCGACGGGCCGTGGAGCGAGGAGCGGGCGCTGCTCAGGCACGACCGCGCCGCCATGCTCACCGACCTGGGCCGCCCCGAGGAAGCGGCGGCGGCGCTGCTGGCGCTGCTGGCCGAGCCGGAGCTGGTTCCCGGCAGCCTGCTGGCGGCCAATGTCCACGGCAGCCTGGCGCGCGCGGCGGCGGCCCTGGACGACCTGCCGCTGGGCCTGACCCACGTGGCCGAGGCGCTGCGGGCCTTCGGGGCCCTGGGCAACAGCGGCGGCCTGATCGTCTCGCACCTCGCGCACGCGGGACTGCTCGAACAGGCCGGCCGGAGGCCCGAGGCCCAGGCGGCGCTGCTCGCGGCCCTGGGGGTGGCCCGCAGCGCCCAGAACCTGCGGCTGTGGAAACTGAGCCTAAGCAACCTGCTGCTGCTGGCCGAGGGGGCCGCCCGCACAGAAGACGCCCTGGACTACGCCACCCAGGGCCTCGAACTCGCCGAAGCCAGCCTGGACGAGGCGGGCCAGAGCCTGTTCGCCGCCGCGCTCGACCGCCTGCGCCTCGCCCGGCGCGAGCAGGCCAGGGCCGCAGCGGGCCTGGGGGATGCAACGCCTCCGCAACGCCCCGGCCCCTAAGGTCATGTTCAGGAGGGAACGCCCCATGAAGACCCGGATCAAGCCGCCCACGCTCCTCGTGCCCACCCTGCTCTCGCTGCTGCCCCTGATCCTGCTGCCCTCGGCGCGGGCCGACACCGCGCCCTGCACCGCTACGGCCTCCATCACCTGCGCCGCGCCGGGCACCCAGAAGATCGTGATTCCCGCCTGCTACTGCGACGCCGGGCGCATCGTCACGCTGCCGCCCGTCCTCGTGACGCCGGTCGTGCGCGCTCCCTGAACAGGGCCGGCCCCTACCTCCGCACGGGTGGGGGCCGGCCCGCCTCGCCGCCTAGGCCTCGGTATCGGGCAGCACGCTTCCCGAGGGCTTGGCGCCGCTCTCGGTCACGCGCTGCCGGAAGACGTAGTAGTTCCAGGCCTGATACCCGATGATCAGCGGCAGGAAGATCACGCCCACCCAGGTCAGCAGCCGCAGGGTGTAGGGCTCCGAGGCGCTGTTCTGGACCGTCAGGGTGTAGGTCTCGCCCAGCGTCGAGGGCAGCACGTTGGGCAGCAGGCTCAGGAAGATGGTGGCGGTCGAGGCCACGATGGTCAGGCCGGTGGCGACGAAGGCCAGGGCGTCACGTTTCACGGTCAGGGCCAGCCAGATCAGGCCGAGGTTCAGGGCCGCGAGTGCCGGAAAGATCCACTCGGCATACCCGAAGGATTTGAACAGCTCCTCGCGCACGAAGCCCACGTAGACGAACAGCAGCACGAGGACCGTCGCCGCCGCCCCGAAGCTCAGCGCGGCGGCGCGGGCGCGGGCGTACAGTTCGCTGCCCGTCTCCAGCCGCAGCAGCAGGAAAGTCGCGCCGTGCAGCACGAACAGGCTCAGGGTCGCCAGACCGCCCAGCAGGCTGAACAGGTCGAAAGCGTCCAGCGGCGTGCCCTGAAAGCGTCCCCCCACCCCGATGGGCAGCCCGCGCACCATGTTGGTCATGATGACGCCCCATAGGAAGGCGGGCAGGGCGTTACAGATGAACGAGGTCACGTCCCAGAACAGCCGCCAGCGCCGGTGGTCGATCTCGGCGCGGTACTCGAAGGCCACCCCGCGCCCGATGAGGGCCAGCAGGATGAGGGCGAACAGGGGGTAGAGCGCCGTCATGAGCGCGCCGTACCACACCGGAAATGCCGCGAAGATGACCCCGGCCGCCAGGATGATCCAGACCTCGTTGGCCGCCCAGAAGGGCCCGACCGTACCGATCATGGCGCGGCGTTCCGTCTCGCGGCGGGCCAGGAAGGGTTGCAGCAGGCCGACCCCGAAGTCGAAGCCCTCGAGAAAGAAGTAGATGGTGAAGGTCAGGGCGACCACCCCGAACCACAGCGTAGGCAGGTCGATATTCACGAACGCCCTCCCGTCAGCTGGCCCTCTGGCAGGTACTCGGGCGAGGGCACCGAGGGCGTCTCGACATCCGGCTCGTGGATGCCGGCGCGGGCGGTGCGGGTCAGCAGGAACACGTCCAGGCTGATGAGGGTGAGGTACACGATCCAGAAGGCCACGAGCGAGAGCAGCACGGTCAGGGGCGAGAGGTTGCTCACGGCGTCCTGCGTGCGCAGCAGCCCCTGCACGATCCAGGGCTGGCGGCCCATCTCGGTGGCGATGAAGCCGCTGAAGTTGGCAAGGTGCGGCGCGAGCGGCATCGCCAGCAGCAGCGGATAGAGCCTGCCGGGGTCGTCGAGCTTGCCCCGGCGCCAGCGCCAGACGTAGTACAGGCTGACGAGCAGCATGACGCCGCCCAGCCCCACCATCACCCGGAAGGACCAGTACACCGGCCACACCCAGGGGATGTAGTCGCCGGGGCCGTACTTGGCGGCGTACTCACGCTGAAGCTCGTTGAGGCCCTGCGCCTTCTGGTTGAAGTTGTTGAAGGCCAGGAACGAGCCCAGGTAGGGCACCGAGACTTCGAGGCGGTTTTCGCGCAGGCCGTTGCTGGGCAGCGCCAGCAGCGATTCGGGCATCTGGTTGCCGGTGGGCGTGTCCCACAGGGCGCTGAAGGCGGCGTACTTCATGGGCTGGTCGCGTACGGCGCTCTGGCCCTGCTCGTGGCCCGAGAGGGTGACGCCCAGCGAACCGACCAGGGCGACCACCAGCGCCACCTTGAAGCTCGTGCGGAAGGACTCGACCTCGTGCCGTCTACGCAGGTGATACGCGCTGACCGCCAGCACGAAGAAGGCCCCGACGGTCAGGCTGCCGGTCAGGATGTGCGCCGACCACTCCAGGCCCTTGGGATTGAAGACGATGGCCGAGAAATCGGTCATGACGGCCCGGCCGTCTTTGATCTCGAAGCCGACCGGGTGCTGCATCCAGGCGTTGGCGATGATGATCCAGAAGGCGCTGATCATGGTCCCGATGGACACGATCCAGATGCAGGCCAGCGACGCCCACGCCGGGATGCGCCCCTTGCCGAACCACCAGATGCCCAGGAACGTGCTTTCCAGGAAAAAGGCCATCAGGACTTCGAGGGCCAGCGGCACGCCGAAGATGTTGCCCACGAAGTTGGAAAAGCCCTGCCAGTTCATGCCGAACTGGAATTCCTGCACGATGCCCGTGACCACCCCCACCGCGAAGTTGATGAAGAACAGGTGCCCGAAAAAGCGGGTGAGGTTTTCCATGCGCGCGCTGCCGCTGCGGTAGGCCAGGGTCTGGAGCACCGCGATCAGGAACGCGAAGCCCACGGTGAAGGGCACGAAGAAGTAATGGAAGATGCTGGTCGTGGCGAACTGGAAGCGCGACAGGTCCAGCGCCGAGAAGCCGAAGATTTCGTTCATGGGGACTCCGGTCGGGAAGCGGAAGGCTCTGTCTGGAAGCCGAGCTGGGCAGGTGGGGGCGGGGCCGGGGTGAGGCGGTGGAGCGGCCAGAGCTGCCCGCCGCGCAGCTCCAGCACCCGCTCGGCCAGGGCCAGCGGCGCGGGCCGGTGCGTGACGAGCAGCAGCGTGCGCCCGGCGGCCTCGCGCTCCAGCACGGCGAGCACCTGCGCCTCGGTGTCGGGGTCGAGGTGCGCGGTCGGTTCGTCGAGCAGCAGCAGGTGAGAAGGCCGCAACAGCGCGCGCGCGAGGCTGACGCGGGCGCGTTCGCCGCCGCTCAGGCGCGTGCCGCCCTCGCCCACCCAGCCGTCCAGCGGCAGGTGCGCCAGACCCAGGTCGTCCAGCAGGGCGCGCAGCCGCGCCTCGGTCGCCGCCGGGGCGCCCAGGCGCAGGTTCTCGCGCAGGGTGCCGTCCAGTACCGGGGCGTGCTGCTCGTGCAGGCTCAGGGCGCCGCGCCACGCCGCCGGGTCGAGGTCGCGCAGGTCCGTCCCCGAGGCCAGCACTGCCCCCCCGTCCGGGTCGAGGTCGCGGGCGATCAGGCGCAGCAGTGTGGTCTTGCCGCCGCCGCTCTCGCCCGTGAGCGCCACCCGCTCGCCGGGGTACAGGGTCAGGGCCGCGCCGTCCAGCACGGCCCGCCCGCCCCGGCGCAGGGTGACGCCGCGCAGCTCCACAGTCAGCGGCCCTGCCGGAAGTGGCCGGGGAGCTGCGGGGGCGGCGGGCGGCGCGGCCAGGGTCTGCGCGTCCTGTTCGGTCGCCAGATCGGCCCGCGCCTGCGCCCCCGGCACGGCGGCCAGCCCCGAAAGGGCGTCGAAGGCGGCGGCGGTGCCCAGCACGGCGGCGGCGAGCAGCGGCCCGCTCAGCCCGCCCGCGCCCACCAGCGCCGCGCCGCGCCACAGGGTGCCGACCAGGGCCAGCGCGAAGGCGACGCCCTGCCCCAGGGCCACGGCCAGCCCCAGCCGCGCCAGGGTCAGCGCCGCGCGTTCCTGCGCCGCCGCCAGGGCCGCGAGCTGGGGCCGGCGCAGCGCCGCGCCCTCGCCCCCGGCCGCCAGCGTGTCGAGGAGCAGGGTGCCGTGCTCCTGGGTCAGGGCCATGTCTTGCCGGGCCGCGCGCGCCGCCGGGCCGCGCAGGGCCAGCACCCCCAGCGCCGCGAGCAGCAGCGGCACGGCCGCCAGCCCCGCCAGCCCCGCGTCCAGTGTGAGGAGCCAGCCGCTCCAGACGAGTACGGCCGCCGCGAAGGCCACCAGCGGCAGCGTGACCCGCAGGGGCCGGAACTGCCGGGCGTCCACCCCCTCGCCCGCGCGGGCGAGCAGGTCGCCGCTGCGCTCGGTGGTCAGGGTGCGGCCCGAGGCGGCGAAGCGGTCGAACAGCCCGAGCCGCAGCCCCTCGCCCAGGCGCAGCGCCGCCGCGTGGCCGCGCAGACGCTCGGCGTAGCGCAGGCCCGCGCGCCCCAGGCCCAGCGCGCGCACGGCGGTCGCCAGCACGCCCAGGCTCAGGAAGACCTCGGGCCGCAGCGCCGCGCGCGAGATCAGGACGCCGGAGGTCGCTGCCAGAAAGACCCCGCACAGGGCCGCCAGCGCCGCGAGAAGAGCTGCGCCCTTCATGCCTGCCCCCCGCCACTCAGGTGCAGGACCGGCCAGCCGGCGGGCGGGTCCCGGTGCGTGGCGAGCAGCACCGTGCGGCCCGCGAAGGAGCGCGAGACGGCCGCGTACACGGCCTGTTCGCTGGTGGCATCGAGGTGCGCCGTCACCTCGTCGAGGAGAATCACGTCGGCTCCCGAGAGCAGCGCGCGGGCCAGGGCCAGCCGCGCCGTCTCGCCGCCCGAGAGCCAGGTGCCGCCCTCGCCCAGCGGGGTATCGAGCCCGCTGCTCAGCCCGCGCGCCAGCCCGGCGAGGCCGGTCGCTTCCAGCGCGGCCCACACCTCGGGGTCGGTGGCCCCGGGGCGGCTCAGACGCAGGTTGTCGCGCAGGCTCGCGGCCAGCAGCCGGGGGTGCTGCGGCACCAGGGCCACGCGTGATTGCCAGGCGGCGGCCTCCAGCGTGTCCAGCGGCGCGCCGTTCACCGCGACCCCACCCCCGTGGGGCCGGTGCTTGCGCAGGGCCTGGAGCAGCGTGGTCTTGCCGCTGCCGCTCGGGCCGCGCAGCGCGGCGTGGGTGCCGGGGGTCAGGACGGTGCTCAGGGTGCCGGGCATCCGCGCGCCCAGCTCGGCCCGCGCGCCTGCCAGGGTCAGGGTGGGGACGCCGGGAGCGACCGTCGCCGCGCCCTGCGGGGCCGCCTCCCGCGACAGCAGGGCGCGCAGCCGGGCGGCCAGCGGCTCGGCGTCCAGCGCGGCGTGGCGGTCGGTGCCCAGCGCGCGCAGCGGCCCGAAGAACTCCGGCACGAGCATCAGCGCGGCGAGCGTCGGCGCGAGTTCGGCCGCGCCCCCGAATAGGCGCACCCCGATCCAGACCGCGATCACGGCGGTCGAGAGGGTCGCGGCGAAATCCATGACGAAGCCGCTCAGGAAGGCCACGCGCAGCACCCGCAGCGTCGCGCCGCGCTGCTGCTCGGCGCTGCGGGCCAGCACGTCCCGGTAGGTGGCCGTGCCCCCGAAGGCGTGCAGCGTGGGCAGCTCGCGCACCAGGGTCAGCAGCCGCGCCGAGAGCCGGGTCTGCGCGAGCCACTGCCGCTCGGTCGCCGCGCCGGTCGCCAGACCCACCAGCGCCAGCAGCAGCACGGCCAGCGGTCCGGCCACGAGCAGCAGCCCGCCGCTGAGGGGGTCGAGCCAGAGGGTCAGTCCCGCGACCCCCGCGAAGGCCAGCGCCGAGTGCGCCGCGCCGGGCAGGTAGCGGGCGTAGTAGGGGGTCAGGCGGGTCAGTTCGCGGTCCAGGCCCAGCAGACCGGCGGTGCCGGTTCCGTCCTCGTCCGTGCCCGCCGCCGGTCCCAGGGCCAGGGCGTGCGCGGCGAGGTCCGAGCGCCACTGGCGCACCATCCGCGCGGCGAGGCGGGCGCCCAGGTACTCACGCCCGGCATTCAGGGCCATGCGGCCCAGCAGCAGCGCGCCGACCAGCAGCAGGTCCGCGGGGGCCGGCAGGGCACGCTCCAGCAGCCCGGCGGCGATCAGCCGGGCCGCGACGATCCACGCCGCGCCCGTGCAGGCGATGGCGGCGGCGCTCAGCAGCGCGCCCAGCGCCAAGGCCCGGCGCACCGGGGCCGGGCGGGCAAGCCAGCCCAGGGCGCGGCGCTCCGGGCGGGTGGGGGTGGGGGGCAAAGGGGCGGGCCGGGAGACGGCAGGTTCTCGGGTGGAGGAAAGAGGCAGACTCATGCGGCGCTCCTGCATCGGAAACCATTGAACACAAGCGGCCGGGAAGTGGCCTTGCGAAAAACGTCACGTACTGCGGGCCGGGGGGGCAGGTGGCCAGGCGCGGGGGAAGGTCCGGCGGGGACTCTTTCCCTGCCCCCGGAGTCTGCCCCTCTGGGGAGGGGCGGCATGTCCTGTGTGCCTCCGCTCACCCTCATGCGCCGCCGTGGAGACGGATGGGCCGAGGCCGCCGCGTGAGAACAGGAAAAACCTTTCACTCCGGGGGTTGACTAGACAGGTTCAACATCAAACGTGACGACTTCGCCGGGAAGCCCGGAACAGTAAGAATTGCTTCGTATGCGTCCGAGGGGGCCTGCCTACGCTGGCGGTCATGTCCACGACCCGAACGTTTTCCGGACCGCTCCACGAGGTGACGCTGTGACCGCCGATGCCCAGGCCGAGCGCGCCGCCGTGCTGGCCCACCTGAACTCGCCGCATGTGAGCGCCCCGACGCGCCGCGTGCTGCTCGAACGTCTCGACGCCCGCCACGAGCGTCAGTTCTTCACTGAGGCCGAGTTCGCGCAGCTCCGCGCGCTCGCCGTGCGTCTGCTGCCCCATGATCCGGCCGAGCTGGACCTCACGGGCACGGTGGACCACCGCCTCCAGTCGGGCGTGACCGACGGCTGGCGCTACGACGACACCCCGCCCGACGGCGACGCCTACCGCGCCCTGCTCGCCTCGCTGCCCGGGGACTTCGGGTCGCGGCCCGAGGCCGAGCAGGATGAGGCCATCCACGCCGCGCAGCGCACGCTGCCCCACGCCTTCGAGGACCTGCTGGCCGAGCTGACCGAGGCATTCATGGCCCACCCGCTGACCCAGTACCGTTTCGGCTACGCGGGTTTCGCCGACGTGCCCGGCTGGCCGGCCGTGACCCCGAACACCCTGGAACCGCGCGAGATGCAGGCCGGTCCCGGCAGCGACCTGACGACCGGTTGGGAGGCGAGCCATGCCGCGCGCTGAGCTGCCCCGCGACCTGGACGTGCTCGTCATCGGCACGGGGGCGGGCGGCTCACCGCTGCTCGCCCGCCTCGCCTCGGCCGGACTGAAGGTCGCCGCCCTGGAAGCCGGCGTGCGCCATCCGCCCGAGCAGATCGCCACCGACGAGGTCGCGCAGGCGGGCATCTTCTGGATGGACGAGCGGCTCTCGGCGGGCGGCGACGCCGTGTCCTTCGGGCGCAACAACAGTGGCCGGGGCGTAGGCGGCAGCACGCTGCACTACACCGCCTACACGCCGCGCGCCCAGGCCGACGACTTCGCGCTGCACACCGAATTCGGGCAGGGGGTGGACTGGCCCCTGACCTACGCGGACCTCGAACCCTATTACGACGAGGTCGAGCAGTTCATCGGGGTGTCCGGCCCGGCCGACTATCCCTGGGGCGCGCCGCGCAAGCAGCCCTACCGCCACCCCCCGCTGCCCATGAACGGCGCGGCCCGGCTGATGGAAAAGGCCTGCGCCGAGATCGGCATGCGGACCTCGCCCGCCGCCAACGCCGCCCTGAGCCGCGCCCAGGAACAGGAGGGCTACGGCACCCGGCACGTGTGCACCAACCGGGGCTTTTGCCAGGCGGGCTGCTCGGTGGGCGCGAAGGCCAGCATGGACATCACCTTCCTGGCCCTGGCCGAAGCGCGCGGCGCGACCATCGTCGAGGGGGCGTTCGTGACCGGCCTGACCACCGAGGGCGGCCGGGTGACCGGGGCCGAGTTCACGCGCGGTGAGGGGACCGAGTGGCTGGGCGCGCGCATGGTCGTGCTGGCCGCCGGCGCCATCGAGACGCCCCGGCTGCTCCTCATGCAGGGGCTGGCCAACAGCAGCGGGCAGGTCGGGCGCAACTTCATGGCGCACGTGGGCGTGCAGGTGTGGGGGCTGGTCGAGGACGACCTGCGCCCCTACAAGGGCATTCCCGGCGGCCTGATCAGCGAGGACACCCACCGCCTGCCCGGGCTGGTCGGCGGCTACCTGCTCCAGTCGCTGGGCGTCATGCCCGTGACCTACGCCACGCAGTACGCGCGCGGCACCGGCAAGTGGGGTCCCGAGCTCGTGCGGCACCTGAGCCGCTACAACCACGTCGCGGGCATCAACGTGCTGGGCGAGTGCCTGCCCTACGACCACAACTACCTCGAACTCTCCGACGAGCTGGACGTGCGCGGGCTGCCCAAGCCGCGCGTGCATTTCACCTTCGGGGACAACGAGCGCCGCATGACCGAACACGCCGAGGCGCTCATGCGCGACCTCTGGGGCCGCATCGGCGCGCAGGACGTATGGGCGCTGCCGCGCGCCGCGCATACCATCGGCACCGCGCGCATGGGGGCCGACCCGGCGACGAGTGTCGTGGACCCCTACGGCCGCGCGCACGACCTCGCAGGTCTGGCGATCTGCGACAACTCCACCTTCCCGAGCGCCCTGAGCGTGAACCCCGCCCTGACCCAGATGGCCCTGAGCCTGCGCACGGCCGACGCCCTGCTGGGCGACTTCAAGGAGAACCGCGCGTGACCGGCAACAAAGAACAGGCGGCCCTGCCGCAGCCCGCCGCCCAGCAGGTCGGCTACGCCGTGATCGGCCTGGGCAAACTGACCCTCGAAGAACTGCTGCCCGCCTTCGCGGTGGGCCGCGCCTCGCGCCTCGCGGCGGTCGTGAG
The DNA here is from genome assembly GCF_000252445.1 of Deinococcus gobiensis I-0. GTDB lineage: Bacteria > Deinococcota > Deinococci > Deinococcales > Deinococcaceae > Deinococcus > Deinococcus gobiensis. Next base: position 214,634 of record NC_017805.1, on the reverse strand, counting down.
CGGCAACCTCACCGAGGCCCGTGAAGCCGCGCTCGCCTACGGCCTGAGCGCGGACGACGCCTACAGCTACGACGACTTCGAGAAACTGGGCGAACGCGACGATGTCCACGCGGTCTATATCGTGCTGCCCAACAGCCTGCACCGCGAATACACCGAGCGCGCCGCGAAGATCGGCAAGCACGTGCTGTGCGAAAAGCCCCTGGCGACCAGCGTCGAGGACGCCGAGGCGATGGTGAAGGCCTGTAAGGACGCGGGCGTCCTGCTGATGACCGCCTACCGCTGCCAGTACACCCCCCACCACTGGGCGGCGCGCGAGGCCGTGCAGTCGGGACGGCTCGGACAGATCAAGCTGCTGCACTCGGTGAACGTGCAGATCGAACCGAACGAGGGTCAGTGGCGGCTCAAGCGCAAACTCGCGGGCGGCGGCTCGCTGCCGGACGTGGGGCTGTACTGCGTGAACACGGTGCGCTTCCTGCTGGGCGAGGAACCCTGCGAGGTCAGCGGTACCGTCCACTCGACGCCGGGCGACGAGCGCTTCACCGAGGTCGAGGAGAGCGTGACGTGGCAGATGCGCTTCCCGAGCGGCGTGGTCGCCCAGTGCGCCTGCTCGTACGGCGCGGCGACAGCCCGCACCATCGACGTGTTCGGCACCGGGGGCCGCCTCGCCATAGACCCGGCCTTCGACTACCAGAACCTGCGCCTGACCGTCCAGACCGGCCAGGAGGTGACCGAGGTGCGCGTGCCTCCGGAAGACCAGTTCCGGCTGGAGACCGACCACTTCTCGCGCTGCATCCAGGAGGGCCGCGCGCCCTACACCCCCGGCGAGGAGGGGCTCCAGGACCAGAAGATCATGGAGGCCATCTACCGCAGCGCCCGCGAGGGCGGCCGGCCGGTCACGCTCGAACGGTTCGAGGGCCGGGACGTGTTCCGGGGCCCGGCCCCCGAGAGGAGCTGACCTCATGGCCAAGGACAACTTCCTGGCGGCGCTGGAACGCATAGACCCGCAGGTTCATGGTCAGAAGGTCTATACCGGCGACGAATTCGCGGGCAAGCCCGGCTCCTACGGCAAGGGCGAACCGACGGGTCACCGGGGCAACTTCATGTTCGCCACCGGGATCGAGTGCTCGTATCCCCTCGTGCGGGGCGGCCCCGGCGGCGACAAGGTGCGGCGCGACCAGATGCGCGAGTGCGGCCACTACGAGCACTGGGAGAAGGACTTCGAGCTGGTCAAGGGCCTAGGGATCAAGTACCTGCGCTACGGCCTGCCCTATCACCTCGTCAACCCGGCCCCCGGCAAATATGACTGGGAATTCGCCGACGAGGTCATGGGCCGCCTGAAGACGCTGGGCATCATCCCCATCCTCGATCTGCTGCACTTCGGGCTGCCCGACTGGCTGGGCGACTTCCAGAATCCGGAATTTCCGGCCCACTTCGCGGCCTACGCGGGCGAGGTGGCGCGGCGCTACAGCTGGGTGCGCTACTTCACGCCGGTCAACGAGATCTATGTCACGGCCCGCACGAGCGCCCTCGACGGCCTGTGGAACGAGGGCCTCAAGAGCCAGCGCGCCTTCATCACGGCCCTCAAGCACGCGGCGGCGGCCAGCTGCCTCGCGTGCGAGGCGGTGGTGCAGCAGCGGCCCGACGCCATCTTCATCCAGAGCGAGAGCGCCGAGTACCTGCACGACGCCTGCTCGACCCCGCGCGACGACCTGCGGCTGCACAACAAGCTCAGTTACCTCTCGCTGGACCTGCTGTACGCCAAGCTGCCCGACGCCGAGGTGTACCGCCACCTGCGCGACCACGGGATGACGGACGCCGAGTTCCAGTGGTTCATGACCTGCGAGCCGCCGGGCCATCACATCATCGGCAACGACTACTACGGCCGCAACGAGCGCATCGTGCTGCCCGACCGCAGCGAGGTGCAGGCCGAGGACGTGCTGGGCTGGCACGAGCTGGCCTGCCGGTTCTACCGCCGCTACCACAAGCCGGTGATGCATACCGAGACGAACACCTTCGATGCCGAGCGCAACCCGAGCTGGCTGTGGAAGCAGTGGATCAACGTGCTGCACCTGCGCCAGTCCAACGTGCCGGTGGTGGGCTTCACGTGGTACTCGCTGACCGACCAGATCGACTGGGACACCTCGCTGGGCGAGATCAACGGGCGCGTGAACGCGGTGGGTCTGTACGACCTCGCCCGCAATCCCCGTCCGGTCGAGGCCGCGTACCGCACGGTCCTCGAGCAGTTCGGGCAGATCACGCTCGTGCCGCACGGCGAGATGTTCGAATTCACGACCGAGCCGGCCACCCTGAAGGTGCCGGTATGACCGGGCCTGCGCAGCCCCGCTGGGCGCTGGTCCACGGGTTCGGCACCTCGCGAGGGGTGTGGCGGCGGGTGCTCGAAGGCCTGCCTGCCGGCGCGCTGACCCCCGAGCTGCCCGGCTTCGGCGACAACGCTGCGGCGGGTCGCCCCGGCCAGACGACCGCCGACATGGCCGAGTCGCTGGCCCGGACGCTGCGCGCGGCGGGCGAGGGGCCTTACCGCCTTGCCGGGCACTCGATGGGCGGCAAGGTCGTTCTGTTGCTCGCCGCCCGGCATCCCGACCTCGTGGCCGAGTTGCTGCTGGTCGCGCCCTCGCCCCCCAGCCCCGAGCCGATGTCGGACGAGGACCGCGCCGGGCTGCGCGCCGCGCACGGCGACCGCGCGGCGCTGGAAGAGCAGTACCGAACCATCGCCTACTCGCCCCTGCTGCCGGAAGATTTCGAGGCGCTCGTGCGGGACGGCCTGCGCGCCGACGCCGGAGCCTGGGCCGCCTGGACCGACGTGGGCAGCCTGGAGGACGTGCGCGGCGACCTCGGCGGCCTGCGCGCGCCCGTGACGGTGCTGTACTCCGAGGACGACACCTCGATCACCCCGGACACCATCCGGGGGCAGGTACTCGGCGCGCTGCCGCAGGCCCGCGCGGTCGCCACGCGCGGCAGCGGCCACTTCATTCCGCTGGAGCGTCCGCAGGACGTCCTGGCGCTGCTCGCTCCCCAGGAGGTCCAGTCATGACCCACGCGCCCCTCCGTGTCCGCACCGCCGACGTGCCCGACGGCGGCATGGCGTCCTTTCCGCACGGCGACCGCAAGGTGCTGGTCGTGCGCGACGGCGACGAGCTGCGGGCCTTCGACGCCAAGTGCCCCCACGCGGGCGCCGACCTGGGCAAGGGCCTGCGCTGCGGCGCGCGGGTGGTGTGCCCCTGGCACCACGCGACCTTCAGCGCGGACGACGGCCACCTGCTGGAGCCGCCCGCCCTGGACGGCCTGAAACGCTACACCCTGACCCGCGACGGCGACGCCTGGGAGGTGGCCGAGGAGGCGCAGGCCCCCGCGAAGCCCCCCCAGGGCGCGGCCGACGGCCACACGCTCGTCGTCGGGGGCGGCGCGGCCGGCTTCATGGTGGCGCAGAGCCTGCGGGCAGCCGGGTATACGGGCGACCTGACGATGGTCACACAGGAAGAGCGGGCCCCCTACGACCGCACCGCCCTGAGCAAGGCCTACCTGACCGGCAAGAAGAAGCCCGAGACCCTGCCCCTGGGTGGCGGCGACTGGGCGCAGAAGCAGCGGGTGACCCTGCGCAGCGGCGTGCGCGCCGAGAAGCTCGACCACGCGGCCAAAAGGCTGCATCTCGCGGGCGGCGAAGTCCTGCCCTACGACCGGGTGGTCGTGGCGACCGGAGCCAGCCCCAAGCCCCTCAAGGTGCCCGGCGCTGATCTGGACGGCGTGTACCCGCTGCGCTCGCTCGCCGATGCCGAGGCCCTGCGCGCGGCGGCCCAGGGCGCGCGGGTGGTTGTGGTGGGAAGCAGCTTCATCGGGCTGGAGGCGGCGTCGAGCCTGGTGGGCGAGGGCGGCGCGCAGTCGGTCACGGTCGTCGGCCAGGACGCCGAGGTGCTGGGCCGCGCCCTGACCCCCCGCGTGGGCCGGGCCATCCGCAGGCTGCACGAGGACAAGGGCGTGCGCTTCGTGCTGGAGGCCGAGGTCGAGCGCCTGGACGGCGGCGAGAAGGTCGAAGCCGTGACCCTCAAGGGCGGCGAGCGCCTGGACGCCGACCTCGTGCTGCTGGGTATCGGCGTGTCGCCCAACACGGACCTGCTGGCCGAGTGGCGTGACGAGAAGGGCGCGGTCCACGTGGACGCGGCGCTGCAACTCGCCCCCGACCTCTACGCCCTGGGCGACATCGCGGCGGCGCCGACCGTGCTGGGCGAGATGCGTGTCGAGCACTGGCGCGTGGCCCTGCAACACGGTCTGGCGGCGGCGCAGGCGATTCTGGACGTTCCCGGCGCGGCGCCGATGGATGCCCGCGTGCCCTTCTTCTGGACCCAGCAGTACGGCAAGAGCCTGCGCTACGTGGGCCACGCCGATTCGCTGGACGAAACCCACCTGTGGGGCGACCCCGACACCCTGAACTTCATCGAGTTCACCTTCGACGGCGAGCATACGGTGGCCGCGAGCGGCATGGGCCGCGACGCCGACCTCGTCGCCTTCGAGGAGTTGCTGCGCCTGGGCCGCGCACCAGTGGCCGCCGAGGTCCGCGCCGGAGAATTCAGCCTGCCGGAGCGGTTGCGGGACGCGGCCCCCTCCGGCCGACTTTCCTGATCCTTCAGCCCGGCTGTACCCACAGTTCGGCCGGGCCGCGCAGGATCAGGTTGGGCTTGTAGCGGGGATGTGGGTCGGCCACGCGCAGGTCCGGAAAGCCCTCGGCCAGCGCCGCGAAGACCTCCGCGATCTCTAGCCGCGCGAGGCTGGCCCCCAGACAGTAGTGCGGCCCCGCCGCGAAGGCGAGGTGCCGCGCGCTGTTCGGCCGGTCCCAGTCGAGGCGGGCAGGATCGGGGAATACGGCCGGGTCGCGGTTGGCCGCCGCCAGTAGCAACTGGGTGAACTGCCCGGCGCGCAGGGCCGTGCCCTCCACGGTCAGGTCGGCGCCCAACTGTCGCCCGTCCACCTGCACCGGCGACACCACACGCAGCAGCTCGTCGGCCACGCCGGGCCGCCGGAGCTGCTCGACCAGGGCGGCCCAGGCCTCCGGCTGGCGCGCGAGCTCCAGCAGACCGCCGGGGATGAGGTTGCTGGTCGTCTCGTGCCCGGCGGTGAGCAGCAGCACGGCGTTCGAGAGCAGTTCGTCGCCGCTCAGGCGCTCGGCGCCGTCCCCAGTCGCCGCCAGCGCCGAGAGCAGACCGGGGCGGGGCCGGGCGCGCAGGTCCTCCACGAGGTCGCGGAAATAACCGCGCATCTCGCGGGCATCGGCGTCGATGCGTGCGAGCAGTTCGGGCGATCCCTGCGCGCCGCCGATGAGCTCGGCCACGCTGTTCGACCAGCGCACGAAGCGGGCCTCGTCTTCGCCGCTCAGGCCCAGCATCGCCATGATGACCCGCGCAGGCAGCGGGTGCGCCAGCGTGGCGACCACGTCCACCCGGTCCTGGCCCCGCCAGGAGGCGAGCAGGTCGCGCAGCAGGCCGCGCACCAGTTCGCGCTGCTCCTCGACCACGCGCGGCGTGAAGGCGGCCGACACCAGGGAACGCAGTCGCGCGTGCGAGGGGCCGTTGTGCCACAGCATCATGCCCTGGAGCAGCCGCGTGCCGTCGCTGCCCGGCATCGCCTCGATGCCCCCGCCGCTGCGCGCGGCCGGCGAGCGCAGCACCGCGCTCACGGCCGCGTGCGAGGTCAGGAACCAGCCGTTCCACTCGGGCAGGGGCATCAGGCCGCCGCCCAGGCCCCGGACCACCTCGTAGTGCGGGTAGGGGTCGGGCAGGAGCGCCGGGTTCCACAGCGCCTCGGCGGCCCGCAACCGGGCGGGGTCGCTGCCGGGAGGAGAGAAGGTCATGGCTCAGGCTCGCATTCCTCTACTCGACCCGCAACCCGGCGCGGCGAGTAGGCTGAGGCATGGCGCGTGCGTGGCATACCCTCGACAGCCCCGAGGCCGCCCGGCTGTGTCTGGACCCCGACTACACCCGCGTGCTCTCGGCGCTGATGCTGCGGCCCTGGCCCGCCGGGGCGCTCGCGGCGCACCTGGGGCTGGCGCTGAATGCCGCGCACCACCGCGTGAGGCGGCTGCTGCGCGCCGGGCTGGTCGTCGAGGACCATCTGGAGCCGCGCCGGGGCCGCAGCATCCGGCACTACCGCGCGGTGGCCGACGCCCTGCTCATTCCCTATACCCTGACGCCGCTGGGCAGCCTGGAAGAACTCGTGGGGCTGCACAGCGCGCAGGTGCAGGACCATATCAACCGGGCGCTCGTGCAGGCGTCGATGGCGCTCGTGCGCGACGAGGGAGAGATCGGTCTGCGGCTGTTCCGCGAGGGCGACCTCGTGATCGCCGACGTGACACCGCGCGCGGGCGACTTCGACTACGCCGAGTTGCAGCGCCCCGAAGCTCCCGCGCTGTCGGTGAGGCTGGAGCGGCTGTTCCTGACCCGGGCCGACGCCAAGGCCCTGCAACGCGACCTGAACGACCTCGTCGCGCGCTACCAGGGGCGCGGCGGCCCGGACCCCTACCTGCTGCGCGTGGACCTGACCCCCGACCTGCCCGAGGGGGAATAGGCGCGGGGGAGGGGCAGACTCCGGTCTGCTCCTCCCCCGCCCCTGTCCGGCTCAGTGCTTGCCGAAGTGTCCGAGCTGCGGCACGTTGGGGCGCCACTCGGGCCGCGCCACGACCTCGCCGAAGAGGTCGTACTCGTCGCTCTCCTCGATGCGCGCCTGCACGATGTCCCCGATCTTGACCTGCCCGGCGAAGTCGCCCGCGTACAGGTAGACCTGCCCGTCGATGCCCGGGGCGTCGCCCTTGGTCCGGCCGATGAGGCGGGTGCCGGGGGCGTCGTCGTCCTCGTCGTTGAACTCGTCCACGATCACGTCGAGGACGCGGCCGACCTTCTCGGCCAGCTTCTCGGCGCTGATCCGCTGCGCGACTTCCATGAAGCGGGCCAGCCGCTCCTGCTTGACCTCCTCGGGCACGGGGTTGTCCAGCGCGCCCGCGTCGGCCTCGTCCACGTCGCTGTAGGGGAAGGCGCCCACGCGGTCGAGCCTCGCGGCCTCCAGGAAGTCCAGCAGTTCCTGGAACTCGGCTTCCGTCTCGCCGGGAAAGCCCACGATGAAGGTCGAGCGGATGGTCAGCTCGGGGCAGATCTCGCGCCAGCGCCGGATGGTGTCGAGCTGCTTGCCCGCGCCGGGGCGGCGCATGGCGCGCAGCACGCGCGGCGAGGCGTGTTGCAGCGGCACGTCGAGGTAGGGCAGGATCTTGCCGGCCGCCATCAGCTCCACCAGCTTCTCGACGTGCGGGTAGGGGTACACGTAGTGCATCCGCACCCACGCGCCCATCTCGCCGAGCTTGACCGCGAGGTCGGTGAGATGCGCGCGGACCTGCTCGCCCTGGAATTCCGAGTCGCGGTGGCGCACGTCCACCCCGTAGGCCGAGGTGTCCTGCGAGATCACGACGAGTTCCTTGGTGCCGCCCGCCACGAGCCGGAAGGCCTCGTACAGCACCGCGCCCGCGTCGCGGCTGACCTGCTTGCCGCGCAGCTTGGGAATGATGCAGAACGAGCAGGTGTGATTGCACCCCTCCGCGATCTTGACGTAGGCGTAGTGCCGGGGCGTGAGGCGCACGCTGGGCGCAAACACGTCGCCGTGGCGGGTCGCCTCGCGCTCGGGCACGGCGATGCCTGCCCGCATGCCCGGGGCCGCGACCGGCAGCAGGCCGGTAAAGGTCCCCTGCTCGATCGGCAGCAGCTCGCGCACGTGGCCCATCACGTCGTCCACGGCCTCGCTGCCCGTGATCGCCGCGACCTTGGGGTGGCGCTCCAGGATCTTCTCGGGGCGCTCGCCTAGGCAGCCGGTCACGATGACCTTGCCGGTGGCGTCGAGCGCCTCCCCGATGGCCGCGAGCGATTCCTCGACCGCCGGGGTGATGAAGCCGCAGGTGTTCACGATGACGGCCTGGGCGTCCTCGTAGCTCGGCGCGACCTCGTAGCCCTCGGCCCGCAGCTGCGTCAAGATGCGTTCACTGTCCACCAGCGCCTTGGGGCACCCCAGGCTGATGAATCCAACTTTTTTGGCGGGGGCGAGGCCCACCGGCTGTTCCTGTACGGTCATCTGTGCTGCTCCTCCGCGCACCCACGCGCGGGGCGCAACATTCAACGTTGCAGTGTAGCCGATGGGGACGTGGGCCGGGAAGGACGGAGGTCACAAGCGGCCGCCCGGCCCGGCAGCTTCAGTGTGCCGCCGCCTTCCCCCCCTTCTTGGGCAGCAGGTGCATGATCCCGACGATGATCCCGCCCAGCACCAGGCCCACCAGGGCCGAGCCCAGGGTCTCGACCAGCCACTCGACGACCGCCTCGGCGAAGGGAATGGCGTGCCCGGCCGACACCGCGAGGCCGTGGAAAAAGTGCAGCGGGCCGCCCACGCCGAACTCTTCCAGGCCCACCAGCACGATGTGGCCGCCCACCCACAGCATCGCCGCCGTGCCGACGACCGAGAGCACCGACATCACGGCGGGCATGCCCCTGACCAGCCCGCGCCCGGCGGCCCGCGCCGCGCCCGAACCGCTCTGGGCGAGGCGCAGCCCGATGTCGTCCATCTTCACGATGAGGCCCACGAGGCCGTACACCAGCAGCGTGATGACGATGGCCACCACGATCAGGATCAGCGCCCGCGAGAGCAGCGGCTCCTGCGCCACCTCGCCCAGCGAGATCGCCATGATCTCGGCCGAGAGGATGAAATCGGTGCGCACGGCCCCGGCGACCATCTGTTCCTCGTGTGCGGCGCTGCCGACCTCCGCGCCGGCCTCCTCGGCGTGGCCGTGACCGCCGCCCAGCGCCTCGTAGACCTTCTCGGCGCCCTCGAAGCACAGGTACGCGCCGCCGAGCATCAGGATCGGCGTGATGGCCCCGGGCAGGACCTGGCTCAGGAGCAGCGCCGCCGGCAGGATGAACACGATCTTGTTGCGCAGCGACCCCTTGGCGATGCGCCAGATGATCGGCAGTTCGCGCTCGGGCCGGAACCCGGTGACGTAGCGCGGCGTGACCGCCGTGTCGTCCACGACCACGCCGATCGCCTTGATCCCCGCGCGGCTCGCGGCCGCCCCGATGTCGTCCACCGACGCCGCCGCGAGCTTGGCGATGGCGGCCACGTCGTCGAGCAGCGCGACCAGTCCGCCGCTCATCGGCTCACCTGGGGCGGGGCAGGGCGCAGGCAGGGCAGAGAAGAGAAGTGCATCGGCTCACCTTAGCAAGCGGGCAGGGCGCGCAGAAATGGGAATCCGGCGGCGCGGCTTCATCTCTCCTGCGGCAGTGCCCAGACCCGCAGCCTGCCCCCGTCGCTGACCGCCAGATACGCGCCGTCGGGGCTCAGGCTGGGGCTGGTGGCCTGCCGGGTGTCGGGCAGGGCGTAGGACTGCCACGCCTTGCCGGTCCAGCGCGCCGCGCGCACCTGCCCCCCGGCCAGCCACGCGGCCCGGACCTCGCCGCCAGGGGTCAGGGCCAGCGCCGGGGCCTCGGCACTCTGGGGAGCGGGAGGCAACGCGCCCCCCAGGGGCTGCCACGCCCGGCCGGTCCAGCGGCTCACGAACAGCCGGTCCGGACCGCCTTCGGGGCGCGGATCGGCCTCGATCCAGGCGACGACCGGATTGCCCCCGGCGTCGAGCGCGAGCTGGGGGTCGGCCGCGAAGGTGTTCGGGGCGCGGTTCACGGCTGCGCCCATGGGGGTCCAGCGCCCCGGCGAGGTCTCGCGCTGCGTCATGACCCCCATGGTGGCAAAGTCGCCCTGAAGATAGGTGACGGTCCGCAGGCCCCCCGCGCGGACCCGCAGGTCGGGCGCGAAGGCGGCCGCGCGCGGGTCGCTCAGGACCGGTCCCGCGACCCAGGTGCCGTCCTGGCCGCCCTGGGCCTGCCAGCTCAGCGGCCGCACAACGTCCCCCACCGCGCCGGGCGCGGACACGTCGGTCCAGGCCAGGGTGGGCACGTTGCCGGGCAGCACGTCGAAGGCGCGCGAGCGCCCCGCGTCGCTGAGGTTGCGGCGTACGGCGTAACGCGCCGGGTCGCTCCAGGCCGCGCCGGTCCAGGCGCTCATGAGCCAGGAGTCCACGTGGGCCTCGCCGCTGTCCTCGGCCCAGCCCAGCCACACCTGGCCGCCCGGCCCCTCGCGCGAGCGCAGTTGCGCGGCATTGAAGCGCGCGTCGCCGTTGATGACCCCGCCCAGGGCCCGCCAGGTGGCCCCGGTCCCGGCGGCCCCCTCGCCGCGCCCCAGCAGCGCCGCCCGGACCTGGGTGGCCTGCGGCGTGCGCTCGGTCCAGGCCAGGACCAGCCCCGCGCCGCTGCGGACCAGGGTGGTGCGCTCGGCCGGGCCGCCGGTCGCCGGGGCCGCCAGTTCGCGCGGCGCGGCCTGGGCCGCCGCCCCCACCTGGGCGGGGCCGAGAAGGAGCAGGAGCAGCACGGCAGACACGGCGCGCATAGACCCCCGCAGTGTAGGGCCGGGAGAAGGCTGCACGCCTCATGAACGTTCCCTTCAGGGCGCTTCACCTGACCTGAGGGATGCTGGTCGGCATGACCACCGTGCCGGCCCCCCTGCCCCTGGCCCCTGCGGGCAACGCGCCGCCCGTGTTCCAGTCCTTTTTCATGGGAGGGTTCGAGTGCTCGACGCAGCGCCGGCCTTCGGGACGCCGCATCGACGTGATCGACGCGACCGGCCACGACCGGTTCGCCGCGCAGGACTATGCCCGGCTCGCGGCGGCGGGCCTGCGCACCGCCCGCGACGGCCTGAGGTGGCACCTCATCGAGCGGGTGCCGGGCGAGTACGACTTCACTTCGGCCCAGGCCCAGGTCACGGCGGCGCGGGCGGCCGGGGTCCAGGTCATCTGGGACCTGCTGCACTACGGCTCGCCGGATTTCGTGGACGTGTTCGCCCCCGAGTTTCCCGAGGTCTTCGCCCGCTTCGCCCGCGCGGCGGCCGAGTTCCTGCGGGCCGAGACCGAGGGCGAGCTGTGGGTCTGTCCGGTCAACGAGATCTCCTTCATGGCCTGGGGCGGCGGGGACGTGGGGTACCTGAACCCCTTCGCGCACGGGCGCGGCGACACCCTCAAACGGCAGCTCGTGCGGGCCTCGATCCGGGCGATGGACGAGGTGCGCGCCACCGATCCCGCGGCCCGTTTCCTGCATGCCGAGCCGCTCATCAGTGTGCAGGCCCACCCCGAGCGTCCCGAGGACCACGCGCACGCGCAGGCCAACCACGAGTCGCAGTACGCCGCGCTGGACATGCTGCTGGGGCGGCTGCACCCCGAGCTCGGCGGGGGAGAGGCCTATGTGGACGTGGTGGGCCTGAACTACTACCCCTACAACCAGTGGCACCACCACCCCGAACACCACCTGCGCGAGGTGCTGGACATGGGCCACCCGGCGCACCGGCCTCTGCGCGGGCTGCTGGCCGACGTCTGGGCGCGCTACGGCCGCCCCCTCCTGATCGCGGAGACGGGCACCGAGGACGCCGGGCGCGCGCCCTGGTTCGCCCGCGTGGCCGCCGAAGCGCTCGCGGCGCGCGGGGCCGGGGTGCCGGTCGAGGGCGTCTGCCTGTACCCGGTGGTCAACCACCCCGGCTGGGACGACGACCGCCACTGTCACAACGGCCTGTGGGACTATCCCGACGCCCTGGGGGGCCGCGCCGCCGACCCCGCCCTGGCCGCCGCACTGGCAAGTGCGCAGCGGGCCGAGGCCGGAGAGCCCGAACCCGCCGCGCCGCCGCCCGAGCCGGCCCCTGCGGCGTCCACCGACCCGGCGCGCGAGGCCCTGACCCGCCTGGCCCGCGCCGCGCCGGCCATCGCGGCCGAAGCGGCGGCGCGCGACCGTGACGGGCAGTTTCCGGCCGCCTCCTTCGCGGCGTTGCGTGAGGCGGGCCTGCTGACCGTCACCCTGTCCCCCGAGCAGGGGGGCCTGGGCCTGGGCGGCGCGGGTCTCCTGACGCTGCTGCGCCGCGTGGGCCGCGAGAGCCTGCCGGTCGCGCGGCTCTACGAGGGTCACCTCAACGCCCTGCTGCTCGTCTCGCGTTTCGGTGCGCCGGGGCAGCGGGCGCGCGCGGTGGCCGACGTCCGCGCTGGGGAGCTGTTCGGCGTCTGGAACACCGAGGCCGCGCCGGGCCTGCACCTCGAAGAGGCGGGGGCCGCGCGCTGGCGGCTGCTGGGCAACAAGACCTTCACTTCCGGTGCGGGGCACGTCACCCGCCCGCTGCTGCCCGCCGAGCTGCCGGGCGGCGCAGGCCGCGCGATGGTGCTGCTGCCCGCGCCCGTGCCGCCGGAACGCTTCGACCCCGACTTCTGGTCGCCGCTGGGAATGCGCCCCACCGTCAGCTTCCGCGCCGATCTGGACGGGCTGGAGATCGGCGCGGGCGACCTGATCGGCGCGCCGGGCGATTACTACGCGCAGCCGGAGTTCGGGGGCGGGGCGCTGCGCTTCCTGGCGGCGCAGCTCGGCGGGGCCGACGCGGCCATGACGGCTGCCCGGGACGTGCTGCGCGGCCTGGGGCGACAGGGCGACGATGCCCAGCGTCTGCGCTTCGCCGGAGTCGCGGCCGGGCTGGAAGCCGCGTGGCAGGTCACGCTGCGCGCCGCGCGCCTGCTGGACACGGCCCCCACGGAGCGCGCCCTGGCCTACGTGGCGCTGGCCCGCACGGTGACCGAGGACGCCTGCCTGCTCGCCGCCGAGGCCGCCGAGCGGGCGGTGGGCGCGCGCGGCCTGCTCGCCCCGCATCCCGCCGAGCGGATCGTCCGGGACCTGCGGATGTACCTGCGCCAGCCGGCCCCCGACGCCGCGCGCCTCGCCCTGGGGGCCTGGGTGCTGGACGGCCCCGGGCCTTCGGACCTCGCCGCCGACCCCTGGGACCCCGACGGAGACGCGGCGTGCTGAGGCGGTCCGGACCCCGCGAGGCCGGGAAACCCCCGTGTTAGGCACGCCGGGGGTGGGCCTTTTCCCGCTCTCTCAGCCCCTCGACCCCCTGGTCCTGCCAGGGCCGGTGTGGGTGGCCGCCCCCCACCCCGACGACGAGGCGCTGGGCTGCGGGGCGCTGCTGGCTGCCCTCACGGCCGCCGGGCGCGAGGTCTGGGCTCTGCTGCTCACCGACGGGGGCTTCTCGCATCCCGGCTCGCGCGAGTTTCCCCGGTCGCGCCTCGCCGCCGAGCGGGAGCGCGAGTGGCGCGCGGGCCTGGCCGAGCTGGGCGTGCCCCCCGGGCGCACCCGCGCCCTGGGCCTGCCCGACGGCGCGCTGGAGCGTTGCGACCCGGCCGAGGTCGGGCGGCTGGCGCGGGCCGCCTTCGCTGCCGCGCCGCCCGCCACCCTGCTGCTGCCCTGGCGGCGCGATCCCCACCCCGACCACCGCGCCGCCTGGGGGCCGCTGACCGCCGCCTGCGCGGGTGCGCGGGTGCTGGGCTACGCCGTGTGGCTGGCCGAACGCGGCGCAGGCACCGACTGGCCCGCTCCTGCCGAGGCCCGTGCCTGGAGTCTGGAGGTAGGGGGGCACCACGCCGCCAAGGCGCGCGCCGTCGCCGCGCACGCCACGCAACTGGGACGCGTGACCGACGATCCGGGCGGCTTCACCCTCGCCCCCGAGATGGTGCGCCGCGCGCTGGCCGGCCCCGAACTGTATTTCGAGGAGAGCACGCCATGACCCTGCCCGACCGGTATTTCGAGGACGTCTACGCCGCCAGCGACGATCCCTGGCAGTTCGAGACCAGCCCCTACGAGGCGGCCAAGTACGCCCGCACCCTGGCCGCCCTGCCCCGCGACCACTACGGCCGCGCCCTGGAGGTCGGCTGTTCCATCGGTGTCCTGACTGCCCGCCTCGCCGTACGGGCCGACGCGCTTCTCAGCGTGGACGTGAACGAGAAGGCCCTGGGCCGCGCCCGTGCCCGCCTCGCCGCGCAGCCGGAAGGGACGAGGGTCACCTTCGCCCGCCGCCGCCTGCCCGAGGACCTCGCGGCGCTCGGCGGCCCCTTCGACCTCGTCGTGCTGTCGGAGGTGCTGTACTACCTCTCGCCCGAGGACCTCGAACGGACGCTGGACGGTCTGCTGGAGCGCCTCGCGCCCGGCGGGACCCTGCTGCTGGTCCACTGGACACCGCATGTCCACGACTACCCCCAGACCGGCGACGCGGTCCATGAGGCGGCGCTGCGCCGGGTCGGGGCCGGGCTGCGCCACGTTCGTGCCGAGCGCCACGGCGACGGACACCAAGGCTACCGGCTCGACGTGCTGGAGCGCGTGGGCTGAGGCGGACCCCCGGCCGGGCGCAGGGGCCGCAGTCCCGGCAGCGCCGCGCGCAGTTCCGCGAGGGCCTGCGTGACCGGCACCGGGGGGTAGGCCGCGTGCCACGCGCCCCCTACCTCGCGCGCCCGGTGCGCCGCCTCCAGCGCGAGGCCGAAGGTGGGCGCGCCCAGGGCTGCCCGCAGCTCGGCGCTGCCCGAGAGCCACAGCGCCGGCAGGAAGGTGGGGAGGTCGGCGGGGCAGCCGGCGTGCCACGCCCCACGCAGCGCGGCCTCGGCGCGGGCCAGGGCCAGCGTTTCGGCCGCCCCCGGCACCGTCCAGCCTCCGCCGGCCTGGGCCCACTGCGTGAGCTGAGTCGAGAGCCCCACCGGCACCCGGCCGCTGAGGCGCGCGCTCGTCCAGGCGCGGGCCTGTGGGGTGTGGCGGACGTGCAGGTCGGCGCGGCGCAGCGCCCCCACCAGGGCCACGTCTTCCAGGTGCCGCACCTCCGGCACGCCGCCCACGGCCCGGTAGGCGCGTACCCGCAGCGCGAGACTGGCCCCGAAATGCTGCCAGTGGCGGGGCCAGGGGTCGTGCGCCACCGGGTCCAGCCGGGCGTGGACCTCGGCTACCGCCTGCCGGTAGGCGCTGTCGATCAGGTGGGTGCGCCGCGCGGCGGCGGGCAGGGCCGCGCGCTGGGCCGGTTCGAGCAGGATGCGCCCGGCGGCGGCGTCGGCCCCGGTCCCCAGGGCGCGCAGCAGGGCGCACAGCCACTGCGGCGCCGGCCGGGTATCGGCGTCGGTGCTCACGATCACGCCGCCCTCGCCGGCCAGCGCGGCGGCGTGGTCCAGCGCCAGCCGCCGCGCCGCCACCACACCGGCCTGCTCGGGGGGAAGCGTGACCTCGGTGACCTGGACCCGCAGGCCCGGCGGCGCGGCCTCGCGGGCCAGCCGCGCAGTGTCGTCGCGGCAGTTGTTCGCCAGCACCAGCACCGTGAATCCCCGCAGGGGCGACCCATCCGGACCCACCTGCGCGCCCAGGGCACGCAGGGTACGCGCGATGCCCGCCGCCTCGTCCCGTGCAGGAATGGCAACCACGACGGCGCAGGGCGGAAACGGTTCTGGAGGCGTGGGCACAGACGCCGCGCAGCCTAGCACCCCCCGGTCAGGCTTCACTGCACAGAATTTCGCTTGCTGATGGAAAGATAAAGAATGTTCGCTGGGTCAGGAGCGGGGGGGGACGCTAGGCTGGGCGCAGAAAAACGATTTCTTTTTCAAGGGGATTCCGATTGTGTCAATGCCTGTTTCTTCCGTCTCCTCAGAGTCCCCCGCGCTGCTCGTTCTGGCTCACCTGCGTTGGGACTTCGTCTTTCAACGCCCCCAACATCTGATGACCCGCGCCGCCCACAGTCGGGCGGTCTATTACATTGAAGAGCCGATCTTCGGCGAGTTCGATGACCACCTGCGGCAGCGCCGCGACGAGTCCGGCGTGACGGTGTGTACGCCCTACGTGCGGGTGGGGTTTTCCCCGGCCGAATCGCAGGCCCGGACCGCGCGTCTGCTCGCCGGGCTGGTCGAGGCCGAGGGCCTGGGCACCTACGACCTGTGGGTCTATACCCCGATGGAATTGCCCGTCGCCGCCGAACTGAATCCCCGTGTGGTCGTGTACGACTGCATGGACGAACTCGCCAACTTCAAGGGTGCGCCGCCCGAGCTGCGCAGCCGCGAGCAGGCGCTGTTCCGCCGTGCCGACCTCGTGTTCACCGGGGGGCAGCGCCTGTACGAGGCCAAGATCGAGCAGCACCCCAGCGTGCACGCCTTTCCGTCGAGTGTCGAGGTCGGTCACTTCGCGCAGGCCCGGCAGGCACCCGCCGACCCGGCCGATCAGGCGGCCCTCGCCCGCCCGCGCCTGGGGTTTTACGGCGTCATCGACGAGCGTTTCGACATTGCCCTGATCGGGGAGCTGGCCCGCCGCCGCCCCGAGTGGCAGCTCGTGATGCTGGGACCGGTCGTGAAGATCGCGCCCGAGGACCTGCCCCGCGCCGACAACCTGCACTACCTGGGCATGAAGACCTACGGCGAGCTGCCCGCCTACCTCGCCCACTGGGACGTGGCCCTGCTGCCCTTCGCCATTAACGCGGCGACCGAGTTCATCAGCCCGACCAAGACGCCCGAGTACCTTGCGGCGGGCGTGCCGGTCGTGAGTACCGGCATCCGTGACGTGATCCGGCCCTACGGCGACCTGGACCTCGCGCGGATCGCGGACGGCGTGGACGCGTTCGAGGCGGCCTGCGCCGCAGCCCTGGCCGAGATCGGGACCCCGGCCGGCGAGGAGCGCCGCGCCCGCGCCGACCGCTACCTCTCGACCCTCTCCTGGGACCGGACCTGGGGCGAGATGCGGGACCTGATCGCGCAGGCGGCCTCGCGCCGCAGCTACGCCGCACAGGGTCAGCCCTTCTCCTACGTGGCGGGCCACGATGACTGAATCCCTTTCCCTGAATGTCCCCGCGCCCTTCGACTACCTCATCGTCGGGGCCGGCTTCGCGGGTAGCGTGCTCGCCGAGCGCCTCGCCGGCACGGGCGCGCGCGTCCTGATCGTGGACCGCCGCCCGCACATCGGCGGCAACGCCTACGACCGCTACGACGACGCGGGCATTCTGATCCATCCCTACGGCCCGCATATCTTCCACACGAACAGCAAGGACGTGTTCGAGTACCTCTCGAAGTTCACCGCTTGGCGTCCGTATCAGCACCGCGTCCTGGCGAGCGTGGACGGTCAGTTGCTGCCCATCCCGATCAACCTCGATACGGTGAACAAGCTCTACGGCCTGAACCTGACCTCCTTTCAGGTCGAGGACTTCTTCGCCTCGGTGGCCGAGAAGGTCGAGCAGGTGCGCACGAGCGAGGATGTGGTCGTGGGCAAGGTCGGGCGCGACCTCTACAACAAGTTCTTCCGTGGTTACACGCGCAAGCAGTGGGGTCTGGACCCCAGCGAACTCGACGCCTCGGTGACGGCGCGTGTGCCAACCCGCACCAACCGCGACGACCGCTACTTCGCCGACACCTACCAGGTGATGCCGCTGCACGGCTACACCCGGATGTTCGAGAACATGCTCGCCCACCCGAACATCAAGGTGATGCTGAACACCGACTACCGCGAGATCGCGCCGCTTCTCGAATACCGGCACATGATCTATACCGGTCCCGTGGACGCCTTCTTCGACCACTGTTACGGCAAGCTGCCCTACCGCAGCCTGGAATTCCGGCACGAGACACACGACCAGGAAGTGTTCCAGCCGGTCGGGACGGTCAACTATCCGAACGACTACGGCTACACCCGCATCAGCGAATTCAAGTACATCACCGGGCAGGTCGCGCCGCGCACCAGCGTGGTCTACGAGTACCCGCAGGCCGAGGGCGACCCCTACTACCCGGTGCCGCGCCCCGAGAACGCCGAGCTGTACAAGAAGTACGAGGCCCTGGCCGACGCCCGGGAGGACGTGACTTTCGTGGGCCGCCTGGCGACCTACCGCTACTACAACATGGATCAGGTGGTGGCCCAGGCCCTCGCCACCTTCCGCCGCCTTCAGGAGCGCGCCGCCGCCCCCGAGGAGCAACTCGTCTAACCTCCTGCCGTTCCCCTGATCTGGACGCCGCCTTCTCCCGGAGGGTGGCTTTTTTTATCCTCGGGGTCCGTAGTCTAGACTGCCCGCCATGACCGCGACATCCGCCGCCGTCCGGGCCAAGCTCGGGCTTCCCGAATCGTCTCTGCACTGGTCGGCCTACGAGGCCCGCTATCAGGCGCTGCTGGACACCGACCTCGCTGCGGCCGACGTGCCCGCCTGGCTCTCGGACTGGAGCAGCCTCACGGCCGAATTCATGGACGTCGCTGCCAAGCTGTCGGTCTATAAGGACCTGCATACTGCCGACGACGGGGCGCAGGCCCGCTATCAGGCCTTCGTCGCGGACGTGGTGCCGCCTTCCGAACGTATGGATCAGGCGCTCAAGGAGAAGCTGCTCGCGGTGCCCGGCTATGTTCCTGCCCCCGACTTCGCGCTGACCTACCGCCGCTTCCGCGACGAGGCCGCGCTGTTCCGCGAGGCGAACGTAGACCTGGGCGTGACCCATCAGGAGCAGATGAACCGCCATGCGGTCCTGACCGGCAACCAGGAGGTCACGCTGGGCGGCGAGACCCTGACCATTCCCCAGGCCAGGCAGCGGCTGGACAGCCCGGAGCGCGCCGTGCGCGAGGCCGCGTGGCACGCCCTGGCCGAGAGCAACCTCGGCGTGGCCCCGGACCTCGACCGCGTGATGGAAGGGCTGATGGGCACGCGCTGGCAGTTCGCGCGCAACGCCGGGCTGGGCACCTACCGCGACTATGTCTGGAAGAGTCTCGACCGGGTGGACTACACGCCCGAGGACTGCCGCGACTTCCACGGGGCGGTGCGCGACGAGGTCGTGCCACTGCTCTCCGGACTCGTCGCCGACCTGAGCCGCGACCTGGGCCTGGAGGGCCTGCGGCCCTGGGACTACAACCGCAACAATCTGCTCGACGCGCAGGGCCGCAAGTCGCTGGAGCCTTTCCGGACGGGTGAGGAACTCGAGACGCTCTCGGCCACCGCCTTCGCCGGGCTCGACGGGGACCTGGCGGCCCGCTTCGGCCAGATGCGCCGGGACGGCCTGCTCGACCTCGAATCGCGCCCCGGCAAGATGACGCACGCCTACTGCGCCTACTTTCCGGTCCGCAACGAGCCTTTCGTGCTCATGAACGTGGTGGGCACGGCCGAGGACATGCGCGTGCTGTTCCACGAAGTCGGGCACGCCTTCCACGGCTTTTACAGCGGCGACGCGCAGCCCCTGGTCTGGAACCGCTGGAGCCCCATCGAGTTTGTCGAGATTCCCAGCATGGCGATGGAATTCCTGACCCTCGATCATCTCGCGCACGTCTTTTCGCCCGAGGAACTCGCGCGCTACCGTTCCAAGCAGCTTGAGGGCGTGATCGCCTTCCTGCCCTGGGCCGCGCAGATGGACGCCTTCCAGCACTGGCTGTACGCCGAGGCCCCCGAAAACGTCACGGTGCCCGAACTCGACGCCAAGTGGCTCGAACTCGACCGCACCTTCCACCCCTTCGTGGA
This sequence comes from Deinococcus gobiensis I-0, assembly GCF_000252445.1. Taxonomy (GTDB): domain Bacteria; phylum Deinococcota; class Deinococci; order Deinococcales; family Deinococcaceae; genus Deinococcus; species Deinococcus gobiensis. The sequence continues at coordinate 195,257 of NC_017805.1, read as the reverse complement.
CTGGGACGGTCTGGACCACGTGCGTGCCAAGGGCTGGCATTACTACCACATCTTCCAGGCGCCTTTCTACTACATCGAATACGCGATGTGCTATCTCGCCTCGGTCGCCCTGTGGCGCGCGGCGCAGACGGACCCGGAGGGTGCGCTTGACCGCTACAAGGCCGCGCTGCGCCTGGGCAGTACCGTCAGTGTGCCCGAGCTGTACCGCGCGGCGGGCGTCGAGTTCCGTTTCGACCGCGAGTACATTCGGGGCCTGATGGCCTTCGTACGTGGACAGATGAACTGAGGCCGGGCAGGGGCGGGCCGTTCGGCCCCGTCCCGCTCAGGCCTGAGGGGCCGCGCCGCACAGGACGTGCAGGGCGGCCTCGACCACTTCCGGATCGAAGTGTCGTCCGGCCTCGGCGCGTAGCTCCTGAACGGCTTCCTCGTGGGTCCAGGCCTTCTTGTAGGGCCGGATCTGGGTCAGGGCGTCGTAGACGTCCGCAACCGCGACGATGCGTCCCGAGAGCGGAATCTGGGCGCCGGCCAACCGGCGGGGGTATCCGGTGCCGTCCCAGCGTTCGTGGTGGGTCAGGGCGATTTCCTCGGCCAGTTGCAACAGTTCCGAGTGCCCGCCCGACAGGATGGTCGCGCCGATCAGGGTATGGGTCTGCATCTGGGTGAACTCGCTGCTCTCCAGCTTGCCCGACTTCAGCAGGATGCTGTCGGGAATGCCCATCTTGCCTACGTCGTGCAGCCGCGCCGCGATGCCCAGCAGCTCGGCCCGCGCCTCGGACCAGCCCAGCGCCCGGGCGAGGCTGGCACTCATGACCCCCACCCGCCGGGTGTGGTCGCCGGTCGTGCCGTCGCGGTACTCGGCGGCCATCGCCAGCCGGGTCACGACTTCGTACTGCGCCTGCGCCAGCTCGGCGGTGCGCTCCTCGACCTGCCGCTCGGCCATCTGCCGGGCTTCCTGCTCCAGCTCGGTGCGCAGGCGATAGGAGTCGGCCTCGCGCTGGGCACGCTCGACCTCGAACTGGATGCTCAGGTTGCGGGTCTGGCGGTCGCGGGCGGCATTGAACAGCTCACGCTCGATCCGGCGCAGCTCCTCGCTGTGGTGCAGGGCCTGTCCGGCGTCGCCCCGCGCCTTATATAGCTCGCACAGCGTCTCGTGGGCGGCGGCGGTTTCCTTCGCGCTCTGGGTGCGCTCGGCCAGTTCCAGCGCGAGCTGAAGCTGGGTCTGGGCATCGTCCCACGATTCTGCATGCAGGTAGAAACGACCCAGATTGAGCCGGGCGTCCAGCTCGCCCTGCGTCGAACCGATGCTCAGAGCGATGGCCAGGGCGTCGTGGTAGGTGATATACGCCAACAGCGACTGCTCGGTCTTTTCATAGAGGTTGCCGAGGCTATCGAGGGTGTTCATTTCCCCAAACTGATCTCCATTGTTCCTGCTCAAATCAAGGGCCGTTTCCAAGTATATCTGTGATTTTTTAAGATTTCCAACCTTTAAATAAAAAGTACCTAGATTAAGATTGACCGTAGCTTTCATCTGTGGTTCATCTAGCTCTAGGATGGAATTATAGGCGCGGTGCATAGTTTTTATGGCAGAATCAATGTTATTATCGTTAAAATATACAAAAGCAAGATTGTGTAGGATGGTAGCATCAAGTTTTTTATCCGAGATAGAAGTATGATTTACTTGATAAGCCTCGAGTAGAGATCTGATAGATTCTGTATACTGAGATAAGCTAGATTGTACCGTACTAATATTGATCAAACAGTTAATTTGACCTTTCTTGTCATTTATATCTAGATAGACATTGAGCGATCTTTTAAGTGTATCTAGCGCGTTGGGTGGACTTCCTCGTCTAAATTGGACACCAGCCAGTTGATTTAGTGCTGTGGCGTAGATGGAATTTTTTTCAGCGACTGGCCGCCTATCGATATTGGCTATAGCCAGTTCTAGATGAAGTTGTGCCTCCTCAAAATTTCCCTCAGAAGAGAGTGACCCACCGATTAGAATATTTGTTTCTATAAAATTTTCGATATTATTCTGACTCTTGAAAAGATTCGCAGCTATTTTTAGACATCTGATACCTTCTGAGTGGTTTGAGTTGGCAATCTGGGCCTTACCTATCAGATATAATAAATCTGGTGGAGTTTGGTCAGCAGTCGGGTTGTTTTCCTCGTAAATTTTTGCTAATCGTAGTGCCTCTGTAGGATTTGTTTCCAATAGGCTGCTGGCAATTCTGTAAGTCTCCTGAAGTTCTGCATGGTCCAGCCCGGAGCTGCTGGGCAGCTCCGGGCTAGTCAGGGGGTTTAGAGGAATGTCAGGCACGGCGGCTCTCTTCTATCGAATAGTTTGACCCAGGAAGGCGGCGAGATTGAGGCGACCTTTGCCCAGCAGACCGGTATATGCAGCGTTGGCTTCGCCGCCATAGATATCGTCGGCAGTCTGGGCCATGGCCCCTGTCAGGCTTCTGACAGGCACTTTGAGGGTTTCGCCCAGGGCGAGGGCCAATCCGCCCGCCGTCATGGGGGCGGCCATAGAGGTCCCGCTCCAGGATGCCATGCGGCCGTCTGGCGCAGGTGCATAGACGTGCTCGCCCGGTCCGACGATTTCCAGCGCCGCGCTGTAGTTCGAGAAGGAGGACTTGAGGTCTTGCGGGTCGACGCTGCCCACACTCAGCAGGTTGGGTGCGGCGACGCCATGGGTGGCGTTGGCGGCGGGATAGGTAATGTGGTCCTTGTTCTCGTTCCCGGCCGCGGCGACGACGAGCACGTCCTGTGCCGTGGCCCAGTCGATGGCGATCTGCACGGCGGGCGAGTTCTCGGTGCTACCCAGGCTCAGATTGATGACCTTCGCCCCTTTCTCGACGGCCCAGCGGATCGCCTGGGCCACACTCGCCACGTCGCCCGAGCCGTCGGCCCCCAGTACGCGCAGCGGCATGATCTTGGCCTTCGGCGCTACTTGCAGGATGATGCCCGCCACGTTGGTGCCGTGGCCGTAGGCGCCCTCGCCTGCCACGCCTTCTTCCTGCGGCACGTCGTCACCAGCATAGAAATCGTGCCAGGTCGAGGCGTCGCTCAGCGCTCCCTGGAAGGCGGGATGCTGAAGGTCGATGCCGGAGTCGATGACCGCCACCGTCACCCCTTCGCCCAGGTGGGTGGCCATCTGTTGTGCCTGCTCCAGTTTGACCTGCTGCCAGAGGGCGTTGTTTTGGGAGATGGGGTTGTACTGACCGACAGCCCAGATGGCCGCGCCACCGACAGCCCAGATGGCCGCGCCACCATTGGCCACCGCCGTGATCTTGTCGCCACCCCTGAACACGTTCTTATTGGCCTCGACCTTCGCCTTGCGGCCACCCAGGGCGCTGATGACGCTCGCACTGCCCAGCTTCGGATTGAAACCGATCAGGGCAGTGCAATCGTTGACATCCCCCGTCGCACAACCACCCGCGTTCCAGGCCAGGACCTCTCCACCCACCGCGTGGGCCAGCGACTCGCGCGTGTCGCCTGCCTGAAGGGGCACTGATACCACCGACTCATAGCGGACCGGGGCCTGGGCTGTCTGGGCCGGTACGTTGGCCGTCGAGCAAGCGCTGAGGAGCGACAGGGTCAGAAGAGCGAACGCGGCCGGAAGACGGTGAGTCATGCTGGGAACCCCCTGAGAGGAAGACAAAGAGCGGAGAAGACGGATGGGCGCTACGCAGGCAGACCGATGAAGCCCCGCTCAAGATGTATCACAAAATTCTTTCATCTTGTATCTAAAAAAATGTCCCAGGTCCAGACATTCTGAACATGGTTCATTTACGTTTCGAAGGGGGACGCCCTCTGCGCTGCCCCCGACGGGCTGAACAGATTAAGAGACGAGTGAGCCTCCGGGAGAATCGGCTCATGCCGTGCCGAAAGTGCATCCCCCGATCGGGGGGGCAGAGGTCATCAAACGTGAAAGGAGGCGGAATGCCCATGGTCGGGAAGTTCCGCCTCTGTCGGCTCGGGGCCGTTCCTGAAAAAGGGCCGGGCTACTTCACGCCGCTCTGGATGGCCTTCTGGGCGTCGCGCAGGATGGCGGCGAAGTCGGGTTTGGGGCGCTGCACACTCTGGGCCACGGCATTGTCCCAGGGGCCCCAGATGGCGCCCATCTGCGGCACGTTGGGCATCGGCGTGCCGGCCGAGATGGCGCGTCCGAAACCTGCCACGTTGGGGTCGGTCTTGAGTTGCGTCCGGGCCGCGAGGCTGACCGGAATGCGTCCGCCCGCCTTGTTGAAGGACACCTGGGACGTGCTCGTGACCAGCGTCCGGGCGAACTGAGCGGCCGCCGCCTTGTTCTTGCTGTAGGCGTTCAGGACCACGCCCTGCACCCCCACGAAGGGGCTCCATTTGCCGGTCGCGCCGGGAGGGGTGGGCAGGTTGGCGACGCCGTAGTCGATGCCCGCTTTCCTGAAGTCGCCCACATCCCAGGGACCGGTGAGGACCATCGCCAGTCGGCCGTCCACGAAGGCGCTCTTGGCGACCTGCGAGGACACCCCCTCGGGCACGAGGCCGTACCTGTAGCGCAGGTCGTTGAGCAGCGAGACGGCCTTCAGCGCGCCCGCGTTGGTGATGCCGATGTCTCTGGTATTCAGCGTGCCGCCGTTGTTCTTGAAGATGTAGCTGCCGTAGGCGCTGAAGATGCCGTAGCTCGCATAAGCGTTGCCCACGTCCATCATGAAGCCGAAGCGGCCGTTGCCGGTGTTCTTCTGGGCCAGCGCCACGAAATCGTTCCAGTTGTTCGGCACCTGAGGCACGAGCTTCTTGTTGTAGACGAGCGCGACTGACTCGGCGAACATCGGCAGCCCGAACAGTTTGCCCTGATAGGTCATGGCCTGCACGGCCGTCTTGTCGAGGTCGGTCCTGCTCGTGACGTAGCGGTCGAGCGGCTCCACCACCCCCGAGGCGGCGAGCTGCCCGAGGCGGTCCTGCGGCAGCGTGACCACCAGGTCCGGGCCCTGGCCGCGCGGCGCGCTCTGGATGAGCTTGTCGGGAATCTGGTCGAGCGGCAGGCTCACGATGTTGACCTTGTGGCCGGTCGCCTTGCCGAACGCGGCGGCCTGCGCCTGAATCCAGGCGACCTCGTCGGCCCCCGTGAAGTGGTTCCAGACGGTGAGGGTGGCGGCGCCGGCCTGCCCGGCCAGGCTCAGGGACAGCAGAAGCAGCAGCTTGTTCATGGGGTCTCCTTGAAAGGGGAAGAGGGGTTCAGTTCAGGCCGTCGATGGCCGGGGTGGCCTGGGCGCGGTCGTCGAAGAGCGAGCGGCGCGAGGCGTCGTCGTCCTTCCAGCCAGGTGCCGTGAGCCATTTGGAGCTCTGGGACCAGAAGCCGCCCCAGTAGAAGATTCCGCTGCCCCCGGCGTCCCGCACGGCCGGCGTGAGGGCCCGCAGGTAGTCGAGCTGGCCCTGCGGCGTCTGCGGGGAGGGCAGACCCTCTGTGATCCCGACCTGGTTCCGGTCCCAGTAGGAGGCGGTCTCGGCGACGTACACCTTCGCCCAGTCGAAGGTCGAGCGCAGCGCCGCGATGGTCTTGCTCAGATTCGCGAAGTCGCCGTGCCACATCGGGTAGTACGACAGCCCGATGGTGTCCACCCAGCCGCCCGCCGCGATGAAGGCCCTGTACCAGGCGACCGTCGCCTCGGCGTCCCCGATCTTGGCGATGTGGACCATGATGGGCGGCATGCCGGCCCTGCCCCCGCTGGCGTCGCGCACGGCGTTCGCCCCCGCGTTGGTCAGCTTCACGAAGGCGGTCATGTCGTCCTTGCGGATGCGGCCGTTTTCCCACAGCATCCCGCCGTTGATCTCGTTGCCGATCTGGACCATGTCGGGCACGGTGCCCTGGGCGCGCAACTGCGTGATCACGTCGTGAGTGTAGTCGTAGACCGACTTGGCGAGGGCCTCGTCCGACTGGCCCTTCCAGTGCGCGGGCAGCCACTGGTTGCCGGGGTCGGCCCACCAGTGCGAGTAGTGCAGGTCGAGCAGCACCTTCAGGCCCCGGCCCTGGGCGTCCTTCATGACCGCCTTGACATAGGGGAGGTCCTGCAAGAGGCCGTAGTTGCCGTCCGTCGTCTGCGGGTCGATCATCAGGCGCACGCGCACCCAGTTGTACCGGTGGTCCCTGACGATCTGGAGGGCCGGTTTGACCTGCCCGTCCAGGTCCCGGAACTGCACGCCCGCCGCCTCGGCCCCGCGTGCCTCGGACACGTCCACGCCGCGAATCCAGGGGTCGGTGTCGGCCGCCGGGCCGAGGTGCCCGCACGCCGAGAGGCCGGCGGAGAGGGCCAGGGCCGCGCCGGGGTCGAGGAACTTCCGGGAGAACTTCATGCCATGACCTCCTGGGGCAGCAGGGCGCTGCTGTAGGGGGCGAGGGTCCGGCCCTGCCAGTGCACGCTCTCGCCGGTCCAGTTCTGGAGCAGGGTGTGCGGGCCGCGCCGCGTGAGGCGTACGCCTTCGGGCAGCTCGGCCGTCTCCACGCCCGCCTCGCGCAGCGCGCCGCGCAGTACGCCGCGCACGAGCGACTCGCTGTGTGCCCCGACGGTCGTCACCGCGCCGTGCCGGACGACGGCGGCCTCACCGTCCAGTGGTCCGCCCCGGTAGTGCCACAGCGCCTCCGCGCCCGCGAGGTCGTAGCTCTCGGCCCAGGCGTGGGCACTGTGCCGCGCGCCGCCCTCACCCTCCACGTCCTGCGTCATGCCGGCATACAGGCTGTCGTAACGGCTCAATTCGGCCCCGATCAGGCCGGCGAGGTCTCCGAACTGCCCCGTCTCGGGCGTGCCCCCGGCGGCCGTCCGGAAGGCCGTGCGCGGCCCGAAGACCAGGCGGCTGTGCCCGGCGCTCGCCGTGAGGTGCGCCGCGCGCTCCGGCGTCATCAGCGTGAGGGCCGGCGCCACGACCACGGCGTAGCCGCTCAGGTCGCGGTCCGGGTGCAGGATGTCCACGTCTACCCCCAGTGCCCGCAGCGCGCGGTAGTACGTGAAGGTCTGCGCCCAGTAGTTCAGGCCCTCGCTGTGGGGTTGCAGGTTGTAGAGCCACAGGCTCTCGTAGTCGTGCAGCAGGGCCACGCGCGCCCGGGTGGGGGCCAGGGGAAGGGCCTGGGGCCGCAGCGCCGCGACCTCGCGGTGGCCCTGGTCGGGGCGGCCGCTGTGGCGCAGCAGGCCCGAGTGCAGGACCTCCTGGCCCACCGTGGCGGCCCGCCAGCGGAAGTAGCTCACCGCGTCCGCGCCGTGCGCCCAGGCCTGCTCGGTCCAGAGGGCCACGGCGCCGGGGGCCGGCAGCGGGTTCGCGCTCGCCCAGTTCACCTGTCCGCACTGCTGCTCCATGACCCAGAAGCTGGGGGTGGCCTGCCCCGCGCCGGGGGTCACCATGCCCCGGTAGAGGTCGTGGTTGAAGGCGGTGACGTCCGGGTGGCCGGTGCGGGCATAGTCCAGGGCGAAGTGCGGGGCCAGCAGCTTCCACTCGTGGATGGCCTGGAGGGTGCCGGTCGGGTAGCTGTCCCAGCTCGCGAAATCCAGCCCGCGCGAGACCTCGTAGTGGTCGTAGGCGCTGAAAAAGCCCATGTAATTGTGCGTGACGAACCGGCCCGGCGAGTGCTCGCGCAGCAGGGCGACCTGCTCGGCCTGGAAGGCGGCGACCTCGCCGCTCGAAAAGCGCAGGAAGTCCAGCGCGTGCGCCGGATTGATCTCGGAGACGGCGTGGTGGGGGAGGGGCACCTGTGCCCAGCCGCTGTAGTCCATGCTCCAGAACACGTTGCCCCAGGCCGCGTTCAGGGCGTCTACCGTGCCGTAGCGCCGCTCCAGCCAGGCGTGGAAGGCCGCGTGCACCGCCGGGCTGAAACTCTGGGCAGTGTCGCCCCAGCCGAACTCGTTGTCGGTCTGCCAGCCGACGACGGCGGGGTGCCGGCCGTAGCGTTCCGCGACGGCCCGCGTGATGCGCCGCGAATGCTCACGGTACACGGCGCTGGAAAAGTCGTAGTGCCGCCGCGACCCGAAGCTCTTGACCTGCCCGTCGCGGCCCACCGGCAGGATCTCGGGGTGCGCCTCGACCAGCCAGGCGGGCGGCGCGGCGGTGGGGGTACACAGCACGACCTTCAGCCCGGCCGCCGCCGAGGTCTCGACCGCCTCGTCGAGCCAGGCCCAGTCGTACTCGCCGGGGCGCGGTTCCATGCGGCTCCAGGCGAACTCGGCCAGGCGCACGAACTCCAGGCCCAGCGCCTTCTGGTCGCGGGCGTAGCCGGCCCACAGCGGCTGGGGAACGTGTTCGGGGTAGTCGCAGACGCCCAGCGACAGGAACGGAAGGGAATCGGAAGGGGGAAGGGAACTCATGCAGACCTCGGACAGGGCAAAGGAAAGGCGGCCGGTCGGGCGGTCGCCGGAGGGAAGCCGCAGTGCAGGGGGCTGCGGGAGGGTGGGAGCCGCTGCTCCCGGCTGGATTTCGGTAGGCCTTACCGTAGGGAATGTTAAGGTTAACACTTGTGTCTTGGGCACATTCAGGGAGTCGTCTGGAGAGGCCTCCGATCCTTCTCGCTCTGCTGGGCAAATCCTTCTTTCCTACTCGGTTTACCTGTCCGGCAGAAGCGTTCTGCTGGGCCAGCCAGACCTTTTAGCCCGGTATGTTAGCCTTCACCTGTGCCGCGCCATTCCGAAATTTCCGACGACCGGCCCGCCACCCTGGCCGATGTGGCGCGTCTGGTGGGGGTGTCGCAGCAGACCGTGTCGCGCGTGGTCAACAACCAGGGGTATGTGGCGGCCCGGACACGCGAGCGCGTCCTCGCGGCGGTGGGCGAGCTGAACTACGTGCCCAACCGACTGGCGCAGGGACTGGCACGCCAGCGCACCCAGTCCATCGGTTTCGCCACGAACGACATCGCGCTGCACGCGCCCTCGCAGCTCACGTCGGGCATCGAGCGGGCGGCGCGCGAGGCGGGGTACAGCCTGCTGGTGTCCATCGTGCCGCGCTACGGTGTGGGGCAGGTGACGCAGGCGGTGCGCGCCCTGCGCGAACGGCAGGTGGACGGCGTGCTGATCAACGCGTCGCTGGGTGAGACGGACGCCCTGGAGGTCCGCCGCCGCTTCGCCGATCTCCCGTGCGTCTTTCTGGACGTGCCGGCCGGAACGCCGGTCAACGCCGCCCTGCTCGACCAGGAGTACGGGGCGGCGCTGGCGGCCGGACATCTGGCCGCGCTGGGGCATACCCGGATCGCCTGCATCCACGGCCCCCACGAGGCGGTCGCGGAGCATTCGCGCCTGCGCGGGTGGCGCTCCGCGCTCGCGGCGCGCGGCCTGTCGCCGGTGGCCGAGCAGGAAGGCGACTGGAGCCCGGCCAGCGGCTACCGGGCCGCGCTGTCGCTGCTGGCGGACGGTCTGCCCTTCACGGCCCTGCTGGTGGGCAACGACCAGATGGCGGTGGGGGCGCTGCGCGCGCTGTGGGAACGCGGGCTGAACGTGCCCGGCGACGTGTCGGTGGTCGGCTACGACGACACGGCCGAGAGCGCCCTGCTCATTCCGCCGCTCACCACGGTCCGCCAGGACTTTCCGACGCTCGGGCAGCGCGCCTTCGGGCACCTGCGCCGCCTCCTCGACCAGCCCGAGTGGCGCGCGACGACCGTGACCCGTCCGGAACTCATCGTGCGGGCCAGCACCGCGCCTCCGGGCACCTCGGCGCAGACCCTGCGTCAGGCGCTGCGCACCGTGCAGGACCACCTGACCCGCTGGCCGGACGGCTAGGGGTCAGCCCTGCGCCGCCGCGCCGCGCAGGACGCGGCCGTTGTAGACCGCCAGGGCCAGCGCGCCCAGGACCATGATCCCGCCCACCGGCCCCAGCCAGACCGGATGTGCGCCGGCCAGGGCGCCTCCCAGCGGCGCCCCCAGGGCCTGGCCCAGGTACAGGGCGCTGGCATTCAGGGCCAGGCCCACGCTGGGGGCGTCCGGGCTCAGGGCGACCACCTGGCTCTGCTGGGGCGGGTTGGTCAGCAGGCTGCCCAGGCCCCACAGCGCCAGGACCAGGCCCATGCCCCAGACCGAGGCCGCCAGCAGCGGGAGGGCCAGGAGGCCCAGGGCAGTCAGGCCCAGACCCAGTTGCAGGGTCCGGGGGCCGTGCCAGGTGTCGCTGAGGCGGCCGCCCAGCGCGTTGCCCAGCAGGCCGACGGCCCCGAACCACAGCAGCATGGCGACGACGCCCGCCGGGTCCAGTCCGGTCGCGCCGTGCAGGAGGGCCGACAGGTACGGATAGACCGAGAACTGCCCCACGTACAGCAGCAGCATGACCAGCAGCGAGCGCACCAGCACGGGGCGGCGCAGTAGGTGCAGCCAGTGGGCGCTGGGCGGGGTCACCCGGACCGGCCGCACGAGCAGGGCCACCCCGGCCAGGGCCACGGCGCTGAGGCCCACGACCAGCCAGAAGGCCGCGCGCCAGCCCAGCGCCGTGCCGATCCAGGTGCCCAGCGGCACGCCGACGACCGTAGAAAATGCCAGACCCACGAACACCAGCGCCAGCGCCCGGCCACGCAGCTGCGGCGCGACCAGGGCCGCCGCCACCCCCGAGGCCACCGGGGTAAAGAGGCTGGCCCCGACCGCCGAGAGGACGCGCGCGGCGATCAACACGCCGAAGCTGGGGGCCAGCGCCGCCCCGAGGTTGCCCAGGGCGAACAGGCCCAGCGCGGCCAGCATCAGGGGCTTGCGCGCCAGGCGGCCCGTCAGGCTGCCCAGCAGCACGGCGCTGAGGGCGTAGGTCAGCGAGTAGGCCGTGACGACGGCTCCGGCGTGGCCCAGACTCACCCGGAGGTCCGAAGACACCAGCCCCAGGACGCCCGCGACCATCAGGGCGCTCGTGCCGATGGCGAAGTTGCCCAGCGTCAGAATCCACAGCGGGCGCGGCAGGACGTGGCCCGGCGCGCCAGGGTCGGCCGGACCCGAATACGGAAGGGAAGAGTCGGACATGGGGCCAGCATGGGCCGGCTATGATGGGGGGACAAGGGTTTGGTTATCCTGGTACTGTCACCACCCTGTCCCCAGCTGGAGGGTCGCCCCATGACTGTTCTTCAACCTTCGGACGCCGCGCCTCCGGCCAGCCCGCTGGACCGCCGCCGCGAACTGGCCGAATTCCTGCGGTCGCGTCGCCTGCGGCTCCGCCCGGAGCAGGTGGGCCTGACGGCGGGCCTGGGCAGCCGGCGGCGCACCCCCGGCCTGCGCCGCGAGGAGGTCGCCCTGCTGGCCGAAACCAGCACGACCTGGTACACCTGGCTGGAGCAGCGGCGCGACATCCGCGTGTCGGCCCCGCTGCTCGACCGCCTGGCCCGCGCCCTGCGCCTGGACGCAGGCGAGCGGCTGCACCTGTTCGTGCTGGCGGGGCAGCCCCTGCCCCTGAGCACCGCGCCCTCCGAGCAGGTGTCGGCCGCCACCGAGCGCTTCGTGCAGGGCCTGACGCAACCGGCCTACGTGCTGGGCCGGCGCTGGGACTACCTGACCTGGAACCCGGCGGCGGCGCGCGTCTTCGGGTTAGGTCCGGACCTGGCCCCCGACGAGCGCAACGTGCTGCGGCGACTGTTCCTCGATCCGGGCCGGCGCCTACTCTACACCGACTGGGCCTGCGCGGCCGCCGGCATGGTGGCCCGGTTCCGCTCCGACATCGCGCCCTACATCGGGGAGCCGTGGTCGGCGGCCCTGATCGAGGACCTGAACGCGCGCAGTCCGGAATTCCGTCGGCTGTGGGCGCGCCACGACGTCTGGAGCAATCCGGGCGGCCTCAAGGACTTTCAGCACCCGCAGATGGGCCGCATGACCTTCGAGCATCTGGTGCTGCGTCTGCCCGACGCCCCGGGCCTGGGCATCGTGGTCTACACGGCCCTTCCCGAATGGGACACCCCGGCGAAATTCGCCCGCCTGATGGCGCGCCCGACCGTGGACGCCGGGGCGAGTGGGGCGGGCTAACCTGACCCCGGCCCGCTCCGGTCAGTGGAGCCGCGCTTCCAGGTGCGCGCGCAGGGGTTCCACGGACAGGCGGGTGCGGGGCCGGGCCTGGGGCACGCGCAGGTCCTCGCGCAGGTCACCTCCGGCGAGCAGCAGCACGCGGTCGCTGAGCTTCAGGGCCTCGTCGAGGTCGTGGGTGACGAGCAGGGTGGTCGCGCCGGTTTCGGCCAGCAGGCCGTCGAGCAGGTCGTGCATCCCGGCGCGGGTCAGGGCGTCGAGTGCACCGAAGGGCTCGTCGAGCAGCAGCACCTCCGGGCGGTGGGCCAGCGCGCGCGCCAGCGCCACCCGCTGCCGCTGCCCGCCGCTCAGCTCGTGGGGATAGGCGCGCTCGCGGCCCCCTAGCCCCACCCCCTCCAGCGCCTCGGCGGCGAAGCGGCGCTCGGCGCGGCCCAGGCCCAGCGCGGCGTTGTCCAGCGCGCCCAGCCAGGGCAGCAGCCGGTCTTCCTGGAACATGACCCGCACGCGGGCGGCCGTGCCCGCCGCTGTCCGGACCGCCAGGTCGCCGCGGTGCGGGGTCAGGCCCGCCAGCGCGCGCAGCAGGGTGGTCTTGCCGCCGCCGCTCGCGCCCACCAGCGCCACGCGCTCGCCGGGCGCGATGTCCAGCGTCAGGTCGCGCAGCACGGCCTTGTCGCCGTACTCCACCCCCAGGTGCCGCAGGGTGAGGGAGGCTCCGCCGGTCCGCAGGGTCGCCGCCTGCACGTGCGCCGCGGCGGTCATGCGGGTACCTGCCAGGGTAGCAGTCGGCGTTCCAGGGCGCGCACGAGCACGTCGGCCACCTTGCCGATTAACGCGTAGATCACGATGGCGAGCACGATCACGTCGGTCCGGAAGAACTCGCGGGCGTCCATCGCCAGAAAGCCGATGCCGCTGCTCGCCCCGAAGCTCTCGCTGACCACCAGCGCCAGCCACGAGATGCCCAGGGCGTAGCGCACGCCCACGAGCACGCCGGGCAGCGCGCCGGGCAGTGTCACGCGCCGGAAGGTCTCCAGCGGCGAGAGGCCGTACACGCCCGCCATCTCCTTGAGGCGGCCGTCGATACCCGTCACGCCGTGCAGCGTGTTCAGGTACACCGGAAAGAAGGTCGCCAGCGCGATCAGGAAGACCTTGCCGCTCTCGCCAATGCCGAACCACAGGATGACCAGCGGAATGAGCGCGAGGTTCGGAATGGTCCGGACCATCTGGAAGGTGGTGTCGAGCAGCAGGTTCGCGGCCCGGAAGGTACCGGTCAGGATGCCGAAGAAAAAGCCCAGACCCCCGCCCACGAGCACCCCCAGCCCCGCCCGCTGCAGGCTGATGAGGAAGTGATGCCACAGCTCGCCGCTGCGGGCCAGTTCCCAGCCGGCGGTCAGGACGGCCGAGGGGGCCGGCAGCACCCGCGCATTGAGCCAGCCGACCTGCGAGGCCAGCTGCCAGAACGCCACGACCAGCAGGGGCACGAGCCAGCGCACCCACTCGCCGCCCGCCGCGCGCCGGGGCCGCCGGGGCCGGGTCCGCGCAGGCACGCCGCCCTGGCCCGTCTGCCGGATGATCGCCCCGGTGGCAGGGTCCTGCACCACCTTCACGCCCGTCATTTCAGCCCCAGACCCGCGAGCGCCGGGCCGAAGGCGGGCAGCGTCGCGTAGTTCTGCGCGCCGAGCTTGAGGTCGCGCGGCAGCACGCCCGCCTCGCGGAAGGCGGCGGCGAGAGTCTGGAGCGGTTTCACGTCGGCGGCCCGGAAGGGCCGGATGTTGAATTCGTTCTTGGGCACGGTGACTTCCAGCACGCTTTTCGGGATGCCCAGTTCGTCGCTGAACTGCGAGATCACGGTGGCCTGGTTCGCGTTGGCCCACTTGGCGGTGCCCTCGAGTTCGGCCAGCACGATCTGGAGGGCGCGCTTCTTCTGCGGGTCGTTCAGCACCGCGCTCGGCGCGAGGTAGTAGCTGTCGCCCCGGTCCAGCCCCTTGTGGTCGCGCAGCACGCGGGCCGACGCGCCCTGAAGGGCCGTGGTGTAGAAGGGGTCCCAGATGGACCACGCGTCGATGCTGCCGTTCTCGAAGGCGGGGCGGGCGTCGGGCGGCAGCAGCGGCACCACCGTCACGTCCTTGAGGGTCAGTCCACCGGCCTTGAGGGCGTTGTACAGAAAGGCGTGGGCGCTGGACCCGCGCGCCACCCCGATGCGCTTGCCCTTCAGGTCGGCCACCGTGCGGATGGGCGAATCCTGGCGCACGAGCAGCCCCTCGGTGCTGTCCGAGCGGTTGACCGACACGCCCACGTATTTGAGGTCGGCCCCGCCCGCGAGCGCGAACACGCCCGGCGCGTTGCCCACGCTGCCGAAGTCCACCGCCCCGGCATTGGCGGCCTCCAGCAGCGGCGGCCCGGCCGTGAACAGCACCCACTTGAAGTCGATGCCCTGCGCCGCGTACTTGTCCAGCGTGCCGCGCGCCTTGAGGATGTTGGGAATCCCGCCCTTCTGGTAACCGATGGTGAAGGTCAGGGCGTGGGCCTGCCCCAGCGAGAGGGCGGTGAGGCTGAGAGCGGAGAGGGTCAGGGTGGTGCGGGTCAGGGTCTTCATGGGGGTCTCCGGGGAAGGAAAAATGGCGGCCCGGCGCGGATGGCGGGCCGCCAGCGCGAAGTCGAACAGCGAATGGGTTCAGGTCGGCCCTCCCCGCAGGAGGGAGGAGAGGGCCTGGAGCCGCAAGGTCGGTGTCAGCTCAGATGCTGCGGAAGCGGCCTATCGGCTCGGCGCCCACCGGCTCGGGCGACGGCACCGAGGTGTGCGTCAGGGGCTGCTGGCCGCGCGGCGTCAGCAGGGGGCTGGGGCGGCCCAGCACCGGGAACAGCAGTTCGGCGACGCGGTAGGCTTCCTCCAGGTGCGGGTAGCCGCTGAGGATGAAGGTCTCGACCCCCACCGCCTGGTACTCGCGCAGGGCGGCGGCCACGTTCTCGGGGCTGCCCACGAAGGCCGTGCCCGCCCCGCCGCGCAGCAGGCCCACGCCCGCCCACAGGTTCTTGCCGACCCGCAGCGACTCGCGGGTGCCGCCGTTCAGTTCGCTCTGGCGGCGCTGGCCCTCGGAGCCGCTCGCCAGGAAGGCCTGGTGCGCCTGCGCGATCTGCTCGTCGCTGATGTCCGCGATGAGGGCGTCGGCGGCGGCCCAGGCCTCTTCTTCGGTCGGGCGCACGATGACATGTGCCCGCAGTCCGAAACGCACCGTGCGGCCGTGCTTCAGGGCCTCGGCCCGGACCCGGCCGAACTTCTCGGCGACCTGGGCGGGGCGCTCGCCCCAGCTCAGGTACACGTCCACGTGTTCGCCCGCGATCTCCAGCGCCGGATCGCTGCTCCCGCCGAAGTAGATGGGCGGGTAGGGGCGCTGCACCGGGGGCAGCAGCGAGCGGCCGCCGTGAACCTGGAGGTGCTCGCCCTGGTGGTCGACCGTCTCGCCGCGCAGCAGGTCGCGGAACACGCCCAGCCACTCGTCCGTCAGGGCGTAACGCTCGGCCTGCGTGAGGTTCAGGCCCTCGAAGTCGAAGTTGCCGCTGCCCGACACGATGTTCAGGTTGACGCGTCCGCCGGTCACGCGGTCGAGGGAGGCGGTCAGGCGCGCGGCCAGCACGGGCGAGAACAGCCCCGGGCGCAGCGCCACCAGGAAGCGCAGCTGGCGGGTCAGGCTGCTCAGGGCGCTGGCGAGAATCACCGTGTCCTCGTTGGTGCCCCCGGTCGGCAGCAGCACGCCGTCGAAGCCCAGCGTGTCGGCCGCCTGCGCGATCTGCGCGAGGTACTGGAAATGCGCCGGGCGGCTGGGCTGCCCGAGCTGACGGCCGTCGCCGCCCGAGGGAATGAACCAGTAGAGGTCGGGGGCCGGAAAGTCGGTGCCGGGAAAGTCGGTGTGCGTCATGAGAGCCCTCGTTCGTGGGGTAGGGAGTCCCCCCGGCCTTGGCCGCGCGGAGCGGCAGGCCGGAAGGTGGACGGAGAAGTTACAGGCCGTCCGCTGCGCGCCCGAACAGGCGAGAGGGAAGGCCGGCCGTCATGTCAGGGGCGACATCGCCGGGTGGCGTGTGGGCGCATAGGTTGTCCTTTCGGGGGAGCCGCTTGTGGGCGCTCGCCGCTATCGGTCCCGCAGTCGGGCAGGCGTGAAGCACCGGGGAGGGCCGGGGTCAGTCGGTCAACAACAGCGCGCGCGGCCCTGGGAACGGGCGGAGCGGGCGGAAAAGGGACTGGACTGGTTCATGCGTCTCCTGGTTGCTGCGGCGTCGTCGGGCCTGTTCCCTCCGCCGCTCTGGATAGTGACCCTGCTCAGGGTTGGACGCACCTTAGAGCAGATGACAAAAGTTATCAACTTTGCATGTGGGCCTTCGCGAAATCTGGACGGAAGCCGGGGAAAAGCTGCGCGAAGTCTGGCCGGGGTCTGCACCGGCCCGGCCCACAGTGGGCCTCACGCCGGAGCCGCACGCTCCGCCCGAGGAGACCCCCATGAAGACCCTGACCCGCCTGTTTCCCGTCCTAGCCCTCGCCGCCGCCCTGGGTGCCGCGCCCCTCGCCGCCGCCCAGACGGCCGCCCTGCCCACCCCGCTGCTCACGACCGACACCGCGCAGCTCGAGGTCTTCGCGCAGACCCCGGCCGTCGCGGTCGTGACCTACTACAGCGCCGCGCCTACCGACAAGGACACCCAGGTCCTGGGCGAGCGCACGCTGAACTGGCGCAACAACGCGGCGCGCACCGCCCAGACTCAGGCCGGGGCGCCGGTGGGAACGCGGTACGTGCGCATCTATACGGCCGGGCAGGCGACGGTCCTGGCCTACGACGCCGCCTTCGTCGCCGGGGTCGAAACCCTCGCGGACCAGACCCGCCTCCCTCGCCCTGTCCTCGCCCTCGACTGAACCTCGCGGCCTGGAGGCCGGAGCAGGAAGCCGGCGGCGAGGGAGGCTTTGCGCCGGCCCTGCCCTATCCGGCTCTACGGCTCAGGCCCCGGAAGGAGGCACCGGCCCCGACGACTCGCGCACGACCAGTCCGGTGGGGAAGGGCGGCGGCAGCTCGGGCGCGCCGCCCCCGGCCAGTTCGACGAGCAGCCGCACGGCGACCTCGCCCATCTGCCGCCAGGGGCTGGCGCACCGTGGTCAGGGCCGGGCGGGCGGCGGCGGCGACGGGCAGGTCGTCGAAGCCCACCACCGAGAGGTCCTGCGGCACCCGGAACCCCAGGTCCTGCGCGGCGTGCAGCGCGCCCAGCGCCATCGCGTCCCCGGCGGCGAACAGGGCCGTGGGCGGCGGCGACAGGGCCAGCAGCTCGCGGGCCGCGCGCGCGCCGCTTTCCTGGGTGTAGTCGCCGTGCCGGACGTAGGTCAGCGGGTCCAGGCCCGCCGCCCGCAGCGTCTCCTGGTAGCCGCGCAGGCGCTCGGCGGCGTCGTCGCGGCCGGTCTGTGGGCCGTCCGGCTCCGCGAGCAGGCCCGAGATCAGGCCGACGCGGGTGTGCCCGAGGGCCAGCAGGTGGGCGGTCGCCTGCCGCGCGCCGCCCGCGTTGTCGGCGCCCAGCACCCGCTCGCCGGGGCCGTCCACACTGACGAGGTGGGGCGGCAGGTCGCTGCGGCGCGGCCAGTCGCCCCCCGAGGGCTGGATGAGCAGCGCTCCGGCCGAGAGGCGCGCCATCAGCGAGAGGTCCGCGCCGCCGCCGCCCGAGCGCATCACGACCACGAGGTCGTAGTGCAGGGCCTCGGCCGCCTGCGCCGCGCCCTGCACGACCTCGGCGGCGTAGGGCCGGTTGAGCTGCGGCGTGAACACGCTCAGCACCCGGCTTCGCCCCCCGGCCAGCGCGCGGGCCACCTCGTTGACGCGGTAGCCGGTCGCCGCCACCGCGTCCAGCACCCGCTGCCGCGTCGCCGGCCGCACGCCGGGCCGCCCGTTGATGACGTTGGACACCGTCATGGGCGATACGCCCGCGTGCCGCGCCACGTCCGCCAGCGTCAGGGCGGACCGCTGCGCCGCGCCCGGCCCCCCCGTTTCCGTCATGCCGCCGCTCTGCATCGTCCGTTCATTGTGCCGCTCCGTGCCCGGTGTCGCCCATTGTCATGCCTGAAATGTAGCGCTATATTCAGGTGTACCCACAACCTGACCCTGAGAAGCCCGCCGCTTCGTCCTTCCTCCCGTCCCAGGAGGCCCCGATGGTCCCGCCCGGCCGTTCCAGAGCGCCCCCGTCCGCCTGTCGTGAGCAGAAATTATAGCGCTATACCTTCTCACCTTCCCGGCCGGATGGGCGGTTGCTGCCCGGCCGAACCCACTGGAGACCTGCGATGACCTCAAAAATGTCCATGTTGCTGCTCTCGGCCCTCGTCCTCGGTGCCTGCGGCCAGAGTCCCTCGCCCCAGTCGGCGGGTGTCCCTGCGGGGCTGTTGCAGGCCCAGGCCACCTGCGGGGGCACCAACCTCGCGCAGGGCAAGGCGGCCACGGCGTCGAGCACCGAGAACGGCGGCACCCCCGCGAGCGCGGCGGTGGACGGCGACGCGGGCACGCGCTGGTCGAGCGCGTTCGCCGACCCCCAGTGGCTGCGGGTGGACCTGGGCAGCACGCAGAGCCTGTGCCAGGTGACCATCCAGTGGGAGGCCGCCTACGCCAAGACCTTCCGCATCGAGGTGTCGGGCGACGGCACCAACTGGAGCGCCGCCTCGGCCGACACGGCCGGCACCGGAGGTACACAGACGGTGGCGGTGAGTGGCAGCGGGCGCTACGTGCGGCTGTACTCGACCGCGCGGGCGACCAGTTACGGGGTGTCCATGTACGAATTCAAGGTGAACGGGCCGGGAGGCACGGCGACCCTGCCGACCTCCGACACCCCGGATTTCGGGCCGAACGTGACCGTCTTCGACCCGTCGGTGCCGGCCTCGACCATCCAGTCGAAGATCGACGCGGCCTTCAACGCGCAGCTGCGCAGCCAGACGGCGCAGTTCGGGGACCAGCGCTACACCTTCCTGTTCAAGCCCGGCAGCTACGGGCGGGTCTTCGCCAACATCGGCTTCTACACGGCGGTGGCGGGCCTGGGCAAGAACCCTGACGACGTGACCATCAGCGGGGCCATCAACGTGGACAGTGGCTGGAACTACGGCGACGAGTCGAACGCCACCCAGAACTTCTGGCGCTCGGCCGAGAACCTCGCCGTGATCCCCGAGGGCGGCACGAACCGCTGGGCCGTGTCGCAGGCGGCCCCCATGCGCCGCGTGCACATCCGGGGCAACCTGACGCTGGGGCCGTCGAACCAGGACGGCGGGCAGGGCTACTCCAGCGGCGGCTACCTCTCGGACAGCAAGGTGGACGGCGCGGTGACCTCGGGGTCGCAGCAGCAGTGGTACACCCGCGACTCTGCGCTGGGCAGCTGGAGCGGCTCGGTGTGGAACATGGTGTTCTCGGGCGTGCAGGGTGCCCCGGCGCAGAACTTCCCCAACCCCTCGCACACGGTGCTGGGCACGACCCCCGCCTCGCGCGAGAAGCCGTACCTGTATTTCGAGAACGGCATCTACAGCGTCTTCGTGCCCTCGCTGCGCACGAACGCCGCCGGGGTGACCTGGCCCAACACGCCCGGCACCTCCATTCCCATGAGTCAGTTCTACGTGGCGAAGCCCAGCGACAGCGCCGCCACGCTGAACCAGGCGCTGGCGCAGGGGCTGAACCTGTTCTTCACGCCGGGCGTGTACCACCTGAACCAGACCGTGAACATCACCCGCGCGAACACGGTCGTGCTGGGCCTGGGCTACCCGACGCTCGTGCCCGACGGCGGCGTCAACGCGATGTCGGTGGCCGACGTGGACGGCGTGAAGGTGGCGGGCCTGCTCTTCGACGCGGGCACGACCAACAGCCCGGCCCTGCTGACCGTCGGGCAGTCGGGCGTGCATACCAGCCACGCGACCAACCCCATCAGCGTGCAGGACGTGTTCTTCCGTATCGGGGGCGCGGTGGCGGGCAAGTCCACGACCAGCCTGATCGTGCACAGCGACAACACCATCGTGGACCACATCTGGGCGTGGCGCGCCGACCACGGCATCAACCCGACCGGCTGGACGATCAACACGGCCGACACCGGCCTGATCGTGAACGGCAATAACGTGCTCGCCACGGGCCTGTTCGTCGAGCACTACCAGAAGTACGAGGTGCTGTGGAACGGCCAGGGCGGCAAGACCATCTTCTTCCAGAACGAGAAGCCCTACGACGTGCCCGATCAGGCGACGTGGCGCAGCGGCGCGCAGGGTTACGCCGCGTACAAGGTGGCGCCGGGCGTCACCACGCACGAGGGCTGGGGCCTGGGCAGCTACTCGTACTTCAACGTCAACCCCTCGGTGCGGGTGGACCGCGCCTTCGAGGTGCCCGACACGAGCGGCGTGAAGATGCACGACCTCGTGACCGTCTCGCTGAACAACAAGGGCGGTTTCGACCACATCGTCAACAGTGCCGGGGCCGCCGTGCCGCAGCCGAACACGAACACCGCCCCCAGCTACCTCGTCAGCTATCCCTGAGCCTGGACCGGGCCAGGAGAGGGGGGCACACGAACGGCGGCGGCCCGCAGTGGGCCGCCGAACCCTCCCGGACGCCTACTTGGTGACGAGGTTCAGGGCGACCGGCACGTTGACCGTCTTGGCCGGCACCTTGCCGGTCTTGACGATGTCCAGGGCGCGCTGCACCCCGAGTCGGCCGATGTCGCCGGGGCGCTGGGCGACCGTCGCGGCCAGGGTCCCGGCCTTGACGGCGGCCAGGGCGTCGGGCGTGGCGTCGAAGCCCACGACCAGAATCTTGCGCTTGCTGGCCTGCACGGCCTGCGAGGCCCCCAGCGCCATCTCGTCGTTGTGGGCGAACACGGCGGCGATGGTGGGCTGCGACTGGAGGATGTTCTCCATGACGCTCAGGCCCTTGGCACGGTTGAAGTCGGCCGGCTGGCTGGCGACGCGCTTGAGGCCGGTCGCCGTCTTGAGGACCGCATTGAAGCCCGCGCCCCGGTCGCGCGCCGCGCTTGATCCGGGAATCCCCTGAAGCTCGACCACGTTGCCGCGCCCGCCCAGCAGCTTCTTGATGTAGTCGCCCGCGAGCTTGCCCCCGGCGACGTTGTCGGAGGCGACGTGGTAGGCCACCTTGCCGCCGTTGGCGCTGCGGTCCACGGTGACCACCGGAATGTTCGCGGCGTTGGCGGCCAGGATGCTGGGGATGATGGCGTCGCTGTCGGTGGCGTTGACGATGATGACCTTGACCTTGCGGGTGATCAGGTCCTCGATGTCGCTGGCCTGCTTGTCGGCGCGGTCCTGGGCGTCGAGGACCACGAGGTCGGCCCCGCCCGCCGCCGCCGCCTTCTTGGCCCCGTCGCGCAGCTCGACGAAGAAGGGGTTGTTGAGGGTGCTCAGGCTCAGGCCGATGACCGGCTTGCTCTGGGCGGCGGCGCTGGTGGCGAGGGTCAGCAGGGCGAGCGTCAGGAACTTGTTCATGGGGGACCTCCGGGGTCTGGGAAGAGGGCGGGGGCAGAGGCGGGGGGAGGGGCGGATCAGTTGCGGTTGAGCAGGCGTTCGAGCAGCAGCGCGCCGAGGATCACGCCGCCCTTGACGATCTGCTGATAGAAGGCGTTGACGTCGAGCAGGTTCATGGCGTTGTTCAGGACCCCGATGATCAGCGCGCCCAGCAGCGTGCCGATGACCGTGCCGCGCCCGCCCGAGAGGCTGGTGCCCCCCACCACGACGGCCGCGATGGCGTCGAGCTCGAAGCCGCTGCCCGCCGTGGGCTGCGCCGAGAACAGGCGCGACGTGAGCAGCAGGGCCGCGACGGCGCTGAGCAGGCCGCTGAAGGCGTACACCGTCACCTTGAGCTTCTCGACGCCCAGCCCGGCGAAGCGCGCGGCGTCCTCGCTGCTGCCCAGGGCGTAGATGCCGCGCCCCCAGGCCGTGCGGCGCAGCGCGAACCACGTCACCGCCAGGGCGATCAGGGCGACGATGGCCGTGCTGGGCAGGCCCAGCCAGTCGGTGTTCCCGAAGGCCTGGAAGGCGCTGCTCAGGCCGCTGACGGGCGTGCCGTCGGTCATCACCAGGGTCACGCCCCGCCAGATGGTCAGGGCCGCGAGCGTCACCACGAAGGGCGCGATGCGGCCATACGCCACCACCAGCCCGTTGAGCGCCCCGATGACGCCCCCGGCCACGAGCACGAGGACGGCCGTGAGGCCGAAGGGCAGGCCCGCGTGGTCGAGCAGCGCCGCGCCCACCCCGACCACCGCCACGATGGACCCGACCGACAGGTCGATGCCCGCCGTGAGGATGACGGCCGTCATGCCGAAGGCCAGCAGCGCGTTGACGCTGGTCTGGCGGGCGATGTTCAGGAGGTTGCCGCCGGTCAGGAAGCGGTCGGACAGCAGGCTCGCCACGATGACCAGCGCGGCGAAGATGAACCACAGGCCGTAGCGGCTCAGGGTCAGGCGGACAGGATTAGGCGACGCTTGCACCAGTGACATGGGCCGTGACCTCCTCTAGGGAAATGGGGGCGTGAAGTTCCTTGACGACCGCGCCGTCCCGGAAGACCAGGACCCGCCCGGCGAGGCCCAGCACCTCGGGCGAGTCGCTGCTCGACAGCACGACCGGCAGGCCCGCGCGGCTCAGGCCCGCGATGACCTCGTAGATCTCCTCGCGCGCGCCGATGTCGACGCCGCGCGTGGGTTCTTCCAGCACGAGCGCCTGCGGGCGCGTCGCCAGCACCCGGCCCAGCACCACCTTCTGCTGGTTGCCGCCCGAGAGCGCGCCCACGCGGTACTCGGGGTTGGGGGGGCGCACGTGCAGGTCCTCCATCCAGCGGCGCACCAGGGCGCGCTCGGCCCCCGGCTGCACGACGCCCAGGCGCGTGACCTGCCCGAGGCTCGACAGGGCGATGTTCTCGCGGATGGTCCCGTCGAGGACCGCGCCCTCGGTCTTGCGGTCCTCGGGGACCACGCCCAGCCCCGCCCGGCGCGCGTCGCGCAGCGAGCGCACCCGGCGGCCGTTCCAGACGCTGCGCCCGCCCACGCCCATCAGGGCGCGCGTGGCGGCGGTGCGGCCACTGCCGATGATCCCCACGAGGCCCACGATCTCGCCGCGCCGCAGGGTCAGCTCGAAGGGGGACTGGGCCTCGGGCTCCACCTGCACGGTAAAGGCGATTTCCGGCTGCGCGGGATGCACGCGCGAGCGCACCTCGACGTGCCGGCCGACCATCCATTCGATGACCTGGGCGGGCGTGGTGTCCGGTACCGCCGCCGTGGCGACCCTGTGGCCGTCGCGCAGCACGGTGACCCGGTCGGCGATCCGGAAGACTTCGGCGAGGTGGTGCGAGATGTAGACCACCGACACGCCGCGCGCCCGCACCTGCCCGATGAAGGCGAAGAGCTGCTCGATCTCGTGGCTGGTCAGGGGGGCGGTGGGTTCGTCGAGAACGAGCACCTGCGTGTCGCCGGTCAGGGCGCGGGCGATGGCGACCATCTGCCGCTCGCCGACGGTGAGGGTCCGCACCGGGCGGCCCAGCGGCAGCGAGAGCCCGAGGTCCCTGAGCTGCGCCTGCGCGCGCGCCCGCAGGTCGCGGCCGTCCACCACCGGGCGCATGTGGCCCAGAAACAGGTTCTCCTCGACCGTCAGGTCGGGCGCGAGGCTCAGTTCCTGGAACAGCATCCGTACGCCCTGGCGCGACGCCTCGGCGACGCTGCGGAAGCGGACCGGCTCTCCGCCCAGCGTGATCTCGCCGCTGGTCGGCGGCTGCACCCCGGCCAGGATCTTCATCAGGGTGCTCTTGCCCGCGCCGTTCTCGCCCAGCAGCGCGTGGACCTCGCCGGGCAGGATGTCGAGGTCGATGCCGTGCAGCACGGTGACCGGCCCGAACTGCCGGGTGATGCCCCGCATGCTCAGGCGGGGGGTGGGCGCGCCGGGGGCCGTCATCAGAAGTTCACCCCGCAGTGCAGGATCACGTTGGCGTAGGGGGTGGTCTCGCCGGTCCGCACGACCGCCAGCGCGTGGGGCAAGGCGGCCTTCAGGGCCTCGTGCGGCAGTTCGGCGGGGGCCTCTTCCAGCACCTCACCCAGCACCTCCCGCAGCCCGGCGTACCACTCGGGCGAGCGCTGCCGCGTCTCGGCGGCCACGGTCGCGCCCTCGACCACCAGCTCGGTCAGCACGGCGCGCAGCACGTCCAGCAGCGCGGGCAGCCCCGCCGTGACGCCCAGTTCGATGCACGGCGTCCCCGCAGGAACGGGCAGACCCGTGTCGGCCAGCACGATGGTCTGGGTGTGCCCGGCGCGCGCCACCAGGGCGCTGAGGTCGGGGTGCAGGAGGCCGCGGCGCTTCATGCCCGCTCTCCGGTCAGGCCGCGCTCGATCTCGTCGCGGCTGGGCATGCTGGGCTGCGCGCCCTCGCGGGTGCAGGCCAGCGAGGCCGCCACGGTCGCCCGGCGCATCGCCCGCTCCAGCGGCTCGCCGCCCCCCAGTGCTCCGGCCAGCACGCCGACGTAGGTGTCGCCCGCGCCGGTCGAGTCGAGCACCGTCACGGCGGGCGCAGGCACACGGATCAGGTCCTCGCCGCTCAGCGCGGCGCTGCCTTCGCCGCCCAGCGTGACCAGCACCGTGCGGGGGCCCTGGGCCTGCACGCGGCGCAGCTGGCCTTCGAGGTCGCCCGGCTGGCTGCCGGGGCCGCTCAGCGTGTCCAGCTCGCCCTCGTTGACCACCAGCACGTCCACGTCGGCCAGCAGTGCGGCGCTCAGTGCGGTGGCGGGCGCGGCGTTCAGGATCACCCGGATGTCCCGTTCCCGGGCGGCGCGGGCGTAGGCCTGCACGGTCTCCAGAGGAATTTCGAGTTGCAGCACGAGAACGGTGGCGCCCTCCAGGGGCGGCCGCTGCTCGGGGGTCAGGCCCGCGTTGGCCCCCGAGGCGACGGCGATCACGTTCTCGCCGGACTCGGCCACGGTGATGAAGGCTGCGCCGGTGGGCAGCGGCAGCGTCAGGCTGAGGTCCTGCACGCCGCTTTCCCGCAGCGAGCCGCGCAGAACGCCGGCGTAGGGGTCGTCCCCCATGGCCCCGAAAAACCGGGTCGGGACGCCGCTGCGGGCGCAGGCGACGGCTTGATTGGCCCCTTTACCCCCGGCGGCGGTGCGGAAGCCCGGTCCTAGCACGGTTTCGCCGGGGCGGGGCAGGTGGGGAACACGGGTGATGAAATCGAGGTTGGCGCTGCCTGCGATGAGAATCAAGGGGACCTCCGGTGGGGGGCGGGGCCGGTGGAGCCGCGCACGATCAGTTCGGTGGGAATGTGGGCCAGGGGAGCGGGGGCGTGCCCCGACAGGGCCTGCTCGACCGCCAGCCGGGCGAGGGCCTGCGTGTCCTGGCGCACGGTGGTCAGCGGCGGCGAACTCAGGGCGGCCCAGAAGATGTCGTCGAAGCCCACGAGCGACAGGTCGCCGGGCACGCGCAGGCCCCGGCTCTGGGCGGCGCTCAGGGCCCCGAGGGCCAGGGTGTCGTTGGCGGCCAGCAGGGCGGTGGTCTCCGGGTGGGCGTCGAGCAGGGCGTGCGCTCCGGCCCGGCCGTCCTCGACGCCGTAGCCGCTGTAGTGCAGCGCCGACGCCGGAAGTCCGGCCCCGGCCCGCCGCATCTCCGCGAGCATGCCCTGGACCCGCGCGCCTGGCTCGCCCTGGCGGCCCGGCCCGGCCAGCACGGCCACCTCGCGGTGCCCCAGCGCCATCAGGTGCGCCGCCGCCAGCTGGCCACCCTGCACCTTGTCGCTCTGGACCGTGGCGTGGCCCCCGACCTCGCGGTCGATCAGGATCAGGGGCAGGCGGGTCCGCAGGCGCTGGGCGGTGCCGACCGCCGGCACGACCAGCAGGGCGTCGACCCCGCGCCGCGCGAAGGTGGTCAGGGCCTCGGCCTGCAGGGCGGGGTCGTCGTGGGAATCGGAAAGCAGGACGGCGTAGCCGCGCCGCCGCGCCTCCTGCTCGATGCTCTGGGCCAGCTTGGGGAAAAAGGGGTTGGTGAGGTCCGGGATGAGCAGGCCCAGGGTGGCACTCTTGCCGGTACGCAGCGCCTGGGCCGTGTGGGAAGGCTGGTAGCCCAGCGTCCGGATCGCCGTACGCACCCGTTCCTCGACGGCCGCGCTGACCGGCTTGGTTCCGTTGACGACGAACGACACCGTGGCCGTCGAGACGCCGGCCTCGCGGGCGACCTGAACCAGGGTGACGGCGGACTTGGACAACATGGAAGACCTCTGAGGTTAAACGTTTAACCTCGTAATACAAGAGAAGGTGATGCCTCAGACGGGCGAAAAGTGAAAGAGTGGCAGTGCAGAGACCTCCGACGGTCCCCGGTAGATTTAAACGTTTAACCCGATTTTATGGAGTCGCGCGGTGGCCGTCAAGACCCGGTCAGGGCCGGAGGTCCGGGGCGCTCGGTCGGCTGCTCCTTCAGTGGGTGCTGGTGATCCGCATCAGTCGCGTGACTACGCGGTCGCCCGCCGTCTCGGCCAGCAGATGGAACTGTCGGTCGGCCTCGGCGTGGCCTTCGGGGGCAGTGAGGTGCAGGCCACCGCGCCCAGCCAGCCGCCGAAGGTGGGATTCGCTCCGCCCACGCCGTTCACGGCCGTGCCGCATCCGGGGTAGGCACCGACCAGTCCGGTCACCGCGCCCGCGCCGGGCCGACTATGAAGTTTCCGACGCTGCTTTTGGCGCAGGCTGCCTACAATCGGCGGACGCACAATCGATCGTCGCCGCGCCGGGAGCGGCGAGAAGGAGACCCGTCCATGCCCATATCCCGGTCCACCCAGGCCCGTCCCTGGTTCGCCCTCTGTCTGGCGCTGCTCGCCGGACAGGGCCTCGCCCAGCCCGCCCCCACCCCCCGGTATCAGGTCGACATCCAGCGGACCGCCTACGGAATTCCGCACATCCAGGCGGGCGACTTCGCCAGCCTCGGCTACGGCGTGGGCTACAGCTACGCCCAGGACAACCTGTGTCTGCTGGCCGATCAGGTCGTCACCGTGCGCGGAGAGCGCTCGCTGTATTTCGGCGCGCAGGGCAGCGCCACCGTCGGCTTCCAGCAGGTGAACAACCTCGACAGCGACGTGTTTTTCCAGGCCATGATGGACGTGCCGGCGCTGCGGCGGGGCTACGCCCAGGGCTCGCCCGACGCCCGCTCGCTCATGCGCGGGTACGCCGCCGGGGTCAACCGTTTCCTGCGCGATACCCCGGCGGCCGCGCGGCCCGCCGCCTGCCGCGACGCGCCCTGGGTGCGCAACGTCACCGAGGCCGACGTGATGCGCCTGCTCGAGGAGAAGGCCATCCAGGCCAGCGCCGGGTCCTTCGTCACGGCCATCGCCCGCACCCAGCCGCCCGCCGCGCCGACCGGCAGCGTGCCTCCGGCCGACCTGGAGGCCTTCAACCGCCAGCACCGCATCAACGACCTGCCCATCGGCAGCAACGGCTGGGCCTTCGGCGCGCAGGCCAGCAGCAACGGGCGCGGCCTGCTGCTGGGCAACCCGCACTTTCCCTGGACGACCACCAACCGCTTCTACGAGATGCACCTCACGGTCCCGGGCCGCCTGGACGTGATGGGGGCCAGTCTGGGCGGAATGCCGCTGGTCAACATCGGTTTCAACCGCGACGTGGCCTGGACGCATACGGTTTCCACCGACAAGCGCTTTACCCTGGGCGTCCTGACCCTGGTGCCCGGTCAGCCCACGCAGTACCTCAAAGACGGGCAGCCGCAGGCCATGACCACCCGGACAGTCAACGTGCGCGTGCGCCAAGGTGGGGTCGGACCCCTGCGGATCGAGCGCCGGACCCTGCACTTCACGCCCGACGGCCCCCTGGTCAACCTGCCGCAGGCGGGCCTGAACTGGACGGCGCGCAACGCCTTCGTCCTGCGCGACGCCAACCGCCTCAACACGCGGATGGTGGACACCTGGCTGGGCTTCGGGGAGGCCCGGTCCACCGGGGACATCCGCGCCGCCCTGGACCTTCAGGGCATTCCCTGGGTCAACACCATCGCTGCCGACCGGGCGGGCCTGGCCCTGTACGCCGACATCTCGACCTCCCCGAACGTCTCGGCGGCGCAGCAGGCGGCCTGCACGCCCGCGCCCTTCGCGCCCCTGTTCGCGGCGGCGGGCCTGGCGGTCCTCGACGGGTCGCGCAGCGCCTGCGACTGGGCGGTGGACCCGGCCTCGCGGGTGCCCGGCCTGCGCGCGCCGGCCCGTCAGCCGGTGCTCGTGCGGCAGGACTACGTGCAGAACAGCAACGACAGTGCCTGGATGACCAACCCCCGCGCCCGGATCGAGGGCCTCGATCCCATCGTCGGGGCGACGAACGCGCCGCTGGGCATGCGGACCCGCATGGGCCTGCGCGAGATCGGGGCGCGCCTGGACGGTGACGGGACGCAGCCGGGCCGGCCCTTCGACCTGGCGGCGCTTCAGGAGACGCTCTTCGCCGACCGCAACCTCAGCGGTCTGCTGATGGCCGACGACGCCCTGCGGCTGTGCCGCGACCAGCCGGCGGTCACGCTCGCGTCGGGCGCGGCCGTGGACCTGGGGGCGGCCTGCGGGGTGCTGGGTGCCTGGGACCGGCGCAGCGACCTGGACAGCGTGGGGGCCGTCCTGTGGCGGGAATTCTGGAACCGGGCGCGCCAGATCCGCGGGGTCTACGCCGTGGCCTTCAGCCCGGCCGACCCGGTCGGCACGCCGCGCGGCCTGAACCTCGGCGACGCGGCTGTCCGGGGGCAACTGCTCCAGGCGATGGGGGAGGCGGCGCAGACCCTGCGCGCCAACGGCGTCGCCCTGGACGCGCCGCTGGGGACCGTGCAGGGCGTCACCCGCAACGGCGTGCGCTTTCCGCTGCACGGCGCACCGGACTACGAGGGCGTCCTGAACAAGATCGAGCCTCCGGCGTTGTCGCCGGCCGGCTACGAGGGCGTGACCGGCAACAGTTCGAGCTATATCCAGACCGTGACCTTCGGGGACACGGGGCCGGTGGCGCAGGCGCTCCTGACCTACTCGCAGTCCACGGACCCCGCCTCGGCGCACTACACCGACCAGACGGCGCTGTTCTCGCGCAAGCAGTGGGTCACGCTGCCCTTCACGCCCGCAGAGATCCGGGCCGATCCGGCCACGACCGCGCTGCGCCTCGAGGAGTAGGGGCAGCGCCCGGCGGGGCCGCGCCGGGGGCCGGCTTCTCCTTTGGTCTAGGCTGGCCGCATGCCTGCCCTGCTGGACGTTTTCCTGATCTTCCTGCGGCTCGGCCTCACCAGTTTCGGCGGTCCGGTGGCCCATCTGGGCTACTTCCGCACGGAATTCGTCGAGCGCCGCCGCTGGCTCGACGAGGCGGCCTACGCCGACCTCGTGGCGCTGTGCCAGTTCCTGCCCGGTCCGGCGTCGTCGCAGGTGGGCATGGCGCTCGGCCTCAGCCGGGCGGGGCTGTGGGGCGCGCTGGCGGCCTGGGCGGGCTTCACGCTGCCCAGCGCGGCGCTGCTGGTCGCCTTCGCGTTCGGGGTGGGGACGGCCGGCGACGTGGGCGACGCCGGATGGCTGCGCGGCCTGAAGATCGTCGCGGTGGCGATCGTCGCCCAGGCCGTCCTGGGAATGTCCCGCACCCTGACCCCCGACCGCCCGCGCCTCCTGATCGCGCTGGGCGCGGCCGTGACGGCCCTGCTGCTCCCGGAGGCGCCGGCGCAGGTGGGCATCATCGCGGCGGCGGGCCTCATCGGGTGGCGCGCGCTGCCTGCGGCGGAGTTGCGGGCCACGTCCGGCCTGCCGGTCCGGCTGTCGCGGCGTCGGGGGGCCGCGTTTCTGGGCGTGTTCGCGGCCCTGCTGGCGCTGCTGCCGGTCCTGCGCGCCGCGCTGGGCGGCCCGGCGCTGGCGCTTGTGGACAGTTTCTACCGGGCGGGGGCGCTGGTGTTCGGCGGCGGCCATGTGGTGCTGCCCCTCCTGGAGGCCGAGGTGGTGCGCGGCGGCTGGGTCACGCCCGACGCCTTCCTGGCCGGGTACGGAATGACGCAGGCGGTGCCGGGGCCGCTGTTCACCTTCAGCGCGTACCTGGGGGCGGTCAGCACGCTGGGCCTGCCCGCCCTGACCGCCGCCGGCCTGGCCCTGGGGGCGGTCTTTTTGCCCTCCTTCCTGCTGGTGGCGGGGGCGCTGCCCTTCTGGAGCGCGCTGCGGGAGCGGCCCCCGGCACAGGCCGCCCTGCGGGGCGTGAATGCCGGGGTGGTGGGCCTGCTGCTGGCGGCGCTGTACTCGCCGGTGTTCACGGCGGGGGTCCACTCGGCGGCGGAATTCGCCTCCGTGCTGGGGGCCTTCGCGCTGCTGGAGGTCCTGAACTGGCCGGTATGGCTGGTGGTGGCGCTCGCGGCCGTCCTGGGCGCGCTGGCGCTGTAGGGCCGGCCCGGCGCGGGCGGTCTTCACCTGGGCGTCAGCTTCGGGGAAGCCGGTCTGACAGAAGGTGCGGCGCGCCGAGCCGCAGAAACCTAAAGAACGGCAGGGCGTATGATACCGGGCCGGTCAGCCGCTGCGCCTCCAGGGGCCGCGCCTTCCACCGTGTTCCAGCACTCTGCCTTCCCTTCGTCTTGTTCAGGAGTCGCCCCATGCGCACATTGTTTTCCCTCGCCCTGCTGCTCTCGTCCTCGCTGGCCTCGGCCGCCTCGCTCGACTATCTGGGGCCCAAGGGTACCTACAGCGACCAGGCCGCCCAGCTCTATGCCGCGCAGTCCGGCCTCAAGGTCGGGCAGGCCCTGCCCACGATCACGGCGGTCAGCGTGGCCGTCGCCACCGGCCAGAGCCAGTACGGCCTGATTCCCAACGAGAACAGCGTCGGGGCGTTCGTGACCGAGACGAGCGGCCTGCTCGCCAAGGGTGATCCGGGCTGGCGCATCGTCGGCGAGCTGGCCCTGCCCATCAGCAACACGCTGCTGGTCAAGCCCGGCACGCCCGCCAGCGCGGTCAAGACCATCATCAGCCACCCCCAGCCCTTCAAGCAGTCGGCCGGCTACCTCGCCAAGACCTTCCCCAACGTCGCCCGTCAGGAGGTCGCCAGCACGGCCGCCGCCGCCGAGGCCGTGAGCAAGGGCGACGGCACCACCGCCGCCATCAGTGCGCCCGCCGCCGCCGGGGTCTACGGGCTGGAGGTGCTGGCCGCCGACATCCAGGACGACAAGACGAACGCGACTTCCTTCTGGGCGGTGCAGCGCGCCGGTCAGGCCTTCCCCGCCAAGCTGCCCAACCGCGTGGTCGTCATGCTCGATGCTCCGGCGGCCAGCCCGGCCCTGGGCGAACTGGTCAGCGGCCTGCGGGCCCTGGGGTTCACGGCCCGCAACGTGCAGAGCTGGCCTCTGGGCGGCGGCCTGGGCGGCTACCGCTTCGTCCTCGGTTTCGACAGCGCGTACGGCTACCCCTTCGACCGGGTCGAGCGCACGGTGAGCGGCACGCAGAAGGCGCTGCTGCTGGGTGCCTGGCGCAAGAACTGAGCGCCCGCCCCTTCCCCACATCCTGATCCCGATCCGGCCGCCTTTCGCTGCGGCCGGGGCATCTTCCGCCTGCCGGCCTCCGGGGGCCGGGCAGGGCTGCATTTTCCGAGGACCTCCATGAACAAGTTCCTGATCCTGAGCGCGCTGTGCGTGCTCGGCACCGCCCATGCCGAATACCGTATCCTCGCCCCGAGCACCGCGGGCGGCGGCTACGACACCCTCGCGCGCAACGTCGCCACCACGCTGGAGCGCACCAAGCTCGCGCCCGGTTCCACGGTCTACAACGTGCCGGGCGAGGGCGGCGTGACCGGCCTGCGCGGCTTCACCAGCGGCCAGCGCGGCAAGGCCAACCAGCTCGTCGTCTTCGGCCTCACGACCATCGCCTCCATGCAGCTGAGCAAGGACAGCCCGGTCAGCCTCAAGGACCTCACGCCCGTGGCGCGGCTGGTCAACGACTACGAGGTGCTGGTGGTGCCCAGCACCAGCCCGTACCGCTCGCTGGCGGACCTGATCGCCGCCTACAAGAGCAATCCGGGCCTGCGCTTCGGCGGGGCCTCGGTGGGCAGCGCGGGCCACCTCTTCACGGGCGACGTGCTGCGGGCGGGGGGCGGCAACATCCGCACGCTGAAGTGGGTGCCCAGCAGCGGCAACCTTCAGGGGCTCAAGGCCCTGATGAACGGCGAACTGGACGTGGTGTCGAGCAGTTACGGCGTGGCCGAGCCGGAGATCAAGGCCGGGCGTGTCCGGGCCCTGGCGCTGAGCGCGCCGGAAGCGGTGGCCGGCATCGCCGTGCCGACGGCCAGGTCGCAGGGCGTGGACGCCGAGCTGGTCAACTGGCGGGGCATCTTCGCGCCGGCCGGCCTGAGCGGCGAGGCCCGCACCAGGCTCAACGGCACCTTCAGCCGCATGGCGCTGAGCGGGGACTGGCGGGCGCTGCTCTTCGCGGAAAAGCAGAACTCGTTTTTCCAGCCGGGCGCGCCCTTCACGGTGTTCCTGACCCGGGAGGAACTGCGGGTCCAGGGCCTGCTGCGCGAACTCGGCCTGACGAACTGAGCTGGGCGGGGACGTCATGCGCGGCGGCCGTGTCCCGCAGGGCGTCCGGACTCAGGGCCTGCCCGCCGCGCACGACCAGACGCAGCTCCCGCGTCCTGCGCACGTCCTCCAGGGGATTGCCCGCGACCACGACGAAATCGGCCAGCGCGCCGGGCCGCAGGACCCCCAGGTCCGGGCGCTCCAGAATCCGGGCGGCGGCCGAGGTCGCGCCCTTCAGCGCCTGAAGGGGGCTCAGGCCCGCCGCGACCAGCAGCTCCAGTTCGCGGTGCAGGCCCCCGCCGGGCAGGTTGAAGGCGCTGGCCGGGGTATCCGTGCCCGCGCCCACAGTGCCCCCCAGGGCCGCGACCCGCCGCAGCATTTCGTGCGCCATGCGCCGGTCGGCCCGGGCGACCCTGCGCGCCCCGGCACCGAGGGGGTGCGTCCGGGCCCACTGTGCCCGCAGGGCCGCCATGACCGGGCCCTCCAGCGTCCCCAGCGGCAGCTGGCCCAGATCGGGCGCGTCCTCCTCGGCCAGGCCCTCGTGCACGCTGAGGGTCGGTACGAGCGCCGTGCCCGCCGCGACGGTCCGGGCGGCCAGCTCACCGAGCCGGGCCGGGTCCAGGGTGCGGCCCAGCGGGGTCACCTCCCATCCGCCGGTAGGCCAGGGCGTAGCCGCTGACGTGTTCGATGGACCGCACGCCGGCCGCGAGGGCCTGCCGCGCGTCCACCTCGGCGCCGCTCAGGCCACGGGTGCCCGCGAGGCCCAGGTCCGTCATGACGGGCAGGCCCAGCCGCCGCGCCTCGGCCGCCGCCGCCGCGAAGCTCTGCGGGTCGAGCTGTTCGTAGAGTTTGACGTGCGTGACCCCCAGGTCCGCCAGCCGCCGCACCTGCGCGCGCGCCTCGTCCGGGTGCCGCACGGTCCAGGCCCCGGCCCGCCGCTCGTGACCGTCGCCGGCCTCGTGGACCGCGCCCGGCCCGAACTGACGGAAAAAAGCGCGCGGCCCGTCCAGCAGCGGCCCGGCCGCGAACACCCGGGGCGAGGGGTCCTGCGCGCCCCGCAGCGCCGCCACGAGGTCCAGGGAGTTGGCGGCGTCGCGGATGGTCGTCACCCCCGCCGCGAGAAACCAGCCCAGATACCCGGGGCGGGCATGGACATGCAGGTCGATCAGGCCGGGCAAGAGCACGCCCCCCGTCTCGGTGACGCGGGTGGTCTCGGGGATGTCCAGGGCGCTGCGCGGTCCCGCGAAGACGACCGTGTCTCCGCGCACGGCCACCGCCGCGTCCCGGAGCAGGGTGTCGCTCAGGCCGTCCCAGAGGTGGCCGGTGAAGACGCGGAGGGTTTCGTTCGTCATGCCCACAGCCTGCGGCGTAACCTACTCGCCATGACAGGCGGCAGTGAGAGTAGCTTTCTGGATGTCACCGACCCCCGGGCGGTCACCCTGCTGATGCGGGAGCGCTCCCGGCGGGTGCTGCTGGCCTTCCTGGGCCGCGAGAACACCGTCAAGGCGGCGGCCGACGAAACCGGGCTGGACCTGCGGACCCTGCACCGCGACGTGCAGGCGCTGTGCGCGGCGGGCCTGCTGCGGGTCGGGCGCGTGCAGAAACGTGGGGGGCGCGGGATCCGGTTCTACCGCGCCGTGTCGGACGCCTTCTTCGTCAACCACCTGAACACGGAGGCCAGCGACTTCGGGGAGTGGCGCGGGCCGGGGGCGGCGCGACTCGACCACCTGTTCCAGAGGGCGGCGGCCCGCGAGTTCGCCCGCGCCCTGAGGGCCTCGGGCCGCGAGTGGGGCATTCGCCTGTATGTCACGCCCGAGGCTCCCGGCTACCGCCTGGACGAGGGCGACCGCGCCGCGAAGCGCACCGATCCTCTTCAGGAGTGGTCCGGGCCACAGGCGGCCGTCCTCGTGGGAGCGCCGCTGTTCGAGCTGACCGACGCTGCCGCCCGTGAGGTGCAGGCGGAGTTCATCCGGCTCATGCGGAGGGCGAGGGAGCTGTCGCGCGCCGGAACGCCGGAGCAGCGCCGGCCCTACCTGCTGCGCGTGGGCCTCGCGCCCCTGGAGACGGACGAGGCGCGCGGGCTGTTGCGGCCCTGAGGGATTCCGGCCGGCCTGATGCGGCGTGATCTGGTGAGCGTGTATCTCCGCAGGCGACGCGGGGCTCAGGGGCAGGCCCCCATACGCCGCCGCCAGGGCGTGGGCGAGGTCGGTGTGGGGGCAGGGATGGGTCACGCCTGCCACCCCGAAGCCAGGACACGGGGAAGAAGTCGCGCGAGGACCAGATTCCGGACTCTGAACTGCACCGAAGTCCACCGGGTCCGCAGAGCGGCGTTCAGGCGCAGGGCCGCGCCAGCCGCCGCGCCTTCCCGGGCCCTTCGGTGCCAGCAGGTCGCGGCGGATGTCTGGACCTCCCGGCGGGCGAGGGCCTCGGCACGCTGCATGTACGGGTCAGTCCGGAACGGACCCGCCGCGTCAGTGACCGCTCAGGGTCAGCAGGGTGTTCGGCCCCTCGGGCACGGCGGTGTAGTACAGCTGCGCCGGTGCGCTGCGGCCCAGGAAGACCGAGTAGTGCCGGTCGCCCCGCGTCTCGTCCTCCAGCAGCACGTACCCCGCCCGTTTCAGGGGCTCCAGCAGCAGCCGGGGCTGCCAGCCCGGCGCCACGTACTGCTCGACGCGGGTCAGGCCGCCCTGCACCTCGCGCCGGTACGTGGCCGAGGCCGGGCAGCGCGGCCGGAGCCCGTCGGGTACGGGGGCCAGACCGTTCCAGAGCGTGCCGGGCCGCGCGACACAGTACAGGTCGTCCGGCGCGGGCCGCAGGGTCCAGGCCGCCGCCCCCAGTGCGGGCAGCAGCAGCGCCGCCCAGACGGTCCTGGCGTTCGGGGACAGGGTGGGGCGCTTCATGGCCGGTCTGCTCCTTGCGGCGCGGGGCCGCCGCTCAGGCGCTCGGCCAGGGCGAGAACGTCCCTGGGCGGCAGCACGCCCTTGAACCAGATCAGCCGTTCGCCGAAGTCTGAGGGGTCTACCCCCGCCCGCTCCAGGTTCAGCCGCTCCGAGACGCACACGATCACGTCGGTCCGGCCCGACTTGCGCAGCAGGTCGAACTTCTTGCGCAGGTATTCCGGCCGCCAGTAGCCCACGATCTCCACCAGCACGCTCCGGCCGTCCGGGTGCACCAGCCGGAAGTCCGGCACGATCACCGATCCCGGCACCGGCACGAGGTCCACCTCCCGCTCCAGCACCCAGGGGGTGTCCACCTTCGCGAAGCGCCCCGCGAAGCCCGATTCCAGCGCGCTGTCGTGTTCGTCCGGCTCGCGGTAGTGGCTGACGTAACCGTCCTCGCTCGTCAGCTCGAACAGCCACTCGGCCTCGGCCTTGCCGGTCCAGCTCAGGTCGCGCCGGGGCTTGAGGCTGGCCGTCAGGTCCCACCTGGTCGCGTGCAGCAGGGCGGGCAGGAACTTCGCCATCGCCAGCCCGTAACGGGTCGTACCGCCGAAGAGGCTCGTCGGGCCGTCCATCGTCAGGGTGAAGCCGAAGGTGGCGTCGCCCTCCACCGTGAGCATTAGCCCGAAGAACTTGGTGTATTGCAGCAGCTGCTTGTACCGCGCCGGTTCGTTGCGCCGCGCCGTGATGACCAGACTGTAGGCGCGGTAGAGCATGCCCTGGGCCTGCGCGAGGTCGAAGCGGCGCAGCAGGTCCTCGGGCGAGGGCGGCTCGAAGGCCTCCAGTCGCTGCTGGTCGGGCAGGTCGGCATACAGCAGCTCGGCCACGTCGGCCGCCGCCAGGGGCCGCTCGCGGGTCAGGGCGGCCGCCGCCTGTTCCAGGATCTGCCCCCGGCGGTGGCGGCTGGGCGGCCCACTCTGGGCCAGCGCGAAGACCCGCGCGCGCACGGCGGCCGGAGGCACGTCCCCGCCGGTCCCGAAGGTGCTCGACCCGTTGGTCAGCAGGTGCGCCAGCCCGCGCAGCACCTTGAAGTCCGCCCGGCCCGCCTCCAGCGCCCGCAGGTCCTCGTCGAGGTCGGCGCGCCGTTTGCCCACGTTGTCCTCGAAGGTGGCGATGACCTGCCCCGCCAGGGCGACATTCGCGGGGGTGACCTTCAGGCGGCGCGGCGTGACCAGGCCCGCCCGCACCTTGAACATCAGCAGCTCAGTGGGGAGCATTCACGTCCTCCCAGCCGGGTGTTCCGCCCGGCGCGCGCTGCCACTGGCCCCGGCGCTGCCGGCTCACCCGCTCTTCGGTGGTGCCTTCCGTGACCACCTCGTACAGCGCCGCCTGCTTGCCCTCGGCCCGGCGCAGGATGCGGCCCAGGCGCTGGATGTATTCGCGCTCGGTCGCGGTGCCCGACAGCACGACGGCCACCGACGCCTCGGGCACGTCTACGCCCTCGTTCAGGACCCGGCTGGTCACGAGGACCCGGTAGCGGCCCGCGCGGAACTTCTCCAGCAGTTCGTGCCGCTCCTTGACCGGGGTCTGGTGCGTGATCGCCGGAATCAGGAACTCGCGGCTGATGCGGTAGACGGTCGCGTTGTCGTCGGTGAAGATCAGCGTGCGCTCGGCGGGGTGGTTGGCGAGGATCTCCTCGAGGACCCGGAGCTTGCCCTCGGTCCCGTAGGCCAGGCTGCGGGCCTCGCGGTGCGCGAGCATCGCCACGCGGCCCTGGGGCGTGCCGCTGCTCATGACGAAGCGTTTCCAGCCTTCGATGCTCCCCAGGCGGATGTTGCTGCGCCGCAGGAAGTCGTTGCGGGTCTGGAGCAGGTCGTCGTAGCGGCGCTGCTCGGCCGCGCTGAGCGACACCTTGACGATCACCTCGCGGTAGGGCGCCAGCGTGTCGCCCGCGAGGTCCTCCGGCGCGGCGCGGTACACCACCGGGCCGATCAGCTCGCCCAGGTGCTGCTCGCGCCCGTCGCTGCGTTTCGGGGTGGCGGTCAGCCCCAGGCGGTAGGGCGCGAGGCCCAGTTCGGCCACGCTGCGGTGGAAGTCCGAGGGCAGGTGGTGCGCCTCGTCGAAAATCTGGAAGGCGTAGATGCCCGCGAGCTGTTCGGCGTGGATGGCGGCCGAGTCGTAGGTGCTGATGAGGATGGGCGTCTGGTCCTTGCTGCCCCCCCCCAGCAGCCCGACCTCGGCGTCGGGGAAAGCCGCGAGCATGCCGGCGTACCACTGGTGCATGAGGTCCAGGGTGGGCACGCAGATCAGGGCGCTGCGGGGCGTGTCGCGCAGGGCGAGCTGGGCCACGAGGGTCTTGCCCGCCCCGGTGGGCAGCACGACCACGCCCCGGCGCCCGGCCCGCTTCCAGGCGTCCAGGGCCTCCTGCTGGTGGGCATAGGGCTGGACCTCGCGCGCGTAGCCGAGGTCGAGTTTCAGGAAAGCGGCGGCTTCGTCACGGACGGGGGTCTGGCCCAGCGCGGTCATGACGGCGCGGTAGGCGTGTCCCGGGGCGCGCCAGGCCTGGGCGCGGTCGTCCCAGGTGAACAGGGCGGCGGCAGGCTCCGGCACCTCGCTCATGAGCAGGGTGCCCCGGTCGAGGCGCAGCGTCGGGACCATCAGGCGCTCACCCTAGTGGAAACGGCGCGGCCGAACCGGAAGCCAGTGGACGCTTCAGAAGGCGTAGCGCACGGGGCAGCCGGGCAGCTCCCGGCGCAGCAGTTCGGTGAAGTGCGCGACGGCCTTGCCCTTGAGGCCCCGGCGGTAGCGCAGGTTCTCGCCTCCGTATTCCGAGCGCTTGGTCTCCTGCCACTGCGGCGTCCACAGCAGGTCCTCGGCCCTGGGGTGCCAGCCGAGGTTCACCTCGTGCAGCCCGGCGTTGTGCGTCAGGAAGATGACCTCGGCGGCCAGCTGCGCCCGGGCTTTGGCCGACAGCGCCGCGTCCACCTGCCGGAACAGCTCGCGGTAGGCGTCCGTCCACCCCCTGAAGACGATCACGGGCGAGAAGTTCAGGTGGACCTCGTAGCCGGCCTCGACGAAATCGTTGATCGCCGCGAGGCGCTCGTGCATGGGAGAGGTGCCGATGTCCACCACGCGGGCCGTCTGGGCCGGCATCAGCGAAAAGCGCAGGCGGGTCCGGCCCTGCGGATCGTAGGTCAGCAGTTCCCGGTTGACATACTTGGTGGCGAAGGAGGCCTTGGCGTTCGGCAGGCCCCGGAACAGCGTCACAAGGTCGCGCACGTTGTCCGAGATCAGGGCGTCCACGCTCAGGTCGCTGTTCTCTCCGAGGTCGTAGACCCAGGCGTGGGGGTCCACCGAGTTGGCCTGCGGCTTGCGGCCCTGCTGGTGGGCGTGCCTCTCCAGCGCCCCCGTCACGTCTCCGATGTTGGCGAAGGTCGTGACCGGATTGGCGTAGCCCTTGTGCCGGGGCACGTAACAGTAGG
Organism: Deinococcus gobiensis I-0; assembly: GCF_000252445.1. Taxonomy (GTDB): domain Bacteria; phylum Deinococcota; class Deinococci; order Deinococcales; family Deinococcaceae; genus Deinococcus; species Deinococcus gobiensis. The sequence goes on along the minus strand of NC_017805.1, from coordinate 156,473 downwards.
CGCAGGCCAGCGCGCAGCCGTTGGCCATTCCCGGCGCGATGAAGTCCGCCGAGCGGCCGTTGGGACGCATCGTCAGGGTCTTACGGGTGCCCAGCACGAGCACCTGCCGCTTGATCTTCAGCCAGTCCCGGACCAGTCCGGCATTGCCGTGCAGCCCCGGAATGTTCCAGTGGGAGGCGACCTCGATCCGCTCGGCCTCCGGAAAGCGGGCCAGAATCTCCTGCCCCCGGGGCAGGGCGGCCGCGCGGGCTTCGACATAGATCTGCCGGAGGTCGAGGGGAGCGCGCGTGGACATCCGCGCAGTAAAGCGCGCCGGGCCGCGCGCGAAGGCAAGCGGGCAGACGAAGCGCGGGCCGGGTCAGGCCGGACGGGCGTCGGCCGGGCCGCCCCGCAGCCGTCCCTCGGCGCTCTGGCGGTGGCCTCCGGCCTCGACCAGCCGCCCGGCGCGGCCCAGGCCGTACCGGGGCATGTCCACGTACACGGTCTCGTACTGCCCCGGCCCGACCACATAGGTTTCGTGCCAGATGCCCACGGCCCCCCGCGCCCGGCGGGCCCGGTGGTTGAACTCGCGCCAGGCGGGCAGGTGGGCGTGGTCCCGGCTGCGGGCGTAGGCGTTCAGGCTCTGCACGTCGCGCCAGTACTGCACCAGCAGGCCGCCCTGCATCTGCGTGGCGAGCAGCCCCAGGTCCGGCCGCTCGCCCAGCTCGCGCAGCATCCTCGGCATCGCCAGGATCACGGGCAGCCAGGCCCAGACCTTCCAGGGCTGGTTGATCCGCATTCCGATCAGGAACACGGCGAAAGTCCCGTCCACTTCGGCGGTCAGGCGGCGGGGGCTGTGGGGCGGGGCAGGCTGCGGCATGGTGTCCTCCAGGTCGATCCAGGGTTTCCGTCCAGGGTAGATGGTCCAGACTGGACGGTCTGAACCAAGGGTACACTGCGGTGGTGAGCGACACAAGCCTGGGGCCGTCTTCATTCATCGTGTTGGGGCTGATCGCGCAGCAGGGGCCGAGCACCTCCTACGATCTCAAGCGCTGCGCCGACGAGTCGGTCGGCTACTTCTGGCACTTTCCGCGCTCCCAGCTCTATGCCGAGCCGCAGCGCCTCGTGGGGCTGGGGCTGCTGCGCGAGGAGCAGGAGCAGGGGGGACGGCGCAGGCGCTTTTTCGACCTGACGGACGCGGGACGCGCGGCGCTGCGCGACTGGCTGCGCGCGCCTGCGGGAATGCCCGAACTGCGGGACCCCGGGCTGCTCAAGCTGTTTTTCATCGCGGGCGAGCCGGCGTCGGCGCTGCGGGCGCTGGCGCAGGAGCAGCTGGCCCTCCACCAGGGGCGGCTGCGCGACTACGAGCAGATTCAGGCGGCGCTGGGTCAGGAGCCGTCGGCCCAGACTTCCCTGCGCACCCTGCGGATGGGGCTGCTCTACGAGCGGGCCAACCTCGCCTTCTGGACCGAGGTGCTGGACGGCACGCCGGAGGCCGGAGGGTAGCCGATCAGTCCCGGCCGGGCGGCGCGTCTCCGGTCAGGTCGGGGCCGTCCAGCGAGGCGCGCAGCAGCAGCTCGGTCACGTCCTCCATCTTGAACAGGAACATGGGCTGCTCGGCGCCCGTGGAGGCGACCGGCTCGGCCTCCACCTTCATCTTGCGGTTGCCCTGCTGCGGCACCTTCAGGTCGATGATGTAGTTGGACACGACCTCGTCGGTGGTCACGAGGTCGCGCAGTCGGCCCTGCAATTCCGGCTGGTCGAAGGCGAAGTTGGCGATGGTGTACATCGGCTCGGCTTGGATCTGCGCGGGCGAGAGGTACATCAGGTTGTAGAACGCCCGGTTCGCCGTGATGATCCGCAGCTGGCTGTCGAGGACCAGCAGCGGGTCCTGCATGCTGTTCAAGACGGCCTCGGCATACTCCAGCGACTCGCGGACCTGCGTTTCGAGGGCCTTGACCACGTTGATGTTGGTAAAGGCCAGCACCACCCCGTCGATGAAGTTGTCGGAGGTGCGGTAGGGACTGATGCGCATCAGGTACCACTGCTCGTCCTGGGTCTGGACCTGGGCCTCGTAGGTTTCCAGGGTGTCGATGACGCGCGCGATGTCGCGGGTGAGATGCTCGTAGTTGAGGTTGACGCTGATGTCCGTGATGGGCCGGCCCACGTCCACCGGCATGAGGTTGATGACGCGGGTGATGCGCGGCGTGAAGCGCTTGATCCGCAGGTCGTTGTCCAGAAAGACCGTGGCGATGCCCGCGCTCTCGAGCAGGTTCTTCATGTCGTCGTGCGCCTGCGCGAGGTCGTGGATGATGCGCTGGTGCTCGGCGTTGATGGTGACCAGTTCCTCGTTGAGCGACTGCAACTCCTCCTTGGAGGTGGTGAGTTCCTCGTTGCTGCTCTGGAGTTCCTCGTTGGTCGTCTGGAGTTCCTCGTTGGTGCTCTTGAGTTCTTCCGGCGACACCCCCATCTGTTCGGCGGTGGTCTGGAGCAGTTCCTTGCTGTGCTGCAATTCGCGCTCCAGTGCCTTGATGCGGTCGGACTGTTCGGGGGCGTCGGCCTGCTCGGGAAACTCGCCGTGTTCCTGAAAGAGGATCAGGAACTATTCGGCCTGGCCCATCGGCCGCACGGTCAGGTCGAGCAGCACCGGTCCGCCGCCCACCGTCAGGCGCAGGTTGCGCCGCACGGTCTCGGCGCGCTCGGCACTCGCCTGCCGGATCGCGGCGGGCAGCTCGTAGCGCAGGTCCTCCTGCACCATCTCGAAGATGTTGACGAGCACCTTGCCCGGCGGCAGTTCCAGGTAGCGGCCCGTGCGCCCGTTGACGTACAGGATGTCGCCGGCCGCGTTGACCACGACGGCGGGCGGCGTGTACTGCGCCAGCAGGAGCCGCTGGGCCTGCTGGCCCACGTCGTTGCTCCTGGCTGTGCGCGGCGGCGGCGGCAGGCTCGATTCGGCCGGGGCGGACAGGCCGCCCTGCTCGGACGAGAGCGGTAGCGGCAGCGGCCCGGAGAGGCCCTCGCCCCGCCGGTAGATCTTCCAGCGGGAATTCAGGGGAACGAAGCGGTCGCGCTCCGGGCCGCAGGTTTCGCTGGACCCCAGAAACAGCAGGCCGCCGGGTTGCAGCGCGTAGTGGAAGATGGTCAGGATCTGGCGCTGGAGCGGGGCCCCCAGGTAGATGAGCATGTTGCGGCAGCACAGCAGGTCCAGCCGGGTAAAGGGCGGGTCCCCGAAGGTGCTGTGCAGCGCGAACACCACGCTGTCGCGGATCTCCGGGCGCACCTGATAGCCGTCGTCCTTGAGCTGGAAAAACTGTTGCAGGCGCTCGGCCGAGATCACGTAGGCGATGTCGGCCGGGTACAGGCCGTAGCGGGCCCGTTCCTGCGCCGCGTCTTTACGGCCGCGCAGCCCAGCGGGTCGAGTTGCGCCTTCAGTCCGCCACCGCGCCGCAGGCCCAGCCCAGCCCCGTGCAGTTCGTGCAGGTGGACGGCGAACTCATGCCCCACAGCGGATCGACGGCCCGGCTGTGCCGCCTGACCCTGACCGACATCACCGCGCAGCACCGGGCGCAGGAGGAGGTGCTGCGGCTCAACGCCTCGCTCGAAGAACGGATCGAGGTCCGCACGCGGCAACTGCGCGACCTGAACGGCGAGCTCGAAACCATGATGTACGCCGTGACGCACGATCTCCAGGCGCCGCTGCGCCAGATCCGGGGCTTCACGGAGGTGCTGCTGCGCGACCTGCCGCTCAGTGAGGACCGCCAGCGGCACATGACCTACATCAGCCAGTCGTCGGACCAGATGGACGCGCTGCTGCTGGCCCTGCAGGACTACTTCCGGGCCGGGCAGCAGCGCCTGCGGACCGACGCGGTGGACCTCGACCGGGTCGTGCGCGGGGTGTGGCGCGAGCGCCAGGCCGCTCTGGATGGTCAGCGCCAGGTCATTCTGACGCACGACCCGCTGCCGCAGGTACACGGGGACGCGGTGGCGCTGCAGATAGTGCTGGCCGAGCTGGTGGGCAACGCCGTGAAATTCACGCAGGGACAGGAGCCGGCCCGCATCCACATCTACGCCAGGACGCAGGGGCAGGAGGCCGTGGTGTGCGTGCGCGACAACGGGGTGGGCTTCAACATGCGCCAGAAGGACCGCCTGTTCGGGGTGTTCCAGCGGCTGCACCGCACGGCGGAGTTCGGTGGGGTGGGAATGGGGCTGGCCCTCGTGCGGCGGCTGATCCACCGCCACGGGGGGCGGGTGTGGGCCGAGAGCGCGCCGGGTCAGGGAGCCACCTTCTTCTTCACGCTGCCGGGCCGCCCGGAAGGCCCGCACCTCAGCGCCTGACCCTCCGGGCCCGTTGCCGGGGCCGGAGCTACACCGGCGGCCGCGCGCGCCGGAAGGCCCCGCGCCCTCTCCGGCGGCCGGGGCCTCGGGCAGGCCCAGCAGATAGCCCTGCCCGGTCTCACAGCCCAGATCGCGCAGGGCGCGGTACTCCTCGGGCGTCTCGATTCCTTCGGCGACGGTGCGCAGCCCGAAACTGCGCGCCAGACCGACGATGGCCCGCACCACGGCGCCCGAGGCCGCGTCGGCATGCACGCCCCGGACGAACGAGCGGTCGACCTTGAGGGTATCGAGAGGCAGGCGCGACAGGCAGCTCAGGGAGGAGTAGCCGGTGCCGAAGTCGTCCAGGGCGAGCCGTACCCCCAGCGCCCGCAGCTCGGCCATGCGCGCCGCCGACCGGCCGACATCGTCCAGCACGACCCGTTCGGTGAGTTCCAGCTCCAGACGCGCGGGGTCCAGGCCGCTGCGTTCCAGCCAGCACCTGACCGTCGCCGCGAAATCGGTGCGCGCGAACTGCAGGGCCGAGACGTTCACCGCCACGCTCAGGGCCGCGCCGGGCGACCACGCCGCGCCGTGGGCACAGGCCTGGGCCAGGACCCACTCGCCGAGCGGCACGATCAGCCCCGTCTCCTCGGCCAGGGGAATGAACAGGTCGGGCGGCACCGGTCCCCTGTCCGGGAGGGTCCAGCGCAGCAGGGCCTCGCTGCCGGTCCTCACGCCGTCTTCCAGCCGGACCTGCGGCTGATAGAGGACCCCGAAGGTCTCGTGGGGCCGGGGCACCGCGCGCCGCAGCAGCGAGACGAGATGCAGGCGCTCGCCCGACTGCCGGGTCATCTCGGCTTCGAAAAAGACGAAGGTGTTGCGGCGCTGCTTGGCGCGGTACATGGCGATGTCGGCGTAGCGCAGCGCGGTCTGCACGTCCTGGCCGGGATCGGTGGCGAGCAGGATGCCGATGGACGCGCCGAGGTACAGCTCGGTCTCGCCCACCCGGAGGGGCGGCGACAGGGCCGCGAGGAGCCGCTGCGCCAGCCGGGCCGCCGCCGCCTCGTCGGTCTGCGGGAGGATCACGCCGAACTCGTCGCCGCCCAGCCGCGCCAGCGTCTCGTGGGGGCGCAGGCAGGCGGCCAGGCGTCCGGCGGTGAGCCGCAGCACCTCGTCGCCCGCAGGGTGTCCCAGGGTGTCGTTGATCTCCTTGAAATGGTCGAGGTCCAGAAACATCAGTCCCGGCCGCTGCCCCGGCGGCCGCAGCGCGCCGAGCGTGCGCCGCAGCCGCTCGGTGAACAGGCGGCGGTTGGGCAGCCCGGTGAGCATGTCGTGACGAGCCGCCGGGCATGGGCCAGCACCTCGGCCGCGCCCGGCGTCAGGGGGCCGCTGTTCCGCCGGTAGAGGGCCACTGCCCCCAGGTACTGCCCGTGCCGCCCCAGCAGCGGCATGGACATCACCTCGGCGACGCCCCGGCGGCGCAGCGGCGCGGCGAGGGCCGCCGGGGTCACCTGGGCCGGCAGGGACCCGGCCGACCAGGGCCCCGTCGCGGGTGCCGGGGCGTCTTCCGGCCAGTCGGGAAACAGCGCGGCGAAGTCCTGCGGCGCACCCGGCGCGGCGGCCAGCCTCAGACCGTCTTGCCACAGGAAGACGGCGCAGAAATGGTGGGGCACCTGCTCGTCGGCCGTGCGGACCAGGTCGGCGAGCAGGTGCCGCAGCCCCTGCCCGGCGGTGGTCTGGCGCAGCAGGGTGCCCAGCGCGTCCTGCTCGAGCTGGGCGGCCTTGAGGGCCGTCACGTCGTGCGCGCTCAGCACCGTGACGCCGACCTCGGGATGCTCCAGCAGGTTCAGGCTGGAGCCCTGGAGCCAGTGCCAGCCGTCTTCGGGTCCCCGGACACGGAAGGGCGGCAAGGGCACCGGCGTTCCGGCGTCGCCGCCTGACACCCGTGCCCACAGCGGCGGATACTCTTCGGGGTGGACGAGGTCCCGCAGCGTGCGCGCCCGTGGCAGCGACGGCCCGAGCTGTCCTCCACACGACACCAGGAGACCCTGGGCACCGATCAGGAAGAGATAGTCGACGCCGTAGGTCCCCAGCAGTCCGCCGACGACAGACCGCCCCCGGTCGGAGAGGGGCCACAGCGCATTGGTCATGTCAGGCTCCATCGCGTCCATCCTTGTGTGCGAGCGCTTCGACCTTTCCGGACCTTTTCCGGGAAACGGACTCTCGGTCAGAAGCTGACGCCGCCGATGGGGTGATGACATTCCTGAACTGCTCCGAGCCTGGCTCCAGTCTCATCTGCATCTCAGGACACAGAATGAGAGGCCGATCAAGGCTTCTTCAACTGAAACGGTGTAAATCTGAGTCCACGATAAATCCCGCTTCATGTGGGTGGGTGGCGGGGCGAGTCCCCCCGGAAATATGGTGGGGCCCCCGGAGGTCCGGACCTCCGGAGCGGCCCCCTCCCTTTGTCGCCCAGGGGCCGTGGCTCAGCTCTGGGTGTCGCCGGTGGTCATCACCGTCACCGACGTGTCGGCCTCGTCGGCGGTCATCTGCTGACGCTGGGCGTAGCCCGAGGGGCTGGGCGGGGCGAGCTTCGGTTCGTCGCCGAAGGGCACGGCGCGCCGGACACGGTACTCCCCCTTGCCGTCGAGCGACGGGCCACTGGTCCAGCGCCCGGCCGGCGTCTCGGTTCCGTCGATGCCGGTCGCGAAGAAGTCGTAGCTCACGTCCAGAAGCTCCTGACTCTGGTCGAAGCTGTTGGGAATGGGGAGGTTGGCCTGGTGGCCGCCGAGTTCCTCGATGACGGCCAGCCACTGCTGCTGGTGCATGGTGTCGCGGGCGATGAGGTAGCGCAGCATGTCCTTCATGCCGGGGTAGTCGGTCATGTCGAACAGGCGACAGGCCAGCGCGCGGCCGGTCGCCTCGGCGGCCACGTTGCTGTACATGTCGGCCACGATGTTGCCGCTGGCGTACACGTGCGAGCCGTTGAAGGGCACGCCGTTGGCGTCGGCCGCGAGCGCCGCCATACCGGCGGAGAGGTACTGCCGGGGTTCCATGCCGCCCAGGATGGCCGCGACCATCGGGTTGGCGCGCGCGGCCTCCTCCTGGACGGCGGCCGACGAACCTTCGAGGTTCAGGGCGACGGCGGTGGCGAGCATCTGGATGTGGCCGAGTTCCTCGGTGCCGGTGTCCATGAGCATGTCGCGGTAGCGGGCCGGGCCGCGCGCGCCGAAGGACTGGAAGAGGTATTGCAGGCACACGCGGATCTCGCCCTCGACGCCGCCGATGGCCTGTTGCAGCATCTTGGCGAAGAGGGGACTCGGGGTGTCCACGCGCACGGGATACTGCAATTTGTTGTCATGGTAGAACATGGGTTCTCCTTGAAATCGGACCTCAGAGACATGGGATCGGCCGTTATCAGATTAGTTGCTGCCCTCGCTGTGCTTTTCGCGGTCCTCGGCGACCTTGCCCAGAATGAAGAAGGTCGGGGCCCAGTGGCCCACGAAGATGCCGTTCCTTTCGTTGTTCGCCTGATCGCCTTTCAGATAGTTGGCGGCGCTCAGCAAGATAGAACCATAACCCAGAAGATAGAGAGCGTTCGAGATTTTCATGATGCGTTCCTCCGAAGAAGTGAATGACGAGGGGAATGAATTGCTCGGGAGATCAGCCTAGCAGGTCGACCCGAAGTCATTTCGTGCGCCCTCATCGGTTTGGATTGGCTCAATGGCAAAGATTAATTGAATGAGAGTCGCCTGTAACTTCATACAGCCGAACCACACATTCGCAAGTTCCGTTGCACCGATCATCTCGCCACTATGTCCTTTCAACTCTTTCGATGTTTATCTTTTTCCCGGCCCTGCTTTGTCGAGAGCGGCCATGCCGGATCGGGGAAGAACGCGTTCTCGTGGCCGCCCGGCGCTGCGGGATAGGGGACCGGGACCTCATGCGTGACCTGAGACCCGCGAGCTGGGCCGAGCTGATCGACACGCTGCAACAGGACAGCTGGAATCCCGAACTGCGCCGCTTCCGCTCGCCCTACATCTTTCGGGGTCAGGGCACGCCGGCCCCCCTCACCACCTCGCTCCAGCGGCTCTCGGCCCATCCGCGCGATATCGAGCGCCACCTCGTGCGCGCCTTTCGCAAATACGCCACCGGCCCCCTCTGCGCCCAGGACCAGCACTGGTCGTGGCTGACCCTCGGCCAGCACCACGGCCTGCCCATGCGGCTGCTGGACTGGTCCTACTCCCCGCTCGTCGCGCTGCACTTCGCCACCAGCAACGAGCGGCAGTACGGCGAGGACGGTGTCGTCTGGATGCTGAACACCGCCAGAACCAACGCGCGCCTGCCCCCGGCCCTTCAGGCCCTGTTGCGCCGCGAGGGCAGCAATGTCTTCACGGCGGACATGCTGGCTGCGCTGGGCCACGCCGGCGATCCGGACGGCCTGCCCTTCGACGCCGAAACCGGCTGGCTCGACGACTACGAGCGCGAAAAGGGCGAACCCTTTCTGCTGCTGCTCGAACCGCCTTCCATCGACCAGCGCATCGTGCAGCAGTCGGCGCTCTTCGCGCTGCTTTCCAACCCCGAGACGGCGTTCGGGGAGTGGCTGAGCCGGCCTCCGGAAGCGGCGCGCCGGGTGGTGGTCGCGCGGGAGCTGAAGTGGGAAATCCGCGACCGGCTCGATCAGGTGGGGGTCAACGAACGCACGCTGTTTCCCGATCTGGGGGGGCTGAGCCTGTGGCTGCGGCGGTACTACCAGCAGCGCCCCGGGCCCGGCCCGGACCCCGCACCGCCGCCCACCCCCGAAGAAGAACGCAACCAGCAGCGGTAAGGGGCCACAGAACCCCGCCGCACCCGGAGGAACGCATGACGCAGAAACGAGAGGGGAGAGGCCGCGCGGCCGCCTTCGTCCCGGCCGTGGACGGCAAACGCCAGCGGCTGTCGCTGGGCTTCGGCAAAGGCGTGTTCGAAAGGCTGCGGCGGCAGTGGCCGGGTCTGAGCGAGGCGGACCTGATCCGCGCGGCGGTACTGGAAGCGACCGGCCACAGCGCCCTGCCGTTCCAGCAGGCAGTGGCCACGTTCACGGCGCAGGAGCAGGACACCTACGAGGACCTGCTGGCGCAGTTTGCCCGGGCGGGGCTGCGCGTGCCGGGAACGCGGGACCCGAAGCCGCCGCTGGGGGTGTGCCTGGAGCTGGCCTGGCGGCAGCTGGGCGAGCAGCCGAACGTCGGGGTGCGCGCCGGGACCCGCCGGGTCCAGAAGTTGTTGCACGCCCAGAAAGAAGCGCGCAGCAGGCACCTGGAAGTCGCGGCCACCTTCGGTCCGGCGGGGCCGGAAGCGCGCCGCGCCCAGGGCTGAGGGGCCCGCTCAGCTGCGCGCCGCGTCCGGCTGGTCTGCCGTGACCTCCCTGGCCGCGCCGCGCTCCAGCCGGATTTCGTGGTCGGCTCCCTCCCAGGCCTCCCCGAAGCGCCGGGTGAAATTCAGGCTGCCGTGCGCGCGCAGTTCCTCGGCCCGGAAGGTCAGCAGCCACAGGCCGAAGGTGCCACACTGCGCCTGACGCTCTTGCACGTCCTGCCAGCCGTCCCAGCCGAAGTGGAGCGTGAAGGCCACCGGACTCTCGAAGGTCAGGTCGCGCCCCGGCGGCAGCTGGCGCAGCGGCGTCTCGTTGCGCCAGCGCCACTCGGCGGCGTCCCTGGGCCGGGCATAGCGGTCCCCGACCGCCCGCAGCAGCTCGGCGGGGCGGCCTGTTTCACGCGCCAGCAGCAACTTCAGGAATTCGGCGTGGGTCCACACCAGCGGCATGGCGCTGCCTGAGGGCCGCCCCGGATACAGGCCGCGCTCCGGGATGGGGGCCGCGTCCCAGACCTGCTCGGGCAGCAGGCCGCCGGGACTGGCACAGGCCGCGATGGTCCGCAGGTAGGGCAGCGGGTCCTCGCCTGACAGCAGCGCGAGGTGCCCGCGTTCGCCCGACAGCAGCGGCCACAGCCGCCCGATGCCCGAGCCGTCGAAAGGGCGGCCGTCCTCGTGTTCGCCGTAACCGTCGTCGTTGTAACGGTGGTAGAGGTCGCCGCTGGGGGTCGGGACACGCAGCACATGGTCCACCACCTTCAGCGTGTCCACGATGCGCGGGTCGTCCGCCTGCCGCAGCCCCAGGCGGGTCAGGTACGAGAAATCCAGGCTGACCAGGGCCGACGCGCCGATGGTCTCGCCCATGCGGTTGCGCAGCAGCACCGTGCCGCCCAGCCCACCGTCGCGCTGCGGGGGCGCCAGGCGCACGTAGTAGCCCCCCACCTCCAGCTCTTGCGCCAGCGGCGTGTCCTGGACATAGCACCAGCTTTCCAGGCGCTCGTTCCACTCGTCGGCCACCTTCAGGGCCTCCTCGCGCTCGGCCTCCGGCAACCACATGGCCCCCGCCGCCAGCGCCGCGACGGCGACGGCCAGCGTGAACGGGTTCACGCCGGGGTTTTCCTCCCAGCGGTCCTGGTCGCTGGTCGGGCCGGTGCGCACCACGAAGCCCAGGGCGCGGCCCACCATCTCGGCGGTGCCGGGCAGGTCCTCCAGGCCTTCTTCACGCAGTTTGGCGGCCAGCAGGACCGGAAAGGCGGTCTCGTCGAGTTGCAGCCCGGTCCAGAAGGGGTCGCCGCTGGGGTAGGTGTTCTGCAGCCAGTGGCCGTCCGGCTGCTGCGTGGCGAGAAAGCGCGCCAGGACGCGCCGGGCGTCTCCGGGCGTGCCCGCCGCGATCAGGGCGAAGGCGGCCAGCGTCGCGTCTCGCGGCCAGACCAGGTGGTAGCCCCCCAGCGTGTCGGTCGAGTCGCCCCAGGGCACGCTGAGGCTGGCGACGATGGCGCCGGGGTAGGTGCGGTCCTCGTGCATCTTGAGGACGGCGGCGCTGAGCAGGGCGAGCTGCCCCAGGGCAGGATCGGGGGCCGGCAGCTTCAGCGCGTCGCCCCAGACGCCCCAGCCCCGCAGGAACTCCTGCTCGGCGGCCCCGTACCCTTCGGCCAGCGCGCCGCGCGCCAGGGTCCAGGCCCCGCGCGCCGTGTTCGAGAAGCCCAGGGCCAGCGTGCCGGCGCGGTCTTCCAGCTCGGCGCTCAGGGCCACGTTGCCGGGGCCGGCCCTGGTGTAGGCCCAGGTCAGCCGCCCGTGGGCCTGCAGGTCCTGCCAGCCGTCGGACACGCCCACCACCCCCGCCGAAGCGCGGCGCAGCGGCCCGGTGGCGCTCAGGCACAGCACGTGGCCCGCGTGGTGGGCGAACAGCGCGCCGTCCACCCAGGCCACGTTGTCCTGGCCGGTGCCCCCCAGGTGCGGCGCGGCGATCACCACGAGCCGGAAGGGGCCGTCGAGCGCGTAGCGGACGAGCAGGGCGTCGCGCTGCGGGTCGGGCAGCACCTCCAGCGTCAGACGGTAGTCGGCCCCGGCGTGCGTGCCGCTGTGGATCACGGTGGGCAGCGGCAGGTGCGGCGCGGGCACGCCCAGGCTATAGGCCGCCGCGCGTTTGAGGTCCACCCAGCCCTGGACGGCGCCGCCCGGGCCCTCCTGCCCGTCCATGACCAGATAGAACGTCATGTCGCGCAGCTGCGGCTCGCCGGTCGAGGGCCAGTAGACCTCGTTCAGGACGCCGTGGCCCAGGGTCGCCCACAGGCGGCTGCCCAGGCTGGTGGTCACGAAGTCCTTGTCGCTGCTGCTCCAGGTCGGGCTGAGGCCGGCCGGACCGCTGGGGGCCAGCGCGTCCTCGCCGATCCGGTCGAAGGTGGGTATGTCGGTCACGGGGTCTCCGGCGGGGTGCGGGCGGGGGCAGGCTGCGGTCTGGCCTTATCGTCCCACAGCCGGAAGCCGCCCGTGAAGGCGTTGGCGTTGTCGCCCAGCCTGACCTGCGGGGGCAGGTCGTCGAGATGGTCCGCGAACAGCTTGGCGTTGCCCCCGCCCAGCACCACCGTGTCGGGCTCCAGGGCGGCGCTCAGTTCCGCGATCACGTCCAGCACCTGACGGCGCCACTTCTTCTTGCCGTGCTTTTTCAGGCCCCGCAGGCCCACGTAGTCCTCGAAGGTGTGCTTGCGGTAGGGGAGATGCGCCAGTTCCAGCGGTTCGGCGATGCCGTCCACGATCAGGGCGCTGCCCAGCCCCGTGCCCAGGCCCAGGAACAGCATCTTGCCGCCCGCGTAGCTCCCGAGCGCCTGCATGGCCGCGTCGTTGACGAGCTTGAGGGGCCGCCCGAAGGCGCCCGCGAAGTCGAAGCCCACCCAGCCCGGCCCCAGATGGGCGGGGTCGCGTACCGGCTGGCCGTGCAGCACCGGCCCCGGATAGCCCACACTCACGGCGCCGAAGGTCCAGACCGGCCCGGCCGCGCACAGGGCCAGCACGCCCCGGACCATCTCGGCGGGCGTCAGGTCGGGGCCGGAGTCGAAGCGCCGCGCCCCGCTGTGGGGGTGGCCGCTGAGCAGCGCCTTGACGTGCGTGCCGCCGATATCCACGCTCAGGACCGCGTGCGCCGCGCGGCTCATTCGCCCACCGGGCTGGCCTGGGCGGCGGGCGCGGGGTTCTCGGCGCTGCCGTGCGGCGCGGGGGCCGAGGGCGGGGTGGGGGCCAGGGCGGGAACGGCCGTGCCCCTGTCCGGGTCGGGGTCCATCCAGCCCAGGCCAGGGGCCAGCAGCGTGTCGGCCCCGGCCGGTCCCCAGGTGCCGGGGGCGTAGGGCTGCAGCGGCGCGGCGTCGCCCAGCACGCCCTGCACGATGCGCCAGGCCTCTTCCACCTCGTCCTCCCGGGCGAACAGGGTGGCGTCTCCGGCCAGGGCGTCGGTCAGCAGGCGGTCGTAGGGGGCCAGGCCGCTGGCCTCCTGGCGGTGCAGCGTCAGCTCGGTGCTCTGGCCCTTCATGCCTGCGCCGGGGCGCTTGGTGTTCAGGCCCAGCGTGACCTGCACGCCGGGGGTCAGTTGCAGCCGCAGGAAGTTGGTGTGCGGGGCCACGTCCGCGAACACCTCCTGCGGCGGGTCACGGAACACCACGGTCACGGCGGTGCAGGTCACCGGCAGCTCCTTGCCCACCCGCACGTAGATGGGCACGCCCGCCCAGCGCCACGAATCCACCTCGAAGCGCAGCGCGGCGTAGGTCTCGACCTGCGAGTCGGGGGCCACCTGAGCTTCGCGGGTATAGCCGGCGTACTGGCCGCGCACCACGTCGGCGGGGGTCAGGGAGCGCACCGACTTGAACACGCGCGCCACCCCGTCGCGGACGGCTTCCTGGCCCTGGTTGGCGGGCGCTTCCATCGTCAGCAGCCCCAGCACCTGCAGCATGTGGTTCTGCACCACGTCGCGGATGGCCCCGGCTTCCTCGTAGAACCTGCCGCGCCCGGCCACGCCGAAGGTCTCGGCCATCGTGATCTGGATTTCGCGCACCCCCGCGCGCCGCAGCAGCGGTTCCAGAAAACCGTTGGCGAAACGCAGGTACAGCAGGTTCTGCACCGCCTCCTTGCCGAGGTAGTGGTCGATGCGGAAGATGTCCGCTTCGGCGAAGACCCCGTGCAGGGTGGCGTTCAGCGCCCGCGCACTCTCCAGGTCGTGCCCGAAGGGTTTTTCCACCACGATTCTGGCGCCCTGGGTACACCCGCTCGCGGCGAGCCGCTCGCAGACCGGGCCGAACAGGCTGGGCGGAATGGCAAGGTAGTGCAGCGGGCGCTGCGCGCCCCCGAGCGCCTGTCGCAGCTGCGTGAAGGTGGCGTCGTCGTTGTAGTCGCCGTCGATGTACTGGAGCAGGTCCGAGAGTCTGGCGAAGGCCTGCTCGTCGATGCTGCCATGTTCCTGCACGCTCTGACGCGCCCGCTCGACGAGCTGCTCACGCGTCCAGCCCGACTTGGCGACCCCGATGACCGGTATGTCCAGCGTGCCGCGCGCCACCATGGCCTGAAGGGCCGGAAAGATCTGCTTGTAGGCGAGGTCGCCCGTCGCCCCGAAAAACACCAGGGCGTCCGATGGTGGCTGCGTCATGCGCGCAGCATCGGCCGGCCGCCTCAACGTCACATGGAAGACGCGCGATATTATCCGGGTGATATTGACACTCTGAATTTACCCGGGTAATATACCGGTATGACGGCTTCTGCGACCTATACGGCCTTCGCCGGCCCCCGGCGTCTCCTGACCGCGCCCCTGCCCGAACTGCTCACCCATCTCAAGACCCAGGCGACCGGCCCGGTGCTGGTCTTCGACGACCGCAGCGGGCGGCCGGCCGATTTCGACCTGTCGGGCACGCTGGAGGAGGTGCTGGTCCGCGCCCGCCCCGCCGCTGAGCCGGACGCCCCCCGCAGCGGCCCCGGCCGCCCGAAACTGGGGGTCACGGCCCGCGAGGTCACGCTGCTGCCCCGGCACTGGGAATGGCTGGACCTGCAGCGCGGCGGCGCCTCGGCCACCCTGCGCCGCCTGATCGACGAGGCCCGCAGGGCCGACCCCGAGGGCGAGCGCGTGGCGCGGGCCCAGGCCGCCGCCGACCGCTTCATGGGCGTGCTGGCGGGCGACCGGCCCGGGTACGAGGAAGCCGCCCGCGCCCTGTATGCCCGCGACCATGCGGCATTTCTGCGCCACTCGGAGGCCTGGCCGGAGGACGTGCGGGCTCACGCCCTGACGCTGGCGGCCCCGGTCTTTGCGGAGTGACCCGGGAACGGCTCAGTTGTTCGAGTACGCCGGGTCGGTGACGGGCAGCGTGCCGCGAATCTGGTTCTGGGCCTGGCAGCTCTGGACGCACTGGGTCGGCCCCGCGCCGATCTCGACGGCGTCCTCGCCCAGCACGCCGCCCATGCGCCCGCCGCTCTGCACCGACCACACCGACACCGTCTCACTCTGCGAGACCAGCTTGGCGACCTGGGGGCTGTCCTTGCCCCGGAAGTCCGTACCGTTGCCCAGGTTGACCTTGCCGGTGTAGGGATTCTTGAAGTAGTACATGCCGGCGCCCAGGGTGTGGGTGAACTGCACCGCGCCCCCCGTCTCGGGTTCCATCTGGAAGATGCCGCCCTGCGCGCAGTCCTTGGCCTGGATCTTCATCTTGATGCCGGAACCGCGGCGCTCCAGCAGCAGCCCCTCGCCCGACAGCGAGGCCTTGAGCGTGCCCGAGAGCTTGCGGCCCCCGAAATCGGCCGCCTTGGACGCGAAGACCACGGTGCGCTGCCCGCCGGTGATGTCCTGCGGGTTGGCCGCGCCCGTCATCGTGTAGTTCAGGACGCTGAGCGTGTCGCCGGCGACCTCGAACTCGACATACTTGCCGAGCACCTGGACCCGGGCTCCGGCGGGGACGTTCAGGTCGGCTCCCCGGTTGCCCTGCACGCTCACGCCGCCGCTGACGAGGCGGAAGCCGCCGCCTTCGCAGGCCGAGGAGGTGGCCTGGGCACTCAGGCGCGCACTCGCCGGCTGGGCCGAGGCATCCTGGAGGGCGGCGGTCTGGGTCTGGGGGGTGGGGGCCGTGCCACAGGCCATGAGGCTCAGGACGGGAAACAGCAGGGCGGCGCGGTAGGTATGGGGCATGACAAAGGCTCCTTGTGGGGTGGGTGGGCCGGTCCCTGTCGGTGACCGGCGACGACGTGCGGAGGGGAAGTGAGGACACTCTAGGCCGGTCCCGTCGGCCCGCCCACAGACCCTGGTCCGGCGGCGGGCCGGCGCGGTGTCCGACCAAGGTCGGTAGACAGCGCCGCCGAATCCGCCATGATGGGCAGGATGTCCGCGTTCAGTGCCCTGCCGGGTCGGCCACGCCGGGGCGAGGCCCTACGCGCGCCCGGACGCGGTTCGTTGTCCCGCCAGTACGCGGGGGCCAGCCTGCTGATCCTGACCGTGAGCCTGCTCGTCCTGGGTTGGTGGGTGGGTACCGAAATCCAGCAGGGCGTCGTTCACCGCACCGCCGCGACCACGGCCCTGTACGTCGAGAACTTCATCGTCATGCAGGTGCAGGAGCTCAGCCGCGCCGAGCGCCTCGCCCCCGAACACATCGCGGCGATCGAGCGGCTATTGGCCGGCACCTCGCCGGGCCGCGAGATCGTGAGCATCAAGATCTGGGGGCCGGGGGGCCGGGTGGTCTACGGCGAGCAGGCGGGCCAGACCTTCGCGGTCAAGCCCGAGCAGGCCCGTGCGTGGCGGGGCGAGGTCATCTCCCACCTGACGGTGCCCGACGACGACGAGAACGAAACGCTGCGCCCCCGCTACCCGCAGCTGATCGAGACCTACACGCCCATCCGCCTCGAAAACTCCGATCAGGTGCTGGCCGTCGCGGAGTTCTATCAGGACGCCCGGCAGCTCACCGGTGAGATCCGGGCCGCCCAGGGCCGCAGCTGGGTGGTCGTGGCGCTGATCATGCTGGTGACCTATCTGGTGCTGTCGGGCCTGGTGCGCCGGGGCAGCCAGACCATCGACCGCCAGCGCGCCGAACTCGACGCCCAGGTTCAGCATCTCGAGACCCTGCTGTCGCACAACCGCGAGCTGCACGACCGCGTGCAGCGCGCCGCGTCGCGTGCCGTGGCGATGAACGAGCAGGTTCTGCGCCGCATCGCCAGCGACCTGCACGACGGCCCGGCCCAGGAGATCAGCCACGCCCTGCTGCGGCTCGACACGCTGTCGCACGGGCTGCCTGCGGCGCAGCGCCCCCAGATCGGGCCGGTTGAGCAGGCCCTGAGCGCTGCGCTGGGCGAGATGCGGACCCTCGCCAAGGACCTGCGCCTCCCGGAACTGGCCCCCCTGCCGCTGGAAGCCGTGGTCGCCCGCGCAGTCCGCGACCACCAGCGCCGCACGGGCACGGCAGTCGAGTTCTCGCCTCAGGTCCAGAGCGGTCCGGACGTTTCCCTGAGTGTCAAGATGGCCGCCTTCCGCATCGTGCAGGAGGGGCTGAACAACGCCTTCCGGCACGCTGCGGGGCTGGAGCAGAAAGTGGAACTGGCACTGGATACGCAGGGGGTTACGCTGGAGATTTCCGACGGAGGAGCGGGCCTGGTGTGGCGGGGAGAAGCGCCGCCGGACCGCCTGGGTCTGGTGGGGATGCGGGAACGGGCCGAGAGTCTGGGCGGTACCTTCGAGGTCACCTGCCGGGGAGGCAGCGGGACCCTGCTGCGGATCCATCTGCCGCTCTGTCCGGACGTGCCCCATGAATGAGGTGCTGCGGGTCGTGGTGGTCGACGACCATCCCCTGTTCCGGGAAGGGGTCGTGGCGGCGCTGCAGGCCGAGGGCGATCTCGTGGTCGTGGCGCAGGGCGGCTCGGCGTCGGACGCGGCCGAACTCGCGGCCCAGCACCTGCCGGACGTGCTGCTGCTCGATCTCCATCTGCCCGGCGGGGGACTGAATGCCCTGCGGGACATCGGCGTGGCCTATCCCGCCATCCGGGTCGTGATGCTCACCTTCAGCGAGGACGAGACCGACGTTCTGGGGGCGCTGAAAGCGGGCGCGCGCGGCTACATCATCAAGGGGGTCACGGGCCGGGAACTGCGTCAGGTGGTGCGGACCGTCAGCGAGGGCGAGGTGAGCATCACGCCTCTGCTGGCGAGCGGGCTGCTGTACGAACTGGCCCAGCCTGCCCGCCCGGTGCCGGGGCCGCTCGTCGAGACCCTGACTCCCCGCGAGCGTCAGATTCTCGAAGGTGTGGCTCAGGGCCGCAGCAACAAAGAGATCGCCCGGGAGCTGGGCCTGACGGAAAAGACGGTCAAGCACTACATGACCAACGTTCTCCAGAAGCTCCAGGTGCGCAACCGTGTGGAGGCGGCGCTCCTGGCCCAGCAGTGGCCCAGGCCCTGAACGGGAACGGACGTCACGTCCGGCCGGCGGCCGCCTACCAGTCGAGCATCTGGTCCGAGGCGGCGTCCGAGGCGACGGCCGCGTAGCTGTTGCGGGTCGTGTCCACCGAACTGTGTCCGAGGAAGGCGGCGACGGTGGCGAGGTCGCCGGTGCGGCTCAGGAGTTTGGTGCCGGCATGTTTGCGGGCGGCGTGGAAGCCCCGCCACGGGACCCCGGCCTGGGCGAAGGTGCCCTTCATGGCGTGGGTGGCGTTCTGGACCGTGCGGTAGCGGAAGGCCTGCACCTGGGGCGTGGTGCGGCGGCGCTGGCCGTTCTCGTCATGCCGGTGGGCCTCGCCGCCCGGGCCATAGAGGACGCGGTACTGCGCGGCGGCCTCGACGAGGCGGGTGCTCATGGGTACGGTGCGGCTCTTGCGGCCCTTGCCGGTCACGCTCAGGCGTCTGCGTTCCAGGTCGAGGTCGGCCCAGGTCAGGGCCAGCGCCTCCGCGATCCGTAGCCCTGCGTGTGCGGTCAGGAGCAGCAGGAAGCGGTCGTGGGCGGAAGCGTGTTCGAGGACGCGCCCGATCTCCTGCTCGGTGTAGGGGGGGCGTTTTTCCAGTCCGGTGGTGTGGTCCTTGGGAATCCGGACGTCCTTGAAAGGGTCGGCCTCGGTCGCCCCCGCCCAACGCAGGGCGCGGTACAGGCAGCGCGCCGCCGCGACCTTGAGCTGAACCCCGGCGGGTTTGCGGCCCTGGGCGAGGAGGCTGCTGACATAGTACTGCGGGGCGTGGCGTCCGGGATTGAGGATCCCGACGGCGTGCGCCTGGGCGTGGGCGACGTACTGCCGGATGCCGAGCCGGTAGGCCTCGATGGTCTTCGGGCTGGTGAGGACGCCACTGCCGCCGAGGTGGCCGAGGTAGGCGACGGTGAGGTCGCTGAGGGCGGCGGCGTCCTTGTCGCGGGCGGCGAGGGTGGCGCGGCGTTTGAGCTCGTCGTCGTGGAGGCTCGTCCAGGCGGTCGTCTGGGCGAGGAGGTTGGACGTCACCTGGGCGAGGGTCATGCGCTATTTTACCTAACCTTCAAGTGAGAGGATGAGGCGAGGTCCGTTCGGGAGGGGACCTGGGGCCGGGGCCGGAGAGCGGACCTTCTCCGCCGCTGTTCTGATCGAAGACCAGTTCGTAATCGAACGGCCCTTCTGCGCAGGGGCCCTCTATGCCGTGTCTTGTTGTCCGCAGGGCGGTGAGCCTGTCTAATAGGTCATGTTCACACCCGATGCAGATGTGATTGTCGTGGGGGCCGGGCTGGCCGGGCTGGTCGCCGCCGCCGAGCTGGCCGATGCCGGGCGGCGGGTCCTGCTTCTCGACCAGGAAGGCGAGCAGAATCTGGGGGGACAGGCCTTCTGGTCTTTCGGGGGGCTGTTTTTCGTAGACAGCCCCGAACAGCGCCGCCTGGGCATCCACGATTCGCCGGAGTTGGCACTGCGGGACTGGATGACCGCTGCGGCTTTCGACCGCCCGGAGGACCGGTGGCCCAGAGCGTGGGCGGAGGCCTATGTGGAGTTCGCCGCCGGTGAGAAGCGGGAGTGGCTCCATGCCCAGGGCATGCGCTGGTTTCCGGCGGTCGGCTGGGCCGAGCGTGGCGGCGCGGGTGCAGGGTTCCCCGGCAACAGTGTGCCGCGCTTTCACGTGACCTGGGGGACTGGACCTGGGGTGCTCGAGCCCTTCGAGCGGCGTGTCCGTGAACATCACCGGACGGGCCTGATCGATTTCCGGTTCCGGCACCGGGTCCGGGGGCTGAACTTCTCGAACGGTACCGTGCATGGGGTATACGGGGACGTGCTCGAGCCCTCCGAAGTCGGGCGGGGGGAGAACAGTTCACGGGTCGTCGTGGGTGACTTTGCCCTGAATGCCCAGGCCGTGCTGGTGACCTCCGGTGGGATCGGGGGCAACCACGCCCTCGTGCGGAAATACTGGCCCACCCAGCGGCTGGGTCCTGCGCCCGATTTTATGGTGTCCGGCGTACCCAGGCATGTGGACGGGGCCATGCAGGAAGTCGTGAAGGATGCCGGGGCGCGGCTCATCAATCCGGACCGGATGTGGCACTACACCGAAGGCCTGTGCAACTGGAATCCGGTCTGGCCGAATCACGGCATCCGCATCCTGCCCGGTCCCACCAGCCTGTGGCTGGACCCGACCGGTAAGCGGCTGCCCTTTCCTCATATCCCGGGAGCCAGCAGTCTGGATACCCTGCAGCACATTACCCGGAACCGTTATCCCTACACCTGGTTTTTGCTGAACAGGGCCACGATCAAGCGTGAGTTTGCGCTTTCCGGCTCGGAACAGAACCCGGACCTGACAGGGAAAAATGTCCGCTTGACCCTGGCCCGTATCGGAAAGGCCGTCCAGGCTCCCGTGCAGGCATTCATGGATCAGGGGGCCGATTTCGTGGTCCGTAAGACCTTGCGTGATCTGGTCGCCGGTATGAACGAGCTGGTCGGAAGTGAGCTCGTGGACTATATGACGGTCAAGCAGGAGGTGGAGGACCGGGATCTCCAGCTCCGCAACGTTGCCGGGAAGGACCCTCAGCTTGCCGTGATCCGGAATGCACGGAACATCCTCAGTGAACGGCTTGTCCGGGTGGCCAGGCCCGCGCCGATTCTCGATCCGTCCGACGGCCCGCTGATCGCTGTCAGGCTCAATCTTCTGACCCGCAAATCGTTGGGGGGCCTGGAGACTGATCTTCAGGGGCGTGTCCTGGGTGAGGATGGCGAGCCGATGCCTGGGCTCTATGCCGCTGGTGAGGTCGCGGGCTTTGGGGGAGGGGGTTTGCACGGTTACAGGGCTCTGGAGGGAACTTTCCTGGGGGGATGTATCTTCAGTGGACGCGTAGCGGGCCGTGCCATTGCCCAGACGGTGGGATGAGATTACTGACCGCTAAATTGCACCTGATTGACCTAAGATTAGTTAGTTGAAGTAGATAAGCCGTAGGCTTAATACCCTACTTTAATATGATATAATATATGATACACCTGATGAACTATATTCTAGTACCCATCAAGCAATGAGGTTAGTAACAATGCAATATATCAATAGTCAACTAAATTGGGATCGGTATAATCCAAAATAAATACATCCGCTTAGGCCTATGCTCAGGCACGAGAATTTTCTTATTTCTATAACTTTTGTTCAAATTAAGAGAAAAATAAGATTTAGAATCGACCATCAGAATAACCAGTATGACTTTTAATACTTAATAAAAAGCAGTTACCCCCTTAGATTAATGAAACTGACTATCATATAAATAAAAATAATCTAGGGAGAGGCTGAACTCACGCTTTCACCCCTCCACTGGTGACTCCTTGGACATACGAACGCATCAGAAACAGAAACAAAACGACGAGCGGAAGTGCAGAGAGAACATAGGACGCCATCAGCGCACCGTAATTCGGCGTAGATCCTGTCGCCGCTCCGCCACCCTGAAAACCTACGAGGGCCACAGGAACAGTCCGGTGAACCTCATCCAGCACCAGTGAGGGCAACAGAAAATCATTCCAGACCGGCACCAACCGGATGATACTTACACTCACCAGGATCGGTAGGCTGAGCGGCAAGACGATAGAGCGCAACAAAGCCCAGTGCCCTGCTCCGTCGAGGCGGGCCGCTTCCAGCATGTCCCGTGGCATGGCCCGGAAGGCTGCATACAGCACCAGAATAGCGAAGGGCTGCCCCGCCGCCACCGTAGGCAGAATGATCGCCAGATAATTGCTCGGCAGAGTCAGAGCCTTGATCTGCACATAGAGCGGAATCAGGGTCAGAAAATCCGGCACAAGAAACAGGGCAAAGACCAGACCGAACAGAAGTCGGCGGCCCGGAAAGTCGATGAGTGCCAGAGCATAAGCACTCGAAGCAGCGAAGACGACCGTCGCGAGGACACTACTGAGGGTCACCACCACCGAATTCAGGAGAGGTCCCCTGATCTGCACCCAGGCCAGGGAATAGTTCTCAGGATGCAGGGTCGCCGGAAAGTTCAGCAGATTCTGCGCGTATTGCACCGGACTCTTGAGTGAATTGACGAGACTGAAATACACCGGAAACAACGCCAGCAAAGCCAACAGAAGCAACAACACATTCCGTACGATCTCGCCCGGAGTCAGAGAACGGCGATTCATGCCCGCTCCCGAGCGACCAGACGCGAGAGACCAGTCAGGACCACCACGACCAGCATCAGCAGAACCGCAATCGCCATCGCATAGCCGTATTCGCCGTTGCGGGTCGCCGTGTTGTACATCAGCAGAGCCGGCACCGTGGTCGAGTAGCCGGGTCCCCCCGAAGTCAGGACCAGCGGACTGATAAAGTACTGCACGTTTCCGATGACCGACAACAGCGCGATCAGCCCCAGCTGAGGCCGGAGCAGCGGCAGGTCGAGATACAGGACCCGGCGCCACCCCACCGCACCGTCCATCTTGCCCGCCTCGAAGACTTCCGGAGCGATGTTCTGAAGGCCTGCATAGAGCAGCAGCAGAAAAAACACGTCTATATACGGAAACCCGAGGAAGATCAGACTGTAGAGCGCCGTCGAGGGATCACTGAGCCAGTCGTGCCGCCACGCACCCAGACCCACGCTGCCCAGCACAGTGTTGATCAGACCGTCACTCCGGAAAAACGTGCCCCACATGAGCAGCAGCACCAGCGAAGGCACCACGACGGGCACCACGAACAGGCTGCGCCACGCATACTGGCGCCGCTGGCCCCGCAGATTGAAGATCAATTCGGCCACGAGCAGGGGCGGCAGCACCGCCAGCACCAGCCCCAGCACCACCCAGATTCCGGCATTCAGGGCCGCCTGACCCATCACCGGATCAGTCAACGCGCGCTGAAAATTTTCCAGACCCGTGAAAGTCGGTACGTTCAGACCGTCCCAGTCGGTAAAGGCGCGAGTCATCGCCGTGTAGGCCGGCACATAGGAGAAATAGGCCATGAGCAGCACACTCGGCAGCACGAATAGGTAGGCGGGCCAGCCCTCACGCAGCCGGCGCAGGGGCCGGCTAGGCACACGCCGCACCACCGGAGGGCCGGAGGGTGCCGGTGAAGGACGCGGCGCGTCCGGTCGGGGAGAGACGGTCATGGGCAAGGGACTCCTGGGAACGGAAGACTGGAGAAAGAACCACCGGGGCAGTTCAGGGCGCGGCGACGCACTGGCCCCGCAAAGCGACAGACCAGGCCTGACGGCCAGGAACGACCCGGACACACACGGGTCGTCTCGGCCACCACTCACTTGTAGTTGGAAAAATCCACCTTGTTCTTGCGGGCGTACTCGTTGGCTGACTTGTCGAGCAGGGTCTGGACCTGCGACTTGGCCTGATCGAGCGTGATATTCCCCGACAGGTACAGCCCGAAAATACGCTGCATGTCCGTCCAGCCCAGGCCCGGTGCGGCGCTGCCCACGTTGAGCTCCAGACGGGGTTTGGTCGCCTGTTGCTTGAAGGGCGTACTGTCGAAACTCGGCGAGAGCGGCGCATTCACGCCCGGCCAAGTGGGGACGTAGGTCGCGTTCTCCACGATGATGCGCTGCACGTTCTTCGGCGTGCCGAAATAACGCATCCAGTCGAGGACCGCCGCACTCTTGCCCGCCTCACGCATGGTCTTGTTCGCCAAAGGTGTACTGACGGCGTACTGGAACGAGCCGTTCCCCCCCACCGAGTTGGCGACATAGGTGCCGGTCGCGTAGGGACTCTGCGCCTTGGTGAGCGCCGGAAAGTTGAAGGCCCCCACCGCGAATTTGGCCCCGAGGTCCTGAAGGCTGCGGATCGAGTAACTGCCCTCGAAGATCATGGCCGACTTGCCACCCACGAAATCCTGGTTGAAGGCGTCGTAGTTCTTGGAGGCGTCGAGGGTCAGGTAGTCGCGCGGCCAGGTGTCGGTCAGCTGCTTGAAGGTCGGCCACCACGACATGAAACGCGGGTCCTTCGGGCTGAGGATTCCCTTGTGGATGGCGACCGCCTCGTCCAAACCCGACTGGCCCGGCAATCCGTCGAAGCGGGTCAAGCGCGCGAACTCCTTGGCGTAGAGGTCGCTGATGAAGAAGTTCCCCCACCACGGGTAGGCGGGCACCTGATGGAACGGATTGATCCCCGCCGCCTTGAGCTTCTTCGACACGGCAATGAGTTCAGGCCAGGACGTCGGCGGTTTGGAGATCCCCGCCTTCTTGAACAGGTCCTTGTTGTAGAAGATCGTGAAGGCCACATTGTCCGCGCTCAGGACATACACCGCTCCGTTAGGCGCGCGGTTCTCGGCGACCTGGGTCTTGTTCATCACGTCCTGCCACGCCTTGTTGCCGGGAATATAGGGGTTGGGCTGCGCGAAGACGGGCGCGAGGTCCACCGCCACCCCCTTGGGCAAGGTGCTGTTCAGGCTGGTCGACTGCGCCCAGTAGATGTCGAAGAGTTCACCGGCCGCCGCCTTGACCCGCACGTTGGTGTCGTTGTCGGGAATAGGCGACGTGCTGAATTTGATCTGGATGCCGGGATTGGCCTTCCGGTACTCGTCGGCGATCTGCTGAAAGGCCTTGAGGGGCTTGGCCGCGTCGGGCCAGTTGGGGGTGTATTCCTGCACGTACATGGTGATGGTGCCCTTCCAGGCCCCGGGGGCGGCCTGCGCCGGGCCGAGCAGCGCCGCACCGAGCAGCAGCGTGCCGGACAACAGTCTCTTTCGCATCATGAGTGGACCTCCCTGGTCGTCGGAGAAGGCAGCTTAGAGAAGATGAGCAACCTCAACTGCCTGATTTGTTACCGGACAGAATGAACTCCGTACAGCTCTGCACGACGTGGAACAGCCGGGAACAGACCCTCAGGAACGTGCGGCGAAGACGGGAGCCTGAAGTGTACCCCGGAAGGCAGGACCAGACGCGCAATTGCGGCCGGGACCAGCATGTGAGGTCGTCTCCCCTTCTAGACTCGGCGGCATGCCAGGGCCAGTGGCCCCCGACCGGGGGATTCAGGAGATGTTGCGCGAGTTTCAGGGCTACGTGCTGGCCTACCGCCTGCGCGCCGCCGTGGGGGGCCGCGTCGCGCCGCCCGGCGACCTCCTGAGCCTGAGCGAATATGCGGGAAGGCGGCTGCAGCGGCAGGAGCTGGCGCGCGGGCTGGTGCGGAAGGGCATCCGGCCCGAGGAGATGCGGCTGCTCGACCGCCTGTCCGACGAGCTGATGTTCGGCTTTTGGCTCAACCCGGCCGAGGTGTCCAGGTTCCTGAGCGCGGCGCTGCGCGGCCGGTCCCATCCGGCGATCGGTGACAGCGACGCCTTCGCCACCCTCCTGACCCCGAGCGAGCAGACGCGTCTGGGCGACCTGGGGGTCCGGCTGGTGTGTGCCCACCACCTCGCCTGCCTGACCCTGGCCGCGCCGATTCAGGACCCCCACGCCCTGGCCCGCGTGTGGGAGCGCATCGAGCAGACCCAGCCTCCGCTGTTCGTGGACGAACTGGCGCGCGCCGGGCAACTGGACTGACCCGCGGCCCACCGCAGGCACACGCCGGAGCGTAGCCTGCTGGACATGCCAAGCGAACTGAAGATTCCGGAGACGACGGCCGGGGTGCTGCGGCAGGCCCTGGACAGCGGCCTGAGCGGCGCGGCCCTGGGCGTGGTGGACCGCTCGGGCGCACGCGGCACCCTGGTCGCTGGGGCTGCCCAGAGCCAGGGCGAACGTGTGCCGCTGGAGGCCGGGATGTGGTGGGACCTCGCCAGCCTGACCAAACCGCTGTTCACGGCGCGTCAGGTCCTGCGTGCCGCCGCGCAGGGACGACTGGACCTCGACGATCCCCTGGAACGGTTCCTGCCCGAGCTCGCATGGATGCAGGACACGCCGCTGCGCAGGCGCACGCTGAGGCAGTTGCTGAGTCACACGGCCGGCCTGCCCGCCTGGGCTCCGCTGTACACCTGGGGGGACGCGGCGCTGATCCGCGCGCGACTGTTGCAGGAGCCCTGGCCGATGGCCGAAGCCGGCACGCTGGTCTACTCGGACCTGGGGTATCTGCTGCTGGGCCAGGTGCTGGAGCGGGTCTACGGCCAGCCCCTGCGCGACTTTCCCCTCGACGAGGGCCTGAGCTTCTCACCGGAGGCGGGGCGCAGCGTGGCGACCGAAGTCTGCGTGTGGCGGGGCCGACTGCTGCGCGGCGAGACCCACGACGAGAACGCGGCGGCGCTGGGTGGACTTTCGGGGCACGCAGGCCTGTTCGGCACCCTCGGAGGCGTCCTGAACCAGGCCGAGGGCCTGCTGCGGGGGGGGTGGCTGCCGCCCGCCGCGCAGGCCGCTGCCCTCCGCCTGGAAGTGCCGGGGCGCACACTGGCTTTTGTGGGCATGGTCCCGGGCTGGAGCGGCGGCGGGCTGTGTGGCCCTCAGGCCTACGGCCATACGGGCTTTACCGGTACGGGCCTGTGGGTCGAGCCGGAAGCCGGGCTGGCCTGGGTCCTCCTGACCAACCGGGTTCATCCTTCACGGCACGCGAGCATCGACATCCAGACCCTGAGGCGGGCGGTGGGGAATACGCTGCTGGCCGCCTCCCGCTGAACCTGGAGGTCCACTTGCATCTTTTGCCGCAGCCATGCTAGGTTCTTGCCTGCGCCTGAGAAGGCCAGGAGAGGCGATGTAGCTCAGCTGGTTAGAGCGAACGACTCATAATCGTTAGGTCCCCGGTTCAAGTCCGGGCATCGCCACCAAAGATCCCCGTCCACAACGGGGGATTTTTGCTTTTGTATTTTCCCGCTCTGACACGCTATTGGAGCCAGTATTGGAGCGCGTTTTTTCTGAGATTTGAATGAGCCTCTATCGCAGGTTGGGGAGAAGCGCGGTATACGAAGGCATCCGACCACCCAGAGCAGAGCATTGAAGGACCAGTAGAGGTCTACCCCATTTCAGTCCTCGCGCTAACGCTCGTGGGGAGAGCGTCAGACCCGTCAATGGTGAAATCACATGACTTGAGTCGTAGGAGATTCGATCAACCTTTCAACCGATCGCGCGGTAGGCCAGCATAAGTGTCAGGTCGTTGTTGGTCCCGAGCGTCTTCTTGAAGCTGCCCGCGCCCACGGTCAGCTGCTCGCGCACGAGACTGCAGGGACCGTGCTCGCGGGCCGTTTCCAGGCACACGTAGTAGTCGCCCTGGGGCAGCGCCGCGCCCTTGTCACTCTTGCCGTCCCAGGCGACGGCGTAGGAACCGGGATTGCGGGTGGCGCTACGGCTCTCAGACCATGTTTGGGGAGCAGGGAGAATGCTCCGCCCCACAGCGCCCTGTGGACCCTCCTCTCCCGCACGCGGAGCGCCAGCGAAGGGGGACGACGTCCTTCCGCTGCATGGGGGTAAACATGACTCGCCCATACCCCTCGCCACAGGTGCTCAAGGATAGGATTCAGCTCCAGGTGAATCTCCCCAGGAAGGCTGCCCCACCTGAGTCCGTTCGCACTCGGTACCCTCCGGTCGGAAAAGCCCAGGTGCGAACATCATGGCGGCGCTCCCTGGTCCGCCAGAAGCAGGGCCGCAAGGGTCCCTGCCCGCCCGGCCCAGATCCTGCAGCCGCGGCCGCTGGGGCCTGAGCTCCAGAGCCCCGGCGATGCTGCGCCAGGACCACGCTCCCAAACTTCGTGACCCGCATCGTTGTGATCCCCTTCTACCCGACGGACGGCAGGCTCCAGATCAGACCTCCGCCCCCTGCCAGCGGGTCGACATGTCCCAAGGGACGCACGCCGTCGGGGCTCTCCAGGGCAGCAAGGGCTCCGGAACCTGTGTCTTGCCGTTCTTCTGCTGTAGAGCATTAAGTAAATGAGTCTTTTTCTTATCGTTCATGGGTTGGAGCGGGCCCGAAAGCCTGCCTCAAACCCGTCTCGGCCTCGACTCTTCCTTATCATTCACGGGGGAGTCCCCAGATCCTGGGTCCACTTTCAGAGAACGAGCGGTCTTTTCGTCGTTCAATTGCTGGCCTAGGAGGCGCCTTTCCCTAGCACAGTCCTCCGAAATTTCCCGTCGATCAGCGGGCGCTCGAAGAGCGGGAGGGCGCCTCCGAGAAGTGCAGCCAAGTGTTAAATGAAGGGCACTGATTGGGTTGCTGGAGGCAGGCCGGGCCGCCTCTCCAAGCAGGCCAGAGGCCGGGCTTGGCCAGGGGCCAGCGAGACACCACAAAGACTCCTGCGGCGGAGCCGCAGGGTGCGTGTGAGCAGCAGGCAGACCCGGGCCTGAAGGGACGGAGGTCTGGGTCGTAGAGCGGGCTTTTGCAGTGACCAACAGGAGGTCGCGCGCCGGCAAAAGTGCCCCTTTCATCGCCTCGTCTTTGACCCTTTACCGAGGGAGAACGCACCCCTCTTGCCCACTCGACCTCGACTAAGCGCCTCTGAGGCCTTGGAGAAGGCCCGGGGTTGCCCACCCTGCTGCATCTCTATTCGCCCGGCAGCACCTCTCTTCGCTCCGGGCTTCCTGGCCCCTCCAGACAAGCTCAGGAGGACGTGATCTGGGAGGTGGCAGAGGGCCATCGGTCAGAGGTCCTGAACCCCAGCAGCCGCGAGCTCAGGCCCTGGGCTAGCCCTCCACGGTGAAGCCTCCGTGCATCCTCTATGGGCTTGTGTCAAGCGCCCCCAGCCCACGGCGCCGGGCCGCTGTCAGATTCGGACACCTCCGCCTTGCCCTCAGTTCGCACGCGCCGCAATGTCAGGTTTTGACAGGTTTTAGCCCAAGCGATTCTTCCCTTTGATGCCATCTGGAACACCAGAAATCGCTGGTCTACTCTCCGCCGTGCAAACGCACCCAAACTTCACCTGTAACGGCTAGGCACCTGTGCTTCCTTCCTTTTTTTAGGCTGTCTGTTCTATCTGTTCTGCCTCCCCTCCGCGCCCCAGTTTGGGCGTCTGAGTGCCAGAAATCAGGCCTGATGTTTGCACTTCCTCACGTAGCTCTGGACCTCTCCGAAAATACCCCCTTCTCCCCTCTTTTTTAGGTGTCAGTTCTGTCAATTCTGCGCCCCCATGATCCTCTCTGAAACGGCCCCGGCCACCACACCGAAGGCCATCTTCAAGGTCAAAAACAGCGGAAAGTTCATGCCGCTTTTGTACCCCGCCCGGACCGGTCCAGCCCCTCTGGATGAGGAGATTTCGCAACGCGCATGCTTTCCGCTTCCTCGCCCCGAAGCAGGCCTATGATGCTCAGGCCCCCTGATGAAGGGCGAGCCCTTTGAATCCAAAGGAAGACTGCTCGTCCAACGTATGAATACGAGTGACCTGACCATTCGGGCCCACGCTGAGGACATCGTCTGTGGTACGGACATACAGACCATCAGCTGACTCGATCGCGGCGGAGACCAATCGGGCTTCGAAAGCAAGCAACTTATTGATCACGTCACGGCTTAGCATTGATAGTCTTGGGGCATGCCTGGATGGCAACCTACCCATTATTCCCGTACTCAACTCGAAGAGCGCCGCCTCGCGGCGCTTGAATGGATCGCACGCGGAACGCACAAGAATCAGGAGATCGCCGATCACTTTGGGGTCTCGGTGCACACCGTGTACAGCTGGAAAGGTCGGCTGAAACGCAACGGCAGTCTTCAGGCCACCGTGGCCAGGGGGCCAGTCTCGCGGCTTACGGCGGAGCAAGGTGAGCAGTTGCGTACCCTCCTGCGGGAGGGTGCGGTGCATCACGGCTTTCGGGACGAGACATGGACGACCCGGCGTGTCAGCGAATTGATCGGCCGGCACTTCGAGGTCTGGTACCACCATGACCATGTCAGGCACATCCTGCGTCGGTTGGGCTTTACCCCGCAGATGCCTGATGGGCGTGCGGCGGAACGCAATGAAGTTCGGATCGCCAGCTGGAAAGAACAGGTGGCCCCGGAGTTGGAAAAAAAAGGTCGCTGAGGGCGCCACGCTCGTCTACCTGGATGAGGTGGGATTTGCCCTGAAAGGGGTCCGCAGACGGACCTGGTCCACCAGGGGCGTGACGCCCCTGGTCACCTTGCTTGCCAACTGGGAGAAGCTCTCGACGATTGGGGCGATCACGTCGGGTGGGCAGTTCTTGCAGAACACCAAGACAGGTGCGATCCGTAGCATGGACGTCATCGGGTTCTTCCAGCACCTGCTGCGCCATATCCAGGGAGACATCGTGGTGGTGCTGGACAATGCCGGCATCCATCGCGCCAAAGCAGTGCAAGCGTTCGTGGCAAGCCACGAACGCTTCTCTCTGGTGTATTTGCCTCCCTATGCGCCCGAGCTCAATCCCATCGAGCTGGTCTGGGCGTACGTGAAGCGCCAGGTTTTGGGGAATTTCTGTGCCCGCACCCTAACGGCACTGAAGCAAAAGCTGATCGGCGGGTGGCAACGTGTCCGATATCTTGACCTCCCACAACACCTCATGGATGCAAACCTACGCCGTGATCAATAAAGGAGGTCAGCCGCAAGCTCGACACCGGCTGCCTCGTCTCACCTTTGTCAACCGCCTACCGCCCAACAGGACGAATCCTGAGATTGAGCGGCGCTCTGTTCCTGAAGACTTCCATGAGGTTCAGGGTTCGGTGTGAGGTGAGGGCTGCGTTCGGCTGTACCACGACCTTCCGGGCGAACTCTCGGAGATGAGGATCAGGCGATTGCGTGGACAGGGCCTGGACCGCCTGGTGCAACTCGGGCCAGCCGAGCAACTGCGCGGCCACCAAAGCCCTTTCCACAGTTTCAGTCACGGATGAGTTCAAAGCGCGTTTGACCAGGGTAACTGTTCTGGCATCAGGCGTCTCACGATCTTCCATGAGACCGAGGTGGGTCAGGAGAGACGCGTTGCCTTCGAGATCCTCAGTCAGCGCCGCCTGCACCTCTTCGGGCGTGAAGAGTCCAATGTGCTCCGACAGCCACTGCTTCATCGTCTCGATGGCGTACTCGGGGACGTTTTGCAAAGAGACGTAGGCGATATCTTCGAGATAATCATCAACCAGAACAAACTCAGCGCCCTGCTCAGGATCAAGAAAGGTGTAGTGGACATATTCTTCGGAGACTTCATTTTCGCCCATGTATTGAAAGTTCATCCGATGGACATCGGACGCACTGGCCAACTGGGTCACTCGCCGACCAGTCAGAAGATTGCCCGCTGTTGACCGAAGCACAATCACTTTTTCTTGCATCAGGCTCCTAAAGACATCAGGACACACACAATATCGGTCTGAAAGGCGCGAGCATGTTTTTTTCAGCGACGCAGCGTCCATCTGGTCTGCATCGCCAAAATGCGCGCTAGAGACTGTCAAGAACCGATTTGAAGTGTTGGTGCTGGAGTTGGGACAGAGCAGACTACATGGATAATCCGGCAAGGCTCCCCCAGCGACGTGGACGACGATACGTACTTTTCCTCCTCCCGTGTCTTCTGCTCCGTCCTCAGGAGGTCGGGCAGCGGAAATACCCCTGACCTTGGCCTCAGAAGAGATTTCAGGCGCTCATGACGCAGGCCGCATAGACCAAGATTTTCGCATGAGGTCTGCTGAGCCAGCTTGTGTGCTATTCACACTTCTCACACAACAGGTCGAATGCTACTGATATGAGCTTACGTCGTCGTTGAAAGTCCACAGGACAGTGAAAAGTCAGTCCATTCATCGTTCAGGCGTGCTGCTCACGCCATTGCCGAATCAGCCGTTCCGCCTGCTCCAGTGAAGGTCGCTCGGCGCTGAACTTGGCCCGACGCCCGGCATTCATGCCGAAGTCGAAGTCCGTCGCCGTGGTGACATGGGCCCCAAACGCTGCCGCGCGAGCAAATTGAAGGACACCATCAATGTCCTCATCGCCCGTGTCCGGCGCCTGCATCAGGTTCAGAAGAGAAGCGTTCGGATAGGAAGCGATCAGACCGAGATAACTGGCCGCGGACCCGAACAATCCCCCTAGCACCACGTACCGTTCCGGATGGTTGAGGATCCATTCCAGATCTTCGGCTGCACTCTGCTTGTCGACCGCTCGTGAGGCGTATTTGATCGCGTAACCGATCCAGAAGAAGTCCGAATCCTTATCGAAGGAATGAATCACGTCGTGGTAGAACTCGTCCCATTGTTTATCCGGCTGAAGAAGTGACGCGTCCAGATCAGCCAGCAAGGCCCCCTCTGGCTCACTGAATGGTATCCAATACGTCCAAATTCTCCTACACTTTTCGAACATTGACTCCTGCTCGGGACACTGACAGGAACTGGGCATCTTCATGGCACCCTATACGTCGGCCTCCAAAACTCAGCCGACCTGATCCGAGTTGTCCTTCCTGTGATCTACTCCTCAATAGCACTCAGGCGGAACATAGCTACCCTTCGTTACGCGCGTGGCGAGACTCCAGAGATGAACTCCTCAGCCATGGTCAACGTGGGCCGAATGTCACGGCTCTCTATCTCGTTCCCGGCATCTCGCCCAGTATGGAAGTCCGTGGCAGTCGCAATGTACGCGCCGTATGCACTTGAGCGAATGATCTTGACGATCATCTGGTCCGCTTCCGTTTCTCCCAGGCCCCCGAATTCGATGGTCTTTCCGAGGGTTGAGTTTGGGTAACTCGCGACACGGCCCAATTGGGTGGCGACTGTCCCCAGCAGTGGACCTAGATTCCAATAGCGTTCGAGATGCTCCAGTATTTCTTCGAGCTTTTCCTGACCGACCTGGCGATCGACAGCCTTACTGGCGTACATGATGGCCTGTTTGATCCAGAAGGCACGGTCTTCTGGTCGGTACCTGTCGATGATGGAAAAGAAGAAGGCATCGGCTTCGGGACTGGGCGTTCTGAGCACAGCTTCAAGGGCGTCTTCGATTGCGTCCGTCTTTCCACTCCCACTTTGATAGGCGCGCTTCAAGTCGTCTAGTTGCATCATTACCTCACATAGTCAGAGAGTTGCCGAATTTTCGCCGTGCCCTCAACGACCGCAGCTCGAATCGCGTCGTTGGCCGCGACATTCCCCTTTTTGGAAAATAGGGACAGGAAATCGATGTTCCGCCGCAGGAGATCCATCTCGGTCAGGGCATCTTCCAACAGTTGAGCATCTGGATGGGGAGAGGAGGCATGACGACTTTCCTTGATGCGGGCAGCCTTGCCTTCCAGCCCAGCAAATGGCCTGATGCTCGAATTGGAGATGGCATCGATGATGTTGCGCTCACGAATCGTCAAGGCGAGGCCTTGGGCGTCACCGGTGGGGACATCCGTCGCTTTGGTGGAAATTACCGCCAGCTGTTTTTGAGCTTCCTGCTGGGCCGCGGCCTTCTGGTTGGGATCGGTTGTCGTCGCCGCCACCTGTTTAGCCTTGTCACGCGCCTGTTCGCCCAGCTCCATTTCCCGTCCGATCGTTTGGTTCTCGACCTGATCTCCGACAAACAAGTTGTCGATCTTGTTGAATTCCATCGTCAACAGAGTCTTGAGCCCTTTCCAAATGGAGTCGTAGGTGGGCTGAACGGAAGGGACGCCCCAACTCTTCAAGAGTTGTGCGGCAGGATCGTAAGGTTGGCCGTTCAGGGCACTCACACGATTGGTCACCATCTGGTCGAAGGCGTAGATATGTCGACGATCCTGTCCGTCCAGGAGGCCAGGGGGCCTGAATCGTCCACTCAAGGGACCCTTCGCAGGCTGATGTAGAGAACTGTACTTTTCATACAGGGCCCGCTTCGTGGACTGCGACCAGGCGGGACGGCCACCATCGTTCTTCTTGCCACTCGAGGAAATCCGGTCGGGCCACAGCTCCTTGCGGATCGTATTGAGGTCGAGTCGAAGGGTCATCAATCCCGTACTGCCGGGCTGACTGCCGCTGCTCGCCACCCAGTCGTACGTCACCCCTTCCCGGTCGAAGCGGGGGGTCACCGATTTGAAGATGGAGTGTCGACCCTTGACGGCCCGCGCCACGTTGCGGGCTGCCTCCTGATTCGGCAGCCGTCCACTCTTCGAGAAGCTTTTTTCGATACGTGGGATATCTGCCAGGCCTTTGGCGACACGCTGGTCATGGTCCTTGGTCTTCTCGGCGTCGGCGGTTGGGGTCTGCGGCTTGCCCTTTCGACTGGTCGGCGTCATCCTTTCGATCAATTTCTGGATCCGTGCGACCGCTCTGTCCAACAGCGCGTCCAGCTTGCCCCGGACTCGGCCGATGACCGCTTTGATTCTGGCACCGATGTTCCCTAGACCAAGTACTTTGCTAAGGAACCCCAGCGCGACGGGGATGCTGCGCGCCAGGGTACTCTCGACCCCGCTCACGGCCGCCGCGATGTTCCCGGCCGCGATGGCCCCGACACTCTGCACGGCGCTCGCCACCACGCCCATGATCTGCTGGCCCTGCTGGACGACGAACTGCACACTGCGGAAGGCCCCGATCAGCGCCTGCACAAAACCGCCGCCCGGAATCAGCATGCTCGCGACTTTCGTGGTGCCCGCCATCACCACGCTCTTGGTCACCTCAGACTTCAGCCCGGAAACGACCTCCCCGCCCACCGGCCCCTGGTTGGCCTTCATCTCGTCGGCCTTGTGGAGACCACCCTGGATGGTCTTGAGGGTGTCCAGGGTGCCTTCAGCCGTTTGGACCCGCTTTTCCCCGTTGGGACCCATCGCTTTGACCAGGCGGCCCCGCATCGCCTGGTAGGTCAGCCCCATGACGCTCAGGGCCGTCAGGAAGACGCCCTGAAGGTCCAGCTTCGCCGGGAAGGTGATGCCGGACGCGCCGGTCAGCCACTGGCCCAACCCATTCTGCAGGTGCTTCGGTGCGTGGCTGGCAAAGTTCTTGAAGCCGCCCTTGAGGGCGTTCAGGAGGTTACCGGCAAACTTGGCCGGGTTCTTGAGCACCTGAACGATCAGGTCCCCACCACGGCGCAATTGCGCGATCACCTGCTGCCCGACGGGTCCCAGCCCGGCGGCCAGCGCGGTCAGGCCGATGTCGGCGATCTTGCGCGCACTCCCGACGATCAGGGCCTTGAGGCCACCGATGCGGCGGGTGACCGCAGTCTTGGCTGCGCCGAGATCCGCCTTCCCGATGGCGCTGGCAATTTCGCCCAGGGCACTCCCCAGATCCAGCTTGCCGAGTTCGGCCTTGAACCAGGCCCAGGCTTTGGGAATGGCGTTCGTTTCCTTCAAGGCCACGAGGATGTCTTTCAGGGGGCCAGGCACCCAGCCGGCCAGGGCCTCGAGAATGGCGTTCGGATTTCCCGCCATCGTTTTACCCGTGACGAGGTCCTTGCCGAAGGCCAGGGTCAGTTCCTTGTAGCCGGGCAGCGCGGTCAGTGCTCCGGCGATCATCTCCTTGCCCTTGTCGGCCAACGCCTGCGCGCCGTCCTTGACCTTGTCCGCTGCCCAGCTGAACGGATTGCCCAGACGCTGCACGGCTCTGGGTTGCAGGTCCTGCAGCGGCTTCAGGGCGAAGGTCCGGGCTGCTCCTTCCTCGACCCGTCGTAGGGCGGACGCCGGGCTGTATATGCCCGCGGCGTACGGGCTGGGCGGCAGCAGGCTCTTGGGGCTGGGCATCACCCGGGCGAGCTTGGCGCCCATCGTGCGCGCCTCGCTCTCCAGGCCGGCATCCGGATCGATGCCCTTCCCCACCCGCCCCTGACTCTGCTGGACAGTGTGCGTCACTTCGTGGGCCAGCAACTCCAGGCCGCTGCGGGTGTTGGGACGGAACTGGCCCGACCGGAAGAAGATGTCCGTGCCCGTGGTGAACGCGGTGGCCCGGACACCCTTGGCCAGGTTGTCGGCTTCGGCGTCGTCATGGATACGGACCCGGCTCAGATCATGGTTCAGCCCCTGTTCCAGGTGGCGCCGAACCACTTCGGGGAGGGGGTTGCCGCCGCCCCGCCGGGCCTCGATGCGTTGCAGGACGGGCTGCGTAGCTTCGGCGTCGAGTTCTGCCATCTGGCGCTGCAGGGCCAGATTGTGCAGGGCCTGGCTGTCCTGCGCTTCCTGCGCCTGGGCCTCTCGGCTGGAGTCGTCCATGGCCCGTTGCAGAGACAGGCGCTCCGCTGCGGGAACGAGCCCCAGCACCACCTGAGCGACGGGCGCACTGGTCGGATGGCGCTGCAGATCGGCGAGGTGCGCACCATAGGTGCCGTAGCGTGCGGCGGCGGGCCCACGGTCGGCCCGGAAGCCCTGCGCGAGGGTCTGCGCCACCTGACGCTGCAGGGCCGTGAACTGGGCGACCTGCCGGGAATTCAAAGGTCTACCGGCGACCTCTTCCGCCCGCATCTGGAGCACTGTGACCCAGTCCTGGGGGGTGACGGGACGGGTAAGTGGTACTGAGCGCGTGCCCCGCATCTGTCGATCAAGGGCCGCCTCCACCATTTCAGGGGCAAGCGGCACTGCGGCCAGTTGCGCCTGCAGAACTTGCCGTTCCGTTTGCAGCCGCTGAACTTCCTGGCGCTCGAGAGCGGCGGCACGCAGCGGAGGCTGGACCACTTGGCCCTGAGGCCCGACCGGACGCAGGGTGTGCTGGTCAAGCGCCTGCTGGGCCTGAGTTTGTTTCAGCTCAACTGGATGCGGGGCAGGTATAGGCCGCGCCACGGCAGGAACGATGGTGGCCTTGCGGATGGGTTTGCGGCTCGGCACGAAGGTCATGACGGTCCTCCCTCTTCAGGCTCACTATAGAAGGATCAGGGTTGGAGACGCGCGGCAAATTCGGCAGTCTCGGAGCAGGCCGCGTCCGGACGCTGGATTCGGCAGGAATACCGGTGCCTGGGCGTTTAGCCGCAACCTGATCGGCTTCGAAAGCTTTCTCTTTCAGAGACTTGCCCAGGCCGCCGCTGAGCCCTCCCTCCTTTCTCAATGGCACCGGGAGCCTGAGGCGGCTCTGGCCCGCCTGAGCGAGCCCAGATCTCAAGGAGGAGGAGCATGACAGAGCAGATGAACTTTACACTTCTGGAAGAGCTGTAATGGACGCCCTGGCAACCTCTATAGGACAGCGGGTGCGACCGCGACCTTCCGCTGTACCGCATCCGCCGGGTTGGGATTTCACGGACAGGCGAAGACGCTTGTTCTGAGCCGGCACTCTGGCATCCAGAGGGCTCTTGCACCGAAGGAACCAGGGAAACGCAGAAGCGACTCTTCCCGTTTTGCGGCAGACGTCTCGGTAGGTCACCCTGCCCAGCAGGGCTCAGCCCGGCCACAAAACCCGCATCAATCGTTAGGAGAAGTCCAGAGCGCCGGGTCACCGGCACTATCCTGAAAGAGATGTTCCGGTTCTCCTGCCTCCTGTCGGGTCTTTACCGATGACGTCTGCCGAACTTGCCCTGACCCCCAGGCAACTTCAGGCCATCATCGACGCCAACGGTGACTGCATCAAAGTGCTGGACCTTGATGCCCGTCTCCTTTCCATGAACCTCGGCGGTCTCCAGGTCATGGAGATCCCCGACTTCCAGCAGTGCCAATACAACCTCCTGACCGCGTTCTGGGAAGGAGAAGGCCGCGCACAGCTCGACGCCGCCCTCGACGCCGCACGCGCCGGAGAAACCCGCAGCTTCGAGGGAGCCGCGCGGACCTTCGCGGGCACGCCCAAGTGGTGGAGCATGACCGTCTCTCCCCTGCGGGACGATCACGGGCACATCACCCACCTGCTCTCGACCTCCCGGGACATCACCGCCCGCAAACAGGCCGAGGCGGCCCAGGCGGCGGCCCAGGCCCAGCTGGCGCAGCATGCACAGACCCTCGAACAACAGGTCCAGGCGCAGACACGGGCCCTGGAAGAGCGGACGGCCGCGCTGGACGCCTTCGTGAGTTTCACCGAGGCGGTCGGTACCGAAACCGACACCCACCGCCTGGCCGCGCAGGCCGTCACGGCGGTCCAGGCCCAGCTCCGGGACGTGAGCGTGGCGTATTACGAACTCGACGCCGATATGGCCGTCTGGCGGGGGGTCGTGTGGTCCGAAGACGTCAGCCCGGACGTCGTGGCGCAGATGCAAGGAGGCGTGCCCCTGGACGCCCCCGCTTTCGCAGAGACCGTCCAGCGCGGGGAACCCGTCTTTATCGGGGGCTGGGACGCCGAGGGCAACGCCCTGTCCGAGGCAACGATGTACGGCGCGGCCGGGTTCATTCCCCTGTTGATCGGCACAGAGCCGCGGGGAATCTTCGCCGTGGGGAAACGTGGGGCCGAGTCGTGGCCCGAGCGCGATCAGGCCATCGTGCGCGCGGTCGCCCGTGGGCTGGGCCTCAGCCTGGAACGCGCCGCCCAGGCGGGTCAGCTGCGGCAGCAGCGGGATGACCTGAACCGCCGCACCCAGGAACTCGAAACCCTGCTGGAACTGACCGAGGACCTGGGCGAGATGCCGGATCCGGTGGCGCTGGTCGCGCGCGCCCAGATGCTGGTGCTGCGCCTGCTGCCGCCGGGCTTCGCCGCGTACTACGAGGTGCAGGAGGGCCGGTGGCAGCTGCGCGCCCAGACGGGCGAATCGGGATCGGCCGTCCTGCAGGCCCAGATGGAGGCGGGCTTTCCCGTCGGCCAGACGCCCAGCTTCGACCAGATCGCGCAGACGGGACGACCGGCCTTCGTCGACAGCTACGACCCGGCGACGGACATCGATCCCGAAGTGGCGCAGAGCGTGGCGGCGCACGCCACCCTCCCCCTCCTGATCGGTGGACAGGTGCGGGGGCTGTTCAACGTGCCGCTGTTCGACTCGCGGGCGTGGACGCTGGCCGACCAGGCGATCCTGCTGACGACCGTGCGACATCTGGGGGCGGTGCTCGAACGGGTCGAGCGGCAGGTCCAACTGGTGCGGTCGAATGCGGAACTGCAGGCGGCCAACCAGGAGCTGGAAGCCTTTACCTACAGCGTGTCGCATGACCTGCGCACGCCGGTCCGGCATGTCGAGGGCTTCTCTGCGCTGGCCCGCCGCGAACTGACCCGCCAGGACCCCGTGCGGGCCGAGCGGCACCTCGACATCGTGACGGACGCCGCGGGGCGCATGAACATGCTGCTGGACGCCATGCTGACCCTGTCCAGAGCGGGCCGGGCCGTCCTGAATCTCCAGGCGGTCCCTCTGGGCACCCTGGTCGATCAGGCCGTGAACGACGTGACACTGGCCTTCCCGGACCGGCCGGTCGCCTGGACCATCGGGCCGCTGCCCATCGTGCAGGGCGACGCGGCGACGCTTCAGCAGGTGGTGCGGCATCTCCTGGAGAACGCGGTGAAGTACAGCCAGCAGGAAGAGGCGATCCAGGTGCAGGTCTGGGTGGAAGACCGGGAGCAGGAGTGGGCGGTCCTGGTGCGGGACAACGGGGTGGGCTTCGATCCCCAGTACGCCTCAAAGCTGTTCGGGGCATTTCAGCGCCTGCACACCCAGCAGGAGTTTTCGGGAACGGGCATCGGGCTGGCGACGGTCAAGCGGATCGTCACGCGGCACGGGGGACGGGTATGGGCCGAGGGCACCCTGGGAGAAGGGGCGACCTTCGGCTTTTCCCTGCCGAAGACTGCGCCCCCTCCGGCCCGCTGAGAAGCGCAGCGGGGAGACAGGTCTGGAGGACTGGGGAGCGGGCCGCGCTCGGGCCGGAGCAAGCCCCTTTGCGGAACCCAGGGCGGACGCCTCCGCCCGCCCTGAGTTCCTGCCCCCGCCTCCTCTGGCCCTTACCCGCCCGCGCCGAACACCCCGAACTCGTAGAGCGAGTAGCCGTAGCCGGTCGCGCGCGCCGTGCCGTACAGCCGCACGTAGCGCCCACTGCCGCTGACATTCAGGCTCTGGGTGCCCCCCGCGCCGCTGGTCGTGGAGTACAGGGTGGTCCAGGCCGCGCCGTCGTTCGACACCTGAATCTGGAAGGCCTTGCCGTAGGCCGCCTCCCACTGGAGCGAGACCCGGCACAGGGAGCGCACGCTGCCCAGGTCCACCTGAATCCACTGCGGGTCGGCGAACGCGCTCGACCAGCGGGTCCCCG
Source organism: Deinococcus gobiensis I-0 (assembly GCF_000252445.1). Taxonomy (GTDB): domain Bacteria; phylum Deinococcota; class Deinococci; order Deinococcales; family Deinococcaceae; genus Deinococcus; species Deinococcus gobiensis. Next base: position 116,604 of record NC_017805.1, on the reverse strand, counting down.
TATTGCCGTCGAAAGCCGCGCCCGCCGCCATGCCGCCGCTCTCGGCCGAGGACGCCGTGGCTGCCCGGCCCTGAGCCAGATTGGCGGTCCCACACGTCGCCGCGCCCCCACCAGAGCCTGCCGCTCCCGGCAGCGAGAGGTAATACTGGCCCAGCTCGGTCAGCTGCCCGTCGGCCCCCAGCAGGCTGGTGAAATGCGTGTCACTCTGCCAGCGGCCCGTGAACCACGCGTAGCGGAACACGTCGCTGCGGGCCTCCAGCGTGGCCACCATGTCGGCCATCTGGGCCTTCTGCTTGGCGACGCTGTCGATCTGGGCACTGCCGTCACCGCTGTGCCAGTTGGCGAACTCGGTGACCCAGAAGGGCTTGCCGTACTTCGTCAGGCGGTCGAGCTGCCCGGCCAGACCGTAGTCGTACCAGTGAAAACCCAGATAGTCGATCTGGGGGTCGCGGCCCCCGTTCTTGCCCCGGTAGGCCGAGTAGAAGGCGTCGAGCCAGGCGACCGGGTCGTTGTAGCCGCTCATGGTGCCCCAGGTGATCTGCGGTCCCACCAGCTTGACACCGGTATCGCGCGCCACCTGTTCGTACCGGGGCCAGACATCGGCGGCCTGCGTGGGCGTGAGGTTGGCCTGATCGGTGAGGTTCGGCTCGTTCATGACCAGCAGATACTTGACCGCCGGGTTCGCCTTCAGGCGGCCGGTGACCGACGCGGTATCGAAATTCCCGTTCCAGACCATCGGCACGAAATCCATCCCATAGGTCGAAGCGGCGTTCTGGGGCGCGCCCCCGTTCGGGGCCGGGCTCCAGTTGTACCACCAGCTCACGCCCGGGGCGAGGGCGGCGAGGTCGGGGGCGGTGGCCAGATCATAGGCCAGGCCGCGCTTGGCGCTCTTGGCCGTCGCCTGGGCGGTGAGGGAAGGCGCGGCGGCCGTCTCCGGGAGGCGCGCAGGCGACGACCCACAGGCACCCAGCAGCAGGGCGATGGGAAAAAGACGCAGGATGGACAGGCGTGTCATGACGGACCTCACAGGAGGGGAATCAGAACGGCTGGGCGGCGGGCTGTGGCGGGCCTGGGGCTGACGGTCTGGCCTGCATGTCTGCCCCCCCTCTCGGACCGGGCAGGGGAAACCGGGATCTCGCCCCGACGAGTTGTGTCTCGTACCCAAAATATAGCGCTACATTTCGAGAGAGGCAACGGCGCACCCCTCCGGGCAGATAGCATCGGAACGCATGAACAGAATCCTTCTTCCTGCGCTCCTGCTCCTGACTGCCTGCGCGCAGGGCAATTCGGAGATCGAGGGCGTACAGTCCTTCAAGTACAGCGGGGGCGACCACCGGACCGGGCGGTTGACCTACGCGCAGCGTCCCCCCGTCGGCGGGCCACACCACCCGGTCTGGCAGAACTGCGGGGTGTACGACCGGCCCCTCTACGACGAACATGCCGTCCACAGCCTGGAGCACGGCGCAGTGTGGATCACCTACCAACCCGGACTGGACACCGGAGAGGTGGCTAAACTCCGGGAGGCGGTGCAGGGCCGCCCGTACACCCTGCTCTCCCCCTACGAGGCGCAGCCGTCTCCCATCGTCCTGAGCGCCTGGAACAAGCAGCTGACGCTGACCTCGGCCAGCGACCCCCGCATCCCGGCCTTCATCCAGAAGTACGAGCAGGGCGGAGAAGCGCCCGAGATCGGCGCGCCGTGCAGTGGGGGCTACGGCGAAACCGCATGACCCGCGTCCTGGCCTGGAGCCTGATCCTGCTGGCGGCGGCGGCCGCCCTGGTGCTGGCCTGGCCCCGGCCACCGGCAGAATCCAGTGCAGAGGTGACCTTCGCCCGGGACATGAGCGCGCACCACCTTCAGGCCGTGGGCATGAGTGTCACGCTGTTCAGGCGGGCGGCCGATCCGGAGGTCAGGCGCCTCGCGCAGGACATCATGCTCACGCAGCAGGCGCAGGTCGGCCAGATGAGCGGCTGGCTGATGGCCTGGGATCGCCCTCAGGCCGGCGCGCGGCCGCCGATGGCCGGCATGGACCGCGCCGCGATGGGTCTGGCGACGCCCGCCCAGGAGGCGAGCCTGGAGACCCTGCCGGTACGGGCCGCAGAAACGCAGTTCCTGCGGCTGATGCGCCGTCATCATGCGGGGGGCGTGGCGATGGCGCAGGCCGCCCTTGAGCACCTGCGCCGACCCGAAACCCGGGCCTTCGCCAGCCGCGTGGTGGTGGCCCAGCGCGCCGAACTCGGGGTGCTCGACCACCTGCTGCTCCAGCGCGGCGTGGCGGTGCCGGGCCTGCCGACCGGGGCGCCGGAGAACATGCCGGGCATGTCGCATCCGTGAGTTTCCCAGAACCCTGGTGAACCCTGCCGGGCGGACAACATAGGGCTCGACCTTCCCGATCGGCGCTGCTCAGGCAGAGGCCAGGCGTTAAGAGTTCCGTTTCAATTGCGGTGCAGGGCCCCTCACCCTGTACCCTGCGGTATGCCAGTTCCGCGCCACGAGCCGGTCTCCCCCGCCGCGCCAGCGCCCCAGCCGGAGGTCACCGCCCTTGCCTTCGACGTGACCGCCGCACTCATGATCGTCCTCGACGTGACCGGACGCATTCTGCGCTTCAACCGGGCCTGTGAACGCCTCACCGGCTACCGGGAAGCCGACGTGCAGGGCCAGCTCCTGTGGCCTCTGGTCCTCGACGTGACCGAGGCGCGCCGGGCCGAAGAGGCCTTCGCCCACCTCAATCCCCACGGCGAGCCGGGCTCCTACGAGAACTACTGGATGAACCGGCAGGGTGAGCCGCGCTTTATCCGCTGGACGACGACCTTCCGCACCTACCCGGACGGACAGGTCGAACTGGTCGTCGCTACCGGCATCGACGTGACGGAGGAACGGCGTGCCCGGCAGGCCCTGCAGGGGCAGGAGACGCTCTTCCGGGCACTGTTCGAGCATTCGGCCGACGGGGTGGTGCTGCTCGATCCGTCCGGACCGGGACGGACCTGTCTCATCGTCCAGTGCAACGCGGCCTATGCCCGCCTGTACGGGTACGCGCCGGGCGAGCTGATCGGACAGTCCATGGACGTGCTGCGGGGCGAACCCACGTCCATGCGCAAGCCGGAAGACCTCGGCTGGCTGCGCGCACAGCCGCATGGGGTTCGGCTGCCGATCGCGCACCGCCACCGGGATGGGCGCACACTTCAGATCGAATCGAACCTGAGCCTGCTGCGTATCGGGGAGCGGGAACTGGTGCTGTGCGTCGACCGGGACGTGACCGTCACGCGGGAACAGGAGGCCACCCTCCACCGCATGAACGCCCACCTCGAATACACGGCCTCTCATGACGCCCTGACGGGGCTGCTGAACCGCCCGGCGTGGCTGGCCCGCCTCACGGCGGCGCTGACGGTGTCGGGGCCGGTGGCGGTGCTGTTTCTGGACCTGGACGGCTTCAAACACGTCAACGACACCTGGGGCCATGCGACAGGCGACGCGCTGCTCCAGGCCGTGGCGGAGCGGTTGCGGGAGACGCTGCGCCCGGTGGACGGGATAGGGCGACTGGGCGGCGACGAGTTCGCCGTCCTGCTGACGACCCAGCGGCCAGACGCGGCGCTGGGCGTGGCGGCCCGCCTGGAGCAGGTCATCGGCAGGCCGTACGAGGTGCTGGGCCATACGGCGCACATCGGCGTGAGCATCGGCCTCAGTCACGTCGGGCCGGAAGACCGGGAGGCGGAGGAGGTCCTGCGGCGCGCAGATCAGGCGATGTACGCCATCAAGGGGACCCGGACCGGACGGATCCGTCCGGGCGGAGAAGATGCAGGTTGACGAGGACGGCCCTGGGCCGGCACAGCGGGGGCAGGTACAGGCCACCGGAAAGAAGAGCGTCCCTACGGCGGGTTCGACTCCGGGCCCGATTAGGTCATCTCCTGGGTTTGGGGAAGCCCATCTGAGGCCTTGGGCCGTGAAGCGGTGCGGAGCGCCGGACCTGTCGGCCGGGGTGAGCGCTCTCTACGAACATTTGGCCGACCCGCCCGCTCCTGGAGCCGGCGTCAGGTGTTCCGGCGTCTTTTCCGCTCCCCCACCCTCTGCCGGGAAACCGCAGGCTCGACGAAATATGAAGGGCATTAACGCCTCCGCGTCCGACGAAAGGTAAGAGATCTGTGTGGCGGACACGCTGAGAATGCCCTCGCTTCGTTCAGAGTCCCTCTAGACGAAGAGAAGCGAAGAACCTGTCCTGTAAATCGGGCACCTCGGACAGGGGAGCCAGTGGTGCGACCGGCTTTTCATCCAGCCACCTTTTTCGGAGGGGGCATTCTCCGACATGCCCAGCGTGTCCCTAGAGGAGATCCATGCGTAACATCAAGAACATTGCCCTGCTGCTGACCTTTGCCCTGTCGACCGCCGCCACGGCCATCACCAGCACCAGCACCGGCTACGGCTCGGCCACCGCCAGCGTGACCGCCAGCGGCACCTACGCCAGCAACGTGTCGTTCACCCTGCCTGCGGCCAGTCTGGAGATCCCCAGTGCGCAGGTCCGGCCCGGCGCCACCTTCAAGATCACGATTCCCGTGACCAACACCACGGACCGCAAAGTCACCATCACGGCGGGGATAGTCGGCGCGCCTGCCAACGTGACCGTGACGGCGCCGACCCCAGTTCCCGCCAATGCTGGCGCAACGGTGAATCTCGTGTACATCATTGCTTTCGATGATGATGCCGAGAAGTATGCCGGCCTGACCGGCCCGGCGAACTTCACGTTCCCGATGTCTGCGGCAGATACGGCGGTCACGCCCGTGGATCTCATCCTCAAGTAAGGGAGACCGAGAGCGGCGCCTTTCCCGGCGCCGCTCTTTTTGCTACCTATGCGCATCCTCCTGACTGCCCTGTCCGTGCTCTGCGCCTCTGTCGCCGCTGCAGAGCCTGTCCCGCTGACCCTTCTGCCCGTGAACGTCTCCGCGACTCCCACGCCTCCGCCTGGCCTGGTCGCGGTTCCGACCGCCCCCCTCGTCTTCGGCGCGGCGCAGAGTGTCCGGGTCCAGCCGTCCAGACTGGTGCTCCAGCTCCAGCCCGGCTACTCGACGGGGACCCTGACCTTCACCCTGCTGACGGACATCAATGCGGAGGTCACCGTGCAGGCGGAGGACGCCCGCCTGGCCGTCCGGGACGCCCAGACACCGCTGCGCCTGCAGGCCAACCAGCTCCAGAGTGTCAGCGCCCTGGCCCTGGCCCCCCACGCGGGCACGTTCAGGGTCGTCAACAGCCAGGGGGCCGTGATCGCGCGCGTGCCCTACGAAATCCTCCCGCCGAAGACCGTGAACCAGAGCGTCTATTTCACCTACAGTCCTTCCGGGAAACTGGCGTCGCTGAGCTACGGCGTCAGCGGGATTCCCCAGACCGCCGTAGACCCGCGGTGGAGTGCCAGCGTGAATATGGGCGTCGACACGGACACGAGCAAGCTTTCGGGCGGCGTCAGCATAGGGGTCAGCTGGTAAGCTTTGCGGCGCAACAACAGGGGTTACTGATCCTCAGGTCAACTACAGTAGGGGGATGACTGCTGGACCTCGCGAGAAGGTGAATCTCCTTCACCTGCTGACGACCTTCGAAGAAGAGACGGACATCCGTCCGGGCAGCCGGATGTGCGTCATGCGGCTGGGCCGGCCCTGGCGTGTCTGTGAGGTCACGGCCCTGTCGGGCAACGTCCTGGCCGTGACGACCGGGCACGAGTATTTTCTGGACAGCGGGCTGCCGCTCCGTGAATCGAAGGGGGTCAGGATCGTCCCCCTGGAGCGCAAACACATCGAGTACCTGATGGTCGTGGACTTCCAGAAGGCGGTGGAGAAACTCAACCTCCGGCACCTGAACGAGGCCCAGTGGCGTTTTCTGTTGCCCGCGGCGACGCGTGTCCTCAGTCTCACGGAGGAGTTGAGGGGCGCGCCTTCCCTCTCGACCCAGGCCTGGGAAGACCCGAGTGACGTCTCACCGGCGGGTCCGCTCACGCGCGACAAGACCAGTCCGGCCCACTGAAGGGACCGTAAGGCGTCGGGGCGCTACTCCGGAGCCGTCCGGTTCCAGAAGCGCCCCTGCCCTGGAGGGGACCTGTCCGGAACCGGGCGCCCAGGGGGCCGCGCGGCCTTTACTGCCGCGTCTCGAGGAAGGCGACGAGGTCGCGCAGTTGCTGGTCGGTCAGCACCCCGGCGTAGGAAGGCATGCTCGCCGCGCCGTTCTGGATGCGCCAGGTCAGCTGGTCGCCGGTCAGGCGCGCCCCCACCGCGCTGAGGTCGGGGCCCCGGACACCGCCCTGCCCTCCGATGCGGTGACACAGGATGCACGACTGGTCGTGGAACAGGGCCGCGCCGCGCACCACGTCCGGGTCACGGCTTCCGACCGTCCGGGCACTCAGCGGGGCCGCTCCGAAGTGCGGCAACCACGGCTCGCGCTGGCCCACGACCGTCAGCGCCGTGACCATCCCGACGGTGACGAGCACGGTGGCGACGGCCCAGGGGCGGCGGCTGGGCGACCTCTCCCCCCGGTTGCTGACCAGCGGGAGCAGGAACAGGGCCCCGAAGGCCAGCAGCGGCGCGAGAATGATCATCAGGTTGGTGACGCCGTAGGGCCACAGCGCCAGCGCCGCGAAATACCAGATGAGATACCAGTCGGGCTTGGGGTCGGCCTGCACGATGCTGGGGTCGGGGGCCGCCCCCAGCGGCGGCGCGCCCAGCCGCCAGGCGAGCGCGGTCACGGCCAGGATCAGCACGGCCCCGAATACGGCGTCGCGCCACGCCGCGTCCGGCCAGAAGGGCACGCCGTCGCGCTTCACGAGGGCCTGGTACTCCCGCTTGTACGTTTTCGGGTCCACGCGGCGGCCCGGCGTGGGCGGCTCGCTGATGCCGTTGCGCAGCACCAGCGCCACATGCAGGCCGATCAGGGCGAACATCAGCGCCGGGAACCAGTAGGTGTGCAGGCTGTACAGGCGCGACAGGGTGGCGGCGTTCAAGGTGTCGCCCGCCATCAGGAAGCGGGCCAGGATGGGGCCCACCACCGGGGCGCGCGAGGCCTGCTCGGCCCCGACGACCACGCTCCAGACCGCGTTCTGGTCCCAGCGCAGCGTCTGGCCGGTAAAGGCCATCGCCAGGGTGAGCAGCAGCAGCACCACGCCGCTGAGCCACTGCACCTCGCGCGGGTATTTGTACGACGCCATGAGGTACACCCGGATCATGTGGATGCCGACCATCACGACCATCAAGGACGCCCCGAAGTAGTGCAGGCCGCGCACGATGGCCCCAAAGGACCCGGGCCGCGAGAGGTGTTGCAGGCTGGCGTAGGCCGTGGCCGAGGACGGCTCGAAGAACATCGCCAGCGTGATGCCGGTGACGACCTGCAACACGAAGGCGAACAGCGTCGCGCTGCCGAACACGAAGGCCCAGCCGCTGCGCCGGGGCACACGGTGGGCGGCGACCTTCTGCGCGGCACTGACCAGGCCGGTGCGGTCTTCGAGCCAGCCCAGCAGGCCGCGCATGGGGGGGCGGGAGTCCGGGGTCATGGCCGCTCCTCGGCCGGCAGACCGGGTTGGGGGCCGCTCTGCTCAGGCAGTCTGGGCAGGACCAGGGTCGGCAGCGGCTGGGCGGCGGGCCGCAACTCGACCACCTCGCCGCGCAGGCGCATCCCCAGGCGCTGGAGCGGGATGCGGGGCGGTCCGGCCACGTTCACGCCCTCGGCGTCGTAGACCCCGCCGTGGCAGGGGCAGAAGTACAGCCCCGAGCCGCGCTGGTGCTGCACCGGGCAGCCCAGGTGCATGCAGGTGTTGTGCAGCGCCAGCCAGTCGCCGCCCTGCCCGCCCGAGCCGCGCCGCGTGACCCAGGCCGTGTCCTTTTTCACGGCCCCGGCGTAGCTCTGGGCGCGGGGGCGCGTGAAGGTGACCAGCACCGTGCGTCCCAGCGGAAAGTCGCCCAGCGTGCCGACCGCCTGCCAGTCGCCCCGGCCGCCGGCCTGGAACGCCGGATCGAGGATGGCCCGCGCGACCGGGTAGCCGGCCCCCAGCGCCGCCAGCCCGCCCGCGCCCAGGGCGGCGGCCGACAGGATGCGGCGGCGCGCGACCTCCGGCGGGGCGTCACTCACCGCGCGTCTCCTGATAGGCGGCCCAGGCCCACAGGCCCGCGCCGAGCAGGGCGACCAGCGCGCCGAGCACGAGCACCGCGCGGCTGGACACCAGCAGCCCCAGCGTGCCCCCCGCCAGCCCGAAGGCGAGCAGCGCGGGGGCGAGCGTGGGCCGGGCCTCGGGCAGCTCGCGGGGGCGGGACCAGCCGGGGGGCAGGGGGACGTCGGAGGGCGCAGGCCGGGAGTCAGAGGAGCTGTTCATGGGATTCCTTTGCGGAGGAGCGGGCCAGCAGCCCGATGAGGACGGCGAAGGCCGCAGCCATCACCACGAGGCCGCCGGCCACCCACATCAGCACGCCGCCGAGCGCGGTATCGGCCGGGGCCGTCATGGGGTACGCGCCCCGGCTGAAGGTGATGGCGGCGCCGAGCAGGGCGCAAGCCGCCATCTGGGCGAGCAGCAGGACCGCCGCCGCCGGGCCGCCCCGCGCCGCCGCCAGCCAGAACAGCAGGCCCGCGCCGAGGAACAGCGCCGCTTCGAGGCCCAGACCCGCCGGGGTCATCAGGGCGTGCGCGGCGGACGGAAGGTGCAGGCCGTAGGTCACGGCGTTCAGGATCAGGAAACCGGGGAGCGCGCCCACGCGCGGGCGGCGCGGGGCGGGCCAGGCCGCCACCAGCAGCGGGGCCGCCGCGAGCGAGAGCAGCAGGTGCGCGCCCATGTGGCGACTGAAACTCCACGGCGCCGCCGCGGCCCCCGAAGCGTACAGGGCCAGCGCGCCCAGGGTCGCCAGGGCCGCGCCGGCCAGCCAGAGCCGGGGCAGGACCGGGCGGTTCAAGGCCCCCTCCACAGGTACAGGGCGACGTACAGCACCACCCATACGGCGTCCACGAAATGCCAGTACAGGCCCAGGCCCGCACTGAGCCCCTCGCGGCGGCGGCCCAGACGGCCCCGCAGGCGCAGCGTCCCCACCACCAGCCACAGCAGCGCCCCCAGCAGCACGTGCAGCCCGTGCAGTCCGGTCACGGTATAGAAGCCCGTATAGAACAGGTCCGAGGCGACCGTCGCGCCCTGGGCCGTCAGCCGCCCGTATTCCTGCACCTGCCCGAACACGAAGACCAACCCCAGCCCCCCCGTCAGCAGGTACAGCAGGCCCGAGGGCACGGCCCGTGACCGCAGGCGCTCGGCCAGCACCAGGGTCAGGCTCGACGCCCACAGGCCCAGGCTCAGGCGCAGGGTGGCGGCGGGGTCCAGCAGCGCCTGCGGGTCGCCTCCGGCGTGGCGGCGCAGGTAGATGTTGGCGACCAGCAGCAGCGTGAACATCACCGCGTCGGTCACCAGAAAGATCGCCATGCCCCAGAACCCGTTCGGGCGGGCACTCGGGGCGGCGTGGGAGCCGGCCGGGCGGGCGCGCAGGCTCATTGCACGTGCTCCTTTTCCTCGGGGCGGATGTGGCCGTGGGTCTGGTCGTGGCGGCTGGGGCGGTGGTGGTCGGGGTCCTCGGGGTGCGCGAGGTCCCACAGCGGGCGGCGCGAGCGGATGGGCGGCAGCACGGTGAAATTGCCCGGCTCGGGCGGGCTGGCGGTGAACCATTCCAGCGTCCAGGCCTGCCAGGGGTTCTGCCCTGCCGGGCGGCCCAGCCGGAAGCTGACGAACAGGTTGACCAGCACCAGCACCAGCCCGATGCCCAGCACGAAGGCGCTGACGGTCGAGATGAGGTTGAGCGTGCCCCAGCCGGGCAGATCGGGGTAGGTGTAGACCCGGCGGGGCATGCCCATCAGGCCCAGGGCGTGCTGCACCAGGAACACGCCGTTGAAGCCCAGCGTGACGAGCCAGAAGGCGAGCTGGCCCAGCGTGCGCCCCAGCATCCGGCCCGTCATCTTGGGGTAGTAGTAGTGCAGCCCCGAGAGCAGCGCGAACAGCGTGCCGCCCATCAGGACGTAGTGGAAGTGCGCGACCACGTAGTAGGTGTCGGTCGTCTGCCAGTCGATGGGCAGCACCGCGAAGCTGACCCCCGAGATGCCTCCCAGCGTGAACTGCAGCAAGAAGGCCAGGGCGTACAGCATGGGCACCTCGAAACGGATGCTGCCCTTCCAGAGGGTCGCCACCCAGTTCAGGACCTTGATGCCGGTCGGCAGCGCGATGAGCATGGTGCTGGCCGCAAACGCGAGGTTGACCGGCTGCGCGAGGCCCACCGCGAACATGTGGTGCGCGTACACCGCGAAACTCAGCACGGCGATGGCGAGCGTGGACCCCGCCACGAACTCGTAGCCGAAAATGGGCTTGCGCGAGAACACCGGGATGACCTCGCTGATGATGCCCCAGGCCGGCAGGATCATGATGTAGACCTCGGGATGCCCGAAAAACCAGAAGTAGTGCTGCCACAGCAGCGCGCTACCCCCGTGGTGAAAAAAGCGCCCGCCCAGCACACGGTCCACCTCCAGCATGATCAGGGCGGCGTTGAGGGCCGGCAGCGCGAAGGTGATGATGCAGGCGTTGATGAAGGTCATCCACGCGAACATCGGCATGCGCCACAGCCCCATGCCGGGGGCGCGGTAGCGCACGGTGGTCACGATGAGGTTCAGGGCGGTCAGGGTGGTGCCGGTGCCCATGAACAGCAGCGCCGCCGCCCAGAAGTCCACGCCCAGGCTCATCGAGAAGGGCCGCTCGCTCAGGGGCGCGTAGGCGAACCACCCCGCCGAGGGCGGGCCTTCGAGCAGGCTGAGGTACAGCAGCGCGCTCCCGAAAGCCGTGAGCCAGAAGCCGAAGGCGTTCAGGCGCGGAAAGGCCATGTCCTTCGCCCCGATCTGGAGGGGCAGCAGGTAGTTGGAAAAGCCCAGCAGCAGCGGCATGACCGCCAGGAAGATCATGGTGGTGCCGTGCAACGTGAAGAACTCGTTGTAGGTCTCGCCGCGCAGCAGGGTGCCGCCCGGCTGCGCGAGCTGCACCCGCATGACCAGGGCCTCCAGGCCGCCCACCAGGAAAAACAGCGACCCCAGGCCCAGGTACAGCAGCCCGATGACCTTGTGGTCGGTGCTGGCGATCCAGCGCGTGAAGTTGCGGGCGGCGCGGGGCGGCAGGGCCTCGGTCACCGGAAAGGCGTCTTCGGAGCGGGTGGTCATCGCAGCGTCTCCAGGTAGGCGACCAGTTCGCCGAGCTGACGGCCGTTCAGGCGGTAGTTCGGCATGCGGGTGCCGGGTTTGACGGCCTGCGGGTCACGCAGCCAGCGGCGCAGGTTCTGGGGCGTATTGGGCAGGACGCCCCCGGCCAGGATGCCCCGCGCGGCGAAGTGGGTCAGGTCGGGGCCGACGTCCCCCCCGGCCCCGGCCCCCGCGACTCCGGCGCCCCGCACGATATGGCAGGCGGCGCAGCCCTGCCGGGCGAACAGCGCCGCGCCCGCCGCCGCGTCGCCGCCGAGGGGCAGGGCAGCGGGCCGGGCCTGGGCCGCGAGCCACGCCGCGTAGTCCTGCGGGGTCTGGGCGACCACCGTAAACCGCATCCAGGCGTGCTGCGCGCCGCAGAACTCGGCGCAGGCCCCCAGGTAGGTGCCGGGCCGGTCGGCCCCGATCCACAGCCGCCCCGTCTGGCCCGGAACGGCGTCGAGCTTGCGCGCCAGCTGCGGCACCCAGAAGTCGTGGATCACGTCGGCGCTGCGCAGTTCGACGAGCAGGCGGCGTCCGGTGGGAATGTGCAGCTCGTTCGCCACGCGCACCGCGCGCCCCGCCGCCGGGTAGCTCGCGGTCCAGAACCACTGCTGCCCGGTCACGATCAGGTCGGGCGACCCCTCCCGGCCCGCCTGCGGGTCCACGCGGCCCAGCGCGGCCCACGACAGCCCGAACAGCAGCACGAGCACGGCGAGCGCCAGCCCCGTCCAGATCAGTTCGTCGCGGCCGTTGCCGAAAATCTGCGGCGGCTCGCCGCGCGCGCCCCGGTGCCGGTAACGCCAGGAAAAGTACAGCGTGAGGCCCGCCACCACGGCGAAGACGACGCCCCCCAGCCCCAGCGTCACCCAGATCAGCGGCCCGGTCGGCGCGGCGAGCGAGGACGCCGGTTCCAGCACGGGCAGTCCCGGCGGACTCACGGCGCGGCGGCCCGGTCGGTACGGGGGGGCGGATTCAGGCGGAGGAAGAGGGCAGAGGCAAAGGGAGCGGCAGCATCGGCGGGCGGCACGTCCACACGGTAGCGCCCGGACGGCCCGGCAGCGTCAGGCTCCCCTGCCCGCCGGCACGCGGGACCTGAACCTCGACCGGCAGTACAGGTACAAGCTCTCGAAGCTGTTGGTCGGGATGACCTCGGAAAACGCGCCGTCCCGCGACAGCCGGTAGGCCAGCACCTCCGCCGCCTGCTGGCCGTGCTCGCCGGCGAACCACCGCTGCCGGACATAGGTGTCCACCGTGACGCGCAGGCCGGACAACTCGGGCATGACCGCGCTCCACAGCTCGTAGTCGGTGGCCTCCTCCAGCTCCGGCCAGGCCAGCGGCAGAAAATGGCTCCGGACGAATTCTTCCCACAGCCCGGGGGCGTGGAGGATCAGCCCATGCGAGCAGTAGCTCCAGGTCAGGCCCGCGCGGTACCGGCCGAGCGGTTCCGGGACCTGTCCCTCCGCGCCGCCGAAGGGCGAGGTGTCCGGGGCCGCCCCGGCAGGAGCGGTCCCCAGCAGCGAGGCGGCGACGGCTTCGAGACGCCTGAGTTCCGCCTGATAGACCTCCGCGAAGGGCGGAGCCCCGACCAGTCTCGACGGCGCTCCCAGCCGCTTCAGTTCTTCGGGCAGGCTCAGCGCCCGGCCGCGTGTATGACTTTCCATCTGCTCTCCTCTGTTCGGGCGCGGCCTGTCGCCGGGCCGGTGCGTTGACTCAGGCTAGTCCCCGTCCCTGCGCGGCGGAACTGGTCATCCGGCCACCCGCGCTGGCCGGAAAGCGGACCTCAGTCGTCGAGATACCAGGGCACGTTGATTACGACGACGCGGCGGTCGCCCCGGAAGTACAGGCGCATCTTGAGGGTCGTCGCCCGCTGGTTGTGCAGGACATAGTGCAGGGCGCGCCGCTCGACCAGCTCGGGAATGACCACGGCGATCTGCCGCCCGGGGTAGCGGTGCTCCAGGCCGCCGATGAACCCCAGCAGGGGACCGAACAGGGCGCGGTAGGGCGAGTTCAGTTCGGTCAGGCGGGGGACGGGCCGCCCGGCCCGGCGCGCCGGTTCCTCGACGAGTTCGGCCCACCGGTCGGCCAGGGCCGGGGTCTCCTGCGCCTCCTGGGTCTGCACATGGACCGCGTAGACCTCGGGCGAGAGCTTCATGGCGAAACGCAGCGCCTTGTGGGAAGCCGCGTCCCAGGTTTTCAGGGGCACGACGACGACGGGGGCGGTCAGGTCACTGAGGTCGAGGGGCAGCGCCGAGGCGGTCTGGCCCGCGACGGAGGCGTAGTGCCGCCGGATGGCCGTGAACAGCAGCAGGGTCCCCGGAATGATCAGGAGGGTGACCCACGCGCCCTCCGCGAACTTGCTGACGAGGATCACGGCGAGGGCCACGCCCGTTCCGAGTGCCCCCAGCGCATTGACGACCAGCGGCCCGCCCCGCTGCCCGAGCCGCCACCAGTGGACGACCATACCGAGCTGCGACAGGGTGAAGGCCAGGAAGGCCCCGACCGCGAACAGGGGAATCAGGCGGTCGGTGACGCCACCGAAACCGATGAGCAGCAGCGCCGACGCGGCGGCGATGGTCAGGATGCCGGCGGTGTAGACCAGCCGCCGGCCCCGGTCCGCGTAGGCGTGGGGCAGAAAATCGTCGGTCGCCAGAATCCGGCACAGCCGGGGAAAGTCGGCGAAGCCCGTGTTGGCGCTCAGGCACAGGACCATGATGATGGAGGTGAGGGTGACGTAATAGAACACGCCCTTGCCGACGATGGCCCCCACGAGCTGGCTGATGACGCTCTCGAAGCCCGGCGCGCCCGGCTCGGTGGCCCCGACGCCGTAGACCTGGGCGAGGTAGGCGATGCCCAGCAGCAGCGCGGAGAGAAGGCCGACGATGAGGCTCAGGGTGACGTGGGCCTTGCGCACCACCGGGGGCCGGAAGGCGGTCGTGCCGTTGGCGACGGCCTCAACCCCGGTCATGGCCGTGCAGCCGCTGGAAAAGGCGCGGGCCAGCAGCCACAGGCTCAGGGCCGCCCCGCTGGCGGGCATCAGGGGCGGCGGCGGATCGACCGGCAGCGGGTGGCCGCCGCTCAGCAGCGTCTTGACCAGCCCGGTCGCCAGCACGGCGAGCAGGCTCACCACGAACAGGTAGGTGGGCACCATGAAGGCCACCCCCGACTCGCGCACCCCGCGCAGGTTGACGAGCGTGACGATCAGGAGGATGCCCAGGCCGAGCGGCAGCGTGTAGGGCTGAAGGCCCGGCAAGACGGAAATGAGCGCGCCGACCCCCGCCGAGATGCCGACGGCCACGACCAGCACGTAGTCGAGCATCAGGGCGGCGGCCGCGACGAGGCCCGCGCGCACGCCGAGGTTCGCCTTCGCGACCGTGTAGGACCCCCCACCGTTGGGGTAGGCGGCGATGGTCTGCCGGTAGGACAGGAAGACCAGGGCGAGCAGCACGACGATGACGGCGCTGAGCGGCAGCACGTAGGCCAGCCCCAGGGCCGCGAGCGGGAGCAGGACCGTCAGCAGGGCCTCGGGACCGTAGGCGGCCGAGGCGAGTGCGTCCAGGCCGAGCATGGGCACGCCGGTCGCCGGACCGACCTTCTGTTCGCCCTCCTCGGCACTCCGCAGGCGGCGACCCAGCAGCGAGGTCAGCAGCGACATGGCGGTCCGGGAAAGAAGCAGGCCAGGGGGCGGAAGAAGGAACAGGAACAGTCCACGGCGTCACGCTAGGCCTGTGGGCCGCGCCCTGACACTGGCCACTTGGCAGGCCGGGTCTGGCCACCTGACCAGCAGCCCCCACAGGCGGCGCGGCCCGGTTCAGCCGCCCAGGCCGCGCTGGGCCACCCCCCGGAAGTGCAGCAGCTCCTTGCTGTCGGGGAAGGTGTTCAGGGCCAGGCGGGTGTACCGCAGGGTCTTGCTGTGATGTCCGGCCCTGGTCCAGGCCTCGAAGGCTTCCTGGCGGTAGAGGAAATACAGCCGGGGGACCCCCAGCGCCACCGCGCGGTCGAAGTTGGCGGCGGCGGCCGTCACGTTGCCCAGGCGCAGGTTCGCCTTGCCCAGCCCCCACCAGGTGTAGGGGTCGCCGGGCTGGGCTTTCGCCCGCGCCTCGGTCACGCGCTTGAGGCGCGCCCAGTTGGCGGCGGCGCGCATGTCCTGGCCCAGCACGGCCTGCACGTCCCGCTCCTTGCCCGCCGGGTAGGCGACGAGGTACTCGCCGTTGTAGAAGTGCCACAGGTCCGTGAACTGCGCCTCGCTGAGCCACAGCGCCGGCCCCAGCAACGGGTCGCTGACCAGGAACCGCCCCGCGCGGTAGCCGTACACCGTGCGGAAGTGCGCCACGTTGCTGCCCGCCCGCAGGCGCTGCTGCACGACCACCGGCAGCCCGCGCGCCACCAGTTCGCGCACCAGGGCCGGGGTCCCGGCCGAGCGGATCACGCTGCGCAGGCCGAAACGCCCCAGGTACGCCGCGAGTTCCAGGCTGGTGACCTGGGGGTCGCCGGGAAAATCCTTGAGGGCCGAGGCCGCCCGCGCCTGCGTCACGCGCGTGCCGTGGTAGCCCAGGACCGTCATGGCCGTGACCGGGCCGCAGTTGTCCGGTCCCTGGAACTCGTGGCGGATGTTCGAGAGGGTGACGCTGGCCGGCGCGGCCCCCGCTCCCAGCCCCGGCAGGCAGGCACCGAAGGCCAGGCCCGCAGCGCAGAGGAGCGTGGACGTCAGGCGGGCAGACGGGCAGGTCATGGCCTACTGTGGGGGAAACGGCGGGGGCGGTGACACGGCCCCGGCTTGAGCAGACCTTGCGGAAATCGCCGGGCGCGGCGCGGCCCCGGTTCAGTTGAGCAGCGTGCCCCGGATGCCCTGGGCGCAGGCCACGCGGTGGCCCACGGCCTGAGCATCGAGGACGCCGTATTCGCGCAGACCGGCGGCGACCACCTGCACCTCGGCCCAGGCCCGGCGCAGCGCCGCGCGCGCCCGGCCCTTCAGGACGAGCAGATAGGCGTCGAGGGTGGCGAGTTCCTCGGGTTCGGTCAGGGCGTCGGCCAGCAGGGCGCGGGGATCACGGCCGGGCGTGGGGGCCGCGACCCCCAGCAGCTCCGCCGCCACGCCCGGCGCCAGCGCCGTCATGACGACCTCGTCGAGCAGCCCCCGGTTGCTGCGCATGGCGCGCGGGTCGGGGGTGGCGGCGTAGGTCACGCCCCCCGCCCCCAGCCTCACCGTCTCCAGGCGCAGCGGCGCACGCCCGGTCAGACAGGCCAGCACCGCCTCGGCAGCCAGCAACTGTGCCAGCACGTCGGCGCTGGGAAAGTGGGCGGAAACGGCCTCGGTGTGCAGGGGGGTCTGGGTCATATACCTGAGTATCCTGATCGGATTAAGCCACGTCTCCTTCCGGGCAATCGTGACCTGGGCCATAAAACGTCTCCCCCTCCAGCCGTCCCGGGCGCCTTTATCCGATCCGTCCTTGAAAAACCTCACAAATATGTGCCTGATAAAGACGTCTCACGATAAGCGGTATGTTTCCTGCCGACACCCTGCGCCCTGCGACGCCCCCACGCCCCGACGCGGCCCACCTGGAGGGCCGGGGGGACCCGCCCTTCTGGGAGATGCTCAGTTACCTCGTGAGCCACAAACTCAGCCGGGTCGTCAGTGTCCGGGGCCTGGGCATCACGCTCTATGTCCGTGAGGGCCGGCTGGAGGCGGCCAGCGGCTACCGGCTGCTGGGCGAGGTCCTGATCCAGCACCACTTCGTGGACCCCACCGAGATCGCCCCGGCCCTGGCGAGCGGGCAGAGCCTGGGGCAGTACTTCCTGGGCAAGCGGCGCATCACGGGGCTGCAACTGCGCGCGGCGCTGCGACAGCAGGTGCGCGAGACCCTGGACCACCTGCTGAGCCAGACCGACCTGCCCTACGACCTGGGGCCAGCCCAGACGCTGCCCTCCCCGACCGCCAGCATCGAGGGCACCGAGTTCCTGGCCCAGACCCTCGGCCGCCAGCCGCTCGCCCTGGGCATGGTCTATCAGCTCGCCGACCTCAAGCAGGAGTTCACGGTGGACGTGCGCAGCTGGCAGGTCCTGCGCTGGATCAACGGCCGGCGCACCCTGAGCCGGGTCGTGCAGCGCTCGGGCCTCCAGACCGAAGAGGTGAGCGAGGCGATCCGGGGCCTGCTGCAACACGGGGCCATCGAGCAGACGAACCTGCTGGGGCTGCGCTTCATCGTGCCGCGCCGCCTGCCGCTGGACAGCACCAAGCACCCGCCGGGCAACCTGCGCGCCAACCTCTTTCTCAAGCACATCGACGGCCAGCAGAACGTCTGGCAGATCCAGTCGGTCCTCAACCTCGCCGCCGACGAGACGATGACGGTCCTCGCCTCGTTGCACCGCGACGGCCTCGTGGAGATCGTGCAGGGCCGCCAGGAATTCGACAGGCTGATGCACACCTTCTGAGGGCCAGGGGGCGGCGAGGCCGGTTCCGCCCCCCTGCCGGCCTATGCCCGCGCCTGCGCCTCGTGCAACTGGTGATAGCGCCCGCCCCGGGCGAGCAGTTCGGCGTGGGTGCCCTGCTCGGCGATGCCCGACTCGTCCACCACCACGATGCGGTCGGCGTTCTGGATGGTGGCGAGGCGGTGGGCGATGACCAGCGTGGTGCGCCCGCGCGCCAGCTCGGTCAGCGAGGCCTGGATGGCGCGCTCGGTGGCGGTGTCCAGCGCCGAGGTCGCCTCGTCCAGAATGAGGATCGGCGGGTTTTTCAGGAACATGCGGGCAATGGCGAGGCGCTGTTTCTGCCCGCCCGAGAGCTTCACGCCGCGCTCGCCGATGAGGGTGTCCAGGCCCTGCGGCAGCAGCTCGATGACCTCCCCCAGCCGCGCCCGGCGGGCCGCCTCCAGGATCTCGGCGTCGCCCGCTCCCAGGCGCCCGTAGGCGATGTTCTCGCGCAGGGTGCCGCCGAACAGGAACACGTCCTGCTGCACGGTGCCGATCTGGCCGCGCAGCGAGGCGAGGGTCAGGTCCCGGATGTCCTGGCCGTCCACCGTGACGCGCCCGCCCGTGACCTCGTAGAAACGCGGCAGCAGCGAGCACAGCGTGGTCTTGCCCGCCCCCGACGGCCCGACGAAGGCGACCGTCTCGCCGGGGCGGATGTCCAGCGAGACGTGGCTCAGGACCTCGCGGCCCACGCCGTAGCCGAAGGACACGTCCTGAAAGCGGATGTCGCCGCGCAGGGCCGGGGCCACCCGGGCGCCGGGGCGGTCGCGGATGTCGGGGGCCGTGTCGAGGAAGTCGAGGTAGCGCCGGAAACCCGCCACGCCCTTGGGGTAGGTCTCGATCACCGAGTTGATCTTCTCGATGGGCCGGAAAAAGACGTTCACGAGGAGCAGGAAGCCCACGAAGCCCCCGGCGCTCAGGCCGCCGCGCAACACGAAATACGCCCCCGCCACCATCACGATCATCTGCGTGAGGCGCATGCTGAGGTAGCTGAGCGAGGTGCTCGCCGCCATGATGCGGTAGGCTTCCAGTTTGGTCGAGCGGTAGCGCGCGTTGTCGCGGGCGAAAAGTTCACGTTCGTGGGCCTCGTTGGCGAAGGCCTGCACGACCCGGATGCCGCCCACGTTCTCCTCGATGCGCACGTTGAAGTTGCCTACCGAGTCGTAGAGCCGCCGCCAGTTGGCGGTCATGCGGTTGCCGTAGCGCGTGGTGACCCACAGCACGACCGGCACGATGACGGCCGTCAGGACCGCGAGCCCCGGATGCACCGTGAACATGAGCGCGAAGGCCCCCAGCAGCGTCATGACGGCGATGAACAGGTCCTCGGGGCCGTGGTGGGCGACCTCCCCGATCTCTTCGAGGTCCTTGGTGAGCCGCCCGACGAGCTGCCCGGTCTTGACGTTGTCGAAGTAGCTGAAGGGCAGCGTCTGGAGGTGCGCGAAGGCCTTGCGGCGCATCTCGGTCTCGATGTTGATGCCGAGCATGTGGCCCCAGTAGGTCACGACCGCCATCAGCCCGGTGTTCAGGACATACACGGCGATGAGCGCGGCGCCCGCCAGCACGATGGTCCCCCACTGCCCGCCCGGCAGCAGGCGGTCGATGAAGGCCTGCACGGCGATGGGAAAGCCCAGTTCGAGCAGGCCCGAGAGCACCGCGCAGCCGAAGTCGAGCAGGAACAGCCCCCGGTAGGGCGCGTAATAGGCGAAGAATCTGGACAGCAGCGGATTCATGGGACTCCCTCGGGAACGACACTAGTGCATGGGGTGACTGGCAGACCCTCGACTGTCCGGGCAGCGCGGACCGGCCCGGACGCGCGGGTACACCCGGCAGGACGCCGCCCCGCCAGAGAGTCCGGCAGGGCGGCGTCGGCGGTGGCCGCAGCTTGGCTCAGGAAGGAATGGCCGCTCCGGCACGTTTGGCGCGCAGCTCGCGTTCCTTGAGGGCCTCGGCGGCGTAGAAGGACCCGATGACGGCGACGACCGACGCGACCTGCAACACCACGCCCTCCCAGGTGCCGTGCAGCCCGAACCACAGCCCCATCCAGGCGGGCAGGTCCAGGGGCAGCGGGTGTACCGGCAGCCAGCCCACGAGTTGCAGCGTATGCACCGTGTTGCCGACCATGACCGCCAGGACCGCGCAGATCAGGCCGCCGGTCTGGATGAGCAGTTTTTTCATGGGCAGCCTGGCCTGGTAACGGAACACGGCCGCGCCCACCCCCAGGACCGCCACCAGCCCGGCGGCCGTGCCGCCCAGCACCGCGCCGGCCCCGGCCTGGAGCACCAGCGACTGCAAGAACAGCACCGTCTCGAAGCCCTCACGGTAGATGGACGTGAAGCCCAGCACCGCCAGCCCCCACCACTGCGCGCGCGCGGCGGTGCGGGACTGCGGGCCGTGCGCCAGCTCGTGCTTGTGCTTCTGGAAGGACGCCATGCGGTCGGTCCAGTACACCTGATGGAAAAACCAGTTCATGATGAGCAGCAGCACGCCGATGGCGATCACGCTGACGACCGCCTCCAGTTTTTCGCCGTAGCGGCCCAGCAGTGACAGGGCGCCCTGCATGATGACCCAGGTCACGGCAGTCGCCGCGAAGGCCCCGGCCGCGCCCAGCCACATGGGGCGGCGCAGGCGCACGGCGTCGCCCCGGCGCAGGCTGCCCATCAGGGCCGCGAGGATGAGCACGGCTTCGAGCCCCTCGCGGAACACGATGATGCCCGCGTTGGTGGCGACGGCGGCGGGCGCGACCTCGGTGCCCAGGACGCCCGCGACCTCCTTGAGGGTGGCCTGGAGTTCGGCGTGCGTCTCGCGGAAGTCGGCCAGCGGCGCGCGGGCGCGGATCAGGGCGGCGAGGCCCTGGGGGTGCTGGCCGTTCCAGATCTGGTTTTCCAGCCGCGCCTTGAGGTCGGGGTTGAACACGGCGATGCGCGCCTCGGTGCCGCTTTCGAGCAGGGCGTAGGCGTCGAGCCGGGCCGTCTCGGCCGCTGCCCAGTCGCGGGCCTGCGCGGCGGCCACCACCGCGCCCAGCTGCGTGCGCACCACGTCGAGGTCGGCCCCCGCGTCGTGCGCCTTCCACTCGGCGGGGAAGGCGGCGCTCAGGCGGGTGCCCAACGCGCCGACCTGGGCCGACACGTCGCCGGGGGCAGGGACAGTCCTCGCCAGGGCCGGCACCGAGAGCGAGGTGTTCAGGGCCGCGAGGTCGCGCCCGAGTGCGCGGGCCGCCGCCTGGTCGCGCAGCAGCGGCGCGAGGTCGGCGTAGGCGGTCACCGCCCCGTTCAGGAAGGTGCGGGCCTCGTTCACCTCCACCGGCTGCGTGACGACCGCGCCCGCACCGCCGGCCTTCACGCCGCGCGCGTACTCGACCGGCACCAGCGACAGGAAGCGGGTGGCCTGCGAGGCGCGCGCCTGCACCTCGCGCACCGAGAGCGGGGCGGCGCGGAAACCTTCGAGCGCGGCCGTGACGGCGCTCAGCGCCCCGGGCAGGGCCGCGAAGTGCCGGTCCAGGGCCGCCGCTGCCGCCTCGCCGCGCTGGGCGACGTAGGCGGGGCGCAGCAGCGCGAAATACCCCTGGGCGAGCGCCGCCTGTTCGGCCTCCAGCGTGCGGAACCCCCGGGCGCGCGCCGTCTGGAGATCGGCCAGGGCCCCCAGCAGCCGGGCCTGATAGCCGTCGAGCACGTCGCTGCGCACCGCGTTCAGGGCGTCCTGAGGCGACGCCTTGCCCTGGGCGAGCGCCTCGACCGCGCCGGTCGCGTCGGCACTCAGGCGGGTCAGGCTGCTCGCCACCCGGAACTCGCGCACGGCCAGCCAGTCGCGCGCCGCGCCCGCGTCCCCGGCGCGCAGGGCCGTCTCCAGGCCGGTGTAGGCTCCGCGCAGCAGCGCGGTCCAGGCCTCGGCCCCGGCGCGGCCCAGGGCAGGCGTCTCGCCCGCCTGCGCGGCTCCGGCGGCGGCCTTCAGGGCCCTGTCCACCTCGCGGGCGGCGTCGGGGTCGGCCTGCACCCAGGGGGCACGGATCTGGGCATAGGCGGCGCGCGCCTGCCCCACGAGCGCGGCGGCCGAGGCGCGGTCGAACTCGAGTTCCAGTGCGGCGTCGGCCAGCCGGGCCCGCATGGTTTCGGCGGGGGTGGCGAGATCGCGGGCGGGGGCGGCGGCCGTCGGGGACGCTGCGGGCTGGGCAGTCTGCGCGGGCTGGGCGGTCTGTGCGGGGGCCGTGCCCGCCAGCAGCGCGGCCAGGGCGGGCGCGAGAAGTGCCGGGACGCGACCGGTCACTGGACTTGTCCTCGGGCCGTCACTGGACCTTCACCCCCAGCAGGGCCGCCGCCTGGGTGATGCGGCCGGCGACCACGGTGGCGCGGTTCTGGGCTTCCTTCTGCAAGGCTTCGGCCTGCTCGGGGGTATAGCGCCGCGTCTTCTCGCGGGCCACGAGGCGCCCGGCCAGGGCCGAGAGGTCGCGCAGCCCCGCCCCGATCTGGCCGTCCAGCGCCGGATTGCGGGCCTTCACGTCGGCGCTCAGGCCCCGGTACATCGCCTGCCAGGAGCCGACGTTGCCCACGAGATCGGACATGCGCGAGATCGCCACGAAGTCCTTGCGGGTGCTTTTCGCGCCCAGCACGAAGGGACTGGTCTTCCAGTCCTCGAAAAACACCGGCCCCACGGTGGGCACGTTGCCGATCAGCGCCCCGAATACGTCCTCGCGGGTGGGCGACCAGGCCTGGGCCGCCGCCTGAAGCGCGCGCCCCTGCGCGCCGAGTTCGGCCGCCGCCGCCTTGAGCACGTTCGCGTCGGGGAGCTGCTCGCCGAACTCGATCCTGCCGTTGCCGTTCAGGTCGAAGGGCACGCCGCTGCTGTAGGCCTTCACCGTGCCCCACAGCGCGCCCTCGTTCACGCCGAAGAGGTTGCCGGGTCTGGCGAGGACCCGGCCGCTGGGCAACTTGAGGTCGAAGGGCACCACATTCTCCCCCCCCTCGGCGGCGCTGGTTCCGGCGTCCAGGATCACGTCGAAGCGGCTGAGCGACTCGACCCCCGCCACGATGCCCTCGACATCCTCGTACAGCGGGCTGGCCTTTTCCCAGCCGGCGCGCGCGGCGTTCAGGGCGGCGCGCACGGCCTGGGGCTGCGCGGCCAGTCTGCGGTAGTCGAACTTCGCGGCGCGCGCCAGTTCGTAATAGCGGTCGGCGGCGGTCCCCAGGGCCTGCGTGCCCTGCACCATGCGGCCCAGCCGGCCGTCCAGATAGGTCTTGACGCCGCTCAGGTCGGCCGCGCCTGCCTGCGCGCAGGCTCCGGTGCCCCCCAGGGCCACCACCAGCATCCACATCCTGTTCATGCCATAAGGTTGATTAATCCGACCCGGAAAGTCAACTTTGGAAGGAAGCGGTCCAGGACAGCTGACCGGACGTCGGGCTTCCGGCGCACTTAACGCCCGGCTCAGAAGGTGACGGGGCCGCAATTGGACGTCCGGATTTTCTGGGACGCTGCACTCCGGAGGCCACGACAACCCATGCGACATCCCACCCTGACCGCCCTGACGGCGGCCCTTCTCGGCGTCTTGCCCGGAACGGCCCTCGCCCAGTCATCCCCCGCCCCCACCGCCCGGCCCATCGCACCCGCCGAGCCGCCCGTGAGCGCCACCGTGACCCGCAACGAGCCCACGCCGCTGGAGTACACGGCCGACAAGCTCGCCCGGTTGAAGGTACCGGCCGGCTTCACCATCAGCGCCATGGCGACCGGCCTGGGCAACGCGCGCATGCTGCACGTGATGCCCGACGGCGGCATCTATCTGTCGCGCCGCGCGCAGGGCGACGTGTGGTACATGAAAGACACGAACAACGACGGCCAGATCAGCGTCGGCGAGCGCCGGCAGGTCGCGCAGAACATGAAGGCCGCCCACGGCATGGACGTGCGGGACGGCAAGCTGTACGTGGTCGGAGAAAAGACCATCTGGGTGATGACGATGTCGAAGGACGGCGGCCTGAGCGTGCCGCGCGTGTTCGCCGACGGCTTCCCCGACGCGGGCCAGCACCCGGCGCGCGACCTCGCCTGGGGGCCGGACGGGTATCTGTACGCCACCTTCGGCTCGACCAACAACGACTCGCCCACCCAGAACCCCGAGGAGGCGACGATGCTGCGCCTCACGCCCGACGGCAAGACCCGCGAGGTCTATGCGCGCGGCCTGCGCCACACCATCGGCTTCGGCTGGCACCCGGTGACGGGCGTGCTGTACGGCGCCGATCAGGGCAGCGACTGGCACGGAGACAACATTCCGCCCGAGGAGATCAACGTGATCGAGCGGGGCAAGAACTACGGCTGGCCGTTTTGCTACGGCGACAAGCAGCCCGACCCCTTCGTGAACGTGGGCAACATCCCCGGCAAGATCACCAAGGCCGCCTACTGCGCGGGCACCCAGGGCAGCGTCCTGAACTACACCGCGCACGCCGCCGCCATCGCCATGAACTTCTACACCGGCACCGCTTTCCCGGCCGAGTACCGCAACGACGCCTTCATCGCCTACCGCGGCTCGTGGAACCGCAACGAACCCAGCGGCTACGAGATCGCCCGGCTGGTCTTTGGGGCAGACAACAAGCCCGAAAAGATCGAGCCGTTCGTGACCGGCTTCGTGTATCAGGATGGGGGCGGCTGGAAGCAGTTCGGGCGGGTGGCCGGCGTGGCGACCTACACCGACGGCAGCCTGCTGTTCACCGACGACCAGAGCGGCGTCCTGTACCGCGTGCGCTACACAGGAGGGCAATAACATGGGCCGGTTGAAGATGCTCCTGGGGGGCGCGCTGCTGCTGGGCACCGCCTCGGCGGGTGGGGCGGGCCTGCCCATGACGGCGCCCATGCCTGCCCCCACGAATGCGGCGGCCCCGGCGGGCACCGCGCTCGCGGCCACCGCCACGCTGCGTGACCCGCAGGGCACCGCCCAGGGCACCGTGACCCTGCGCCAGATGGGGATGGGCGTGCAGGTCCGCGTCGAGGCGCGCGGCCTGAAGCCCGGCCAGCACGGCATGCATGTCCACGAATTCGGGCGCTGCACGCCGGGCGTGGACGCGGCCACGAATACGGTCGTCGCGTTCGGCGGCGCGGGGGGGCACTTCGACCCGGGCAGGACCGGCAACCACGACGCGCCCACCGCCCCGAACACCGCCGGGCACGGCGGCGACCTGCCGATGCTGAACGTGGGGGCCGACGGGGTAGGCCGCGCGACCTTCATGACCGACAAGCTCAGCCTGACGGGCATGGACGGCGTGCTGAACCGCTCGCTCGTCATCCACGCGCAGCCCGACGACTACAAGTCCGACCCCTCGGGCCTGACCGGCGCGCGCGAACGCTGCGGCGTGCTGACGCGCACGAACTATGCGGCGCGCGACTACGCGCTGCCCGGCGCCCAGGACTTCCCCGAGGGTGTGGCCTACGACGCCCGCAAAGGCGTGATCTATGCCGGCAGCGCGCAGAGCGGCACCATCTACGCGGTGAACGCCGCGACCGGCGCGGTGAGCAAGTTCAGCGAGGGCGGCGCGGTGGGCCGTGCCAGCGCCCTGGGCCTGAAGGTGGACACGCAGGGCCGGCTGTGGATCGCGGGCGGCGCCCAGGGCACCGTGAGCGTCCTGAGCCCCGACGGCGCGCCGGTCGCCGTGCTGGAGACGCCCAGGAGCCCGAATGCCTACCTCAACGACCTCGCGCCCGCCCCCGACGGCAGCGTGTACGTGACCGACTCGACCCGCCCGGCGATCTACCGCGTGACCCCGGACCTGAGGATCAGCGAGTGGCTGAGCCTCGCGGGCACGCCCATCCGCTACGGGCCGGGCCTGAACCTCAACGGCGTCGTGGCGACCCCGGACGGCCGTTACCTGCTGGCCGTGAAGCTCAATACCGGCGACCTGTGGCGCATCGACCTGCGCAGCAAGGCCATCCGCCGGGTGATGGGCGGCCTGAACAACGGCGACGGCCTGCTGCTCGACGGCCGCACGCTGTACGTCTCGCGCAACAAGGACGGGATCATCAGCAAGGTGACGCTGGGCGCCGACTACGCCAGCGGGCAGGTCACGGCCGAGGAACCCGTCACCGGCCTGCGCTTCCCGACCACCCTCGCGGCCATCGGCGGCGACCTGATCGTCTCGCAGGGCCAGCTCGACAAGTTGCAGGGCGGCACGCCCGAGACGCCCTTCCGGCTCACCCGCTTCCCTAAATTCTAGAGGCCGCCCTTCTGCCGCGCCGACCGGACCCGCTCCGGCGGCGCTTTGTCATGGGCGCCAGACCCCCGCGACATCGTCCGGAGATTTTCCGCGCTCAATCTACCGATTTACTGCCATATTTTGCATATTGGTATAGAAAAGTTTGACAACCTGCAAAAAATCAGGCTGAATAGGGGCGAGCCGGTGTGGTCCCCCCAGGGACGCCCGGCAGGGGCCGCCGCAATTGGCGCGGCCGATGTTCTCTCCCGTTTGCCGAGGTCACGTATGGAATGGTTTGAAGGTCTGCAGGTCCTGAGTCTGGAATCGCGGCGCACCGAGGAGATGGAACGGCTGATCCGGGCGCACGGCGGGCAAGCGGTGATGGCCCCCAGCATGCGCGAGCAGAAACTGGACCTGAGCGGGGCGCTTTCAGGGTTCGGGCAGGCGCTCGCGGCGGGCGACCTGCACGCGGTGGTCTGCCCCGGAGCCGCCGCCACGCGGATGTTCCTGCGTGAACTCGGCGATTCCGGCGTGCTGGCGCTGTCGGGCGTGCCGCTGTTCGCTGGCCGGGCGGCGCGCGCAGTCCTCGCGGAGGCGGGGCTGCACGCCCGGCCCCTGGGCCATGACCAGCTCGGCTCCGACTGGGACGACATCCAGGCCACGCTGCTGCGGGTGCTGGAACCGGGGCAGCACGCGGCGCTGCTGGAATACGGCGAGGCCATGCCCGCCCTGACGGCGCGCGAACTGAGCTACGCGGGCCTGCGCCTGAGCAGCCTCCCGCTGTACCGCTGCGCCTTTCCCACCGACAGCGCGCCGCTGGCCCAGGCCGTGCGCGACTGCGTGCTGGGCGGCCCGGACGTGCTGCTGCTCTCCAGCGGCATCCAGGCCCTGCACTTCCTGAAATACGCCGAGCGCATGAAGCTGCTCGCCGAGACCCGCGCCGCCCTCTCGCGTATGGTCGTCGTGAGCATCGGGCCGGCGTGCAGCGAGGCCGCCGCCGACCTGGGTATCCCGGTCCACCTGGAAGCCAGCCCCTACAAGATGGACGCCCTGGTGCGCCTCGCGGCGGCCCAGGCCCCGGCGCTGCTGCGCGGACGGCTGCGCAAGACGGCCTAGGCAGGCAGGACACGGCGCGGAGGCGGGGACCAGACAGGCCCCCCGCCTCCGCCGCCTTTCTCAGCGCGTCAGCGCGTAGGGAATGATGTAGGGCCGCCCCGTGTCGGGGTCGGAGAGGATGTGGGCCCGCAACCCGAACACGTCGCGCAGCAGTTCGGGGGTCAGCACGTCCTCGGGGTGGCCCTGGGCGTACACCTCGCCCCTGTGCATCGCCACGATCTCGTCGCTGTAGCGCACGGCCTGGTTGAGGTCGTGCAGCACCATCACGACCGTCTTGCCCTGCTCGGTGTTCAGGCGGCCGGCGAGATGCAGCACTTCGAGCTGGTGCGAAAGGTCGAGGTAGGTGGTCGGCTCGTCGAGCAGCAGGATGTCGGTCTGCTGCGCGAGGCTCATGGCGATCCAGGCGCGCTGGCGCTGCCCGCCCGAGAGCGCTTCGAGCGGCCGGCTGGCAAAGACGGTCATGCCGGTCTGGGCCAGCGACCACGCGACCGCCTCACGGTCCTCCTCGCGGCGCACCGGAAAGCGGCCCTGGTGCGGGTGTCGCCCGAACCACACGAGTTCCTCGACCGAGAGGCCCTCGGGCGCGGTCGGCCCCTGGGGCAGGATGGCCAGCCGCCGGGCGATCTCCTTGGCGGGCAGGCTGTGCAGCGCCTGACCGTAGAGCTGCACGTGGCCGCCCGTGGTGGGCAGCAGCCGGGCCAGGGCGCGCAAGAGGGTGCTCTTGCCGCAGCCGTTGGGGCCGATGATGCTCGTGACCTTGCCGCCGGGCAGGCGCAGGTTCATGTCGGGCACGATGACGGTCTGGCCGTAGCCGAGCCGGAGCTTGTCGGTCGAGAGCGGCGAGTCGCTCGGAGGGGCGGGAATGTGGGTCATGGGAAAGTCCTCGGGGGTCATGCGGAGCGCCGCAGCAGGTACAGGAAATAGGGCGCGCCCACCAGCGTGGTGAAGATCCCGGCCGGCACCTCGATGGGCGGGATCAGCGCGCGGCCCAGCGTATCGGCGGCCAGCACCAGCAGCGCGCCGAGCAGCATGGACACCGGCAGCATCCGGCCGTGGCGCGCGCCCACCAGCAGCCGGGCCAGGTGCGGGGCCAGCAGCCCGACGAAGCCGAGAATCCCCGCTCCCGTCACGGCGGCCCCCGCCAGCGCTACAGCGACCGACAGGCACAGCAGGCGCATGGCGGCGACGCGGGTACCCAGGCTGGTGGCGAGGTCCTCACCGAGGTTGAGGATATCCAGGGTGCGTGAGAGCAGGATTCCGGCCGGCAGCAGCACCAGGGCCCAGGGCAGCACCCGCAGCGCACGCACGCTGTCGGCCCCGTAGACCGTGCCGGCCAGGAAACTCAGGGCCGCGCCCAGGCCGTCGGGCGCACGTACGAGGACGAGCTGCTGCGCCGCGCCCAGCGCCGCCGCGACCGCCACCCCCACCAGCGCGAGGCGCACCGGATGCAGGCTGTTGCTGCCGGACCACTCGCGCGCCAGCAGCAGCACCAGCCCGAAGCCCCCCCAGGCCCCGGCCAGCGCGGCCCAGGGCAGTCCGCCGGCCGGCGCACCCGGCCACGCGAGCAGAAAGAGGGTGGCTGCCAGCCCCGCGCCCGCGCCCACACCGATGAGGTCGGGCGAGGCGAGCGGGTTGCGGATCACGCCCTGCATCATGGCCCCCGAGGCGGCGAACATGGCCCCGGTCAGCAGGGCCACCACGATGCGCGGCGCACGCAGCTCCAGCACGAGTTGCCGCGTCAGGTCGTCGCCGCGCCCGAGGAGCACCTGCCATACGTCGGCGGGCGGCGTGCGTACGGCCCCCAGTCCCAGGGCCAGCACCGCGAGGACCAGCGTGAGCGCCGCGAGGACCAGCAGGATGCCCACGGCGCGCGGGGTCGTGAAGCGCGGCCCGGGAAGGCGGACCCTCGTCACGGCGTCCCGAAGCCCGTCGCCGGCGCGGCGTCTTGCAGGAAACGGCTGCGGATGGTTTCGGCCACCATGAGCTTGAGGGCCTGCGGGCCACGCCCCCGCGTCCAGTTGTCCCGGTTGAACACGTAGACCCGGCCGCGCTGCACGGCGCTCAGGCGCGGCCACAGCGGGCTTTTCTTCCAGGTTTCGGTGAGGGGCACCTCGTCGGGAGCCGTGAACAGCACCAGAGAGGCCGGATTCAGGGCGACGAGGCCCTCCAGCGACAGGTCGTACTGGCTCTGGCCACCCTTGGGGGCGAGCTGGTTCTTGCGGCCCAGCGCCTCCAGGAAGCTGCCCACGAAACTCTGGTCGCTGTGCACCGTGAAGCTGCCCGGCGTGACCACGGCCGCCACGAAGGCGGGCGCGCCCTTTCTGGCGAAGGCGCGCGCCTTGGCGTTCAGCGAGGCCTGGTCGGCCAGCAGGCGACGGGCAGCGGCCTCGCGGCCCACGAGCCGCCCGATGGCGAGGGTCTGGGCGTTCAGGTCGGCCAGGTCGCCCCGGCGGCTCTGGAAGGCGGTGGTGGGGACCAGACGCGTGAGCTGCGGGTACAGGTCCTTGTGCACGAACTCGTCGGCCAGGATCACGTCGGGGCGGACGGCGGCCAGCGCTTCGAGGCTGGGCTGGGCGCGGCTGCCGGTCGCCGCAATGCCCCGGACCTGCGCCTGGAGGTAGGGAGGCGCGCCCCGGTCGCCGCCCTGGGTGCCCAGCGCCGCGCCGACCGGGCGCACGCCCAGGGCGAGCAGGGTGTCCACGAACGAGTATTCCAGCGCGGCCACGCGCGTCGCCGGCGCCGGGAGGGTCAGGGTGCCGCGCCCGTGCCCGACGGTCACGGGGGCCGCCCAGGCCGGGATGCCCAGCAGGGCGGCGAGCAGGAGGGGCGTCAGGGAACGTCTGTGCATGGCGAAAGTCTCCGGAAGGGATAGGAACATGAAGGTCAGCGGCGGCCGATGCGGCGGGCCAGCACGACGAAGAAGGGCGCGCCCGCCACCGCGACGAGGATGCCCACCGGGGTCTCGGCCGGGCGGTCCACGAGGCGGGCGGCGATGTCGGCCACGACCAGGAAGGCCGCGCCCAGCAGCGCCGAGAGGGGCACGCTGAAACGGTGGTCCGGCCCGGCCAGGGTGCGCGCGGCATGCGGCACGACCAGCCCGACGAAGCCGATCGGCCCGACCACGCTGACCGAGGCCGCCGCGAGCAGCACGCCCAGGCCGGTCACGATCAGGCTGTCGCGCTCGGTGCGTGCGCCCAGGCTGCGGGCCACGTCCTCGCCCAGCGACAGCACGTTCACGCGCGGCGAGATCAGTATGGCGAGCAGCAGCCCGCCCAGCATCCAGGGGGCCACCTGCGAGACCTGCTCCCAGGTGCGCCCGGCGACCGACCCCGACAGGGCGAACAGGGCGCCCTGCGCGCGTTCCTCGAACAGGATCTGGACCGTGCGGGTGCCCGCGCCGATCAGACTGGCGATCGCCACGCCCGCCAGCGCCAGGCGCAGGGGTGTGGCCCCGATGCTGCGGGCCACGCCGTAGGCGACCCCCGCCGCCACCAGACCGCCCAGAAAAGCCGCCGGTACGAACAGCGCCGAGGGCGCGCCCGGAAAGAACACCACCATCATCAGGATGGCGAAGGCCCCGCCCGCCTCGACCCCCAGGATGCCGGGGTCGGCCAGCGGGTTGCGGGTCACGCCCTGGAGCAGCAGCCCGGCGACCCCCAGCCCCGCTCCCGCCAGCGCGGCGACGAGCGTGCGCGGCAGGCGGATGGTCTGGATGACCAGACTGTTGGTCGAGTCGTCGGGCGCGCGCAGCAGCCGCAGCACCTCGCGCCAGGGAATCTCGCTGGCCCCCAGCGCCAGCGAGGCGATGAGCGCGGCGACCAGTGCCGCCGCGCCCACGACCAGCCACAGCGGGCGACTCATGGACGCACCGCCCGCTCGTGCCATTCGCCCAGACGGTACTGCCGCACCTCGGACAGCCCGGCGTCGTGGCTCGACCCCGGCAGGTGCAGGCTCGGCGCGGGCTTCACGGTCGCCCAGACCTCGCCCCCCCCGCCTCCGGGCAGCCGGTAGGTCAGGTGCACCGCTTCGCCGCGCACCTCGGCCTGCCGGTCGGCGTCGAGCCAGGACCAGCCCCGGCGCACGAGCAGTTCGCGGTCCACGACCTGGGCCAGCGCCGGGAGACCGCTGTAGCCGCGCAGATGCCGGGCATAGTCGGCGGGGTGGCCTTCCCGCCGGGCGATCTTCAGGACCAGTTCGGGGGTCAGGTGTGCCCACAGCAGTCCGCTGGGCAGCTCGACGGCGGTCGCGGCCAGCCGGTGACCGCCGAAGTGCCCGGTGCGCCAGCCGCGCTCGCCCGCCCCCACGAGGGCCTGGTACACCGGCACGCCGTAGCGCCCGCAGGCGGCGTCCACCGTGCCGTGGGTACACACGTGCAGGTCCGCGCCCTGCGCCGGCACCTCGCGCGGGGTCCAGGCGGTCAGGCGCTCAGGCTCCAGCAGGGTGTCGATCAACCCGTCGGCCCAGGCGTCCTGGGGCAGGTCCGTCACGTAGTCGCGCCGCGCGTAGCCGCCGCCCGCGCGCACGTAGTGGCGCACGGCCAGCGGAGCGCCCCGCGTGGGCGGCGCCGACATGAGCAGGCCGAAGCCCGCACCGCTCGCCTCGACCTTGTCCCGCAGGCGCCCGAAGAGGCCGCTCTGCTGCGAGGTCCAGTTCGCTACGTCGCGCAGGCGGGCCCACACCGGCACGTCGAGTTCCAGGACCGTGAGTTCCTGCCAGTGCGGCGCGGTGGCGATGGGGTCTTCGTTCGCGGCGCGCGACAGGTCGGCGCACAGGGCGAGGCGGGGAGCCGTTCCGGAAGCGGAGGTCATGCGCGCTCGACCCTCCGCCCCTGCCGCGTCAGGCACAGGCTGGGGGCCGGGCGGCCCACCGTCCAGGCGCGGCGCAGGCCCGGCCTCACTTCACCTTCTCCAGCACCAGACGGGTCAGGTCGCCGCTGACCTTGGTGGACACCAGCGGTCCCGTCCAGGGCGAGTACGGCTCCATCTCGTAGGAGATGATCTGGTCCTTGAGACGCTGGCCGACCACCGAGGCCAGGAAGCCGTCGAGCGCCGCCTTGGCGCTGTCGTCGCGTCCGGGCGGCAGCAGCACGACCAGCGTCTTCTTGTCGAGGTTCACGAGCGTCTCGTCGCTGATGACCGAGGCGATGCCCAGCGTGGTCTTGGCCCGGCCGTTCAGCGCGTCGCCGAAGCCCAGGGCCTTGAGGTCGTCGATGACCCGTTTGGCCGAGTTGACGTAGTTCGTGCCGCCGGGGAAGGGCGAAATCACGACGACCTTGGGGTACTTGCGGAATGCCCCCGCCGCCAGCAGCTTCTGGCCGTTGACGCGGTTGGTGTCGGCGACAGTTTTGATGACCTGCTCGGCCTGCACCTGCTTGCCGAAGATGCGGGCGACGGCGCGCAGATCGTCGCGCCAGTACCCGGCCTGGGCCTCGGCGTAGCCGACGGTCGGGGCGATCCTGCTGAGGTTGTCGTAATTGGTGTTGCCCGCCCAGGTCGAGCGGAGGATCAGGTCGGGCTTGAGCGCCGCGATGGTCTCCAGGTTGGGGGCGGTCCAAGTCCCGACGAACCGGGCGGCCGGATTCAGCGCGCCGCGCCCCAGGAAGCCCACCCTGGCGCGCTCGGGCCGGATGGCCCCGGCCGCCGAGAAGTCCGAGGGCTGGACGCGGGGACCGCCAACCCCCACCACGCGGCCGCCCAGACCCAGGGCGTACATCCAGCCCAGCATCTCCTCGTCGAGCACGACCACGCGCTGGGGGTTGGCCTTGACCTGGGCCGTGCCCTCGTCGTGCTTGACGGACAGGGTGGTCTGGGCCCGGGCCGTCTGGGCCGTGGCGGAGGCCAGACTCAGGGCGGCGAGCAGCAGGGCCGTCTTGTTCATTTGGTCTTCTCCAGGATCAGCTTGGTGAGGTCGTTGCTGTTGCGCACCGACACCAGCGGACCGGTGTAGGCGCTGTAGTCCTCGGGCACGTACAGCACGCTCTGGGCGGCGAGGCGCTGGCCGACCGGGGTCTTCAGGAAGGCCTCGGCGCCGTTGTATTTGCCGCCGGGAGGAAACAGCACCACGAGGGTCTGCTTGTCCAGACCCAGGAGGGCCTCGTCGCTGATCTGCTCGCCCACACCCAGCACGGTCTTGCCGGGGCGGTAGGCGTTCTTGAAGCCCAGGGCCTGGAGGTCGGGAATCAGGCGGGTCGCCGTGTAGACCCAGTTGTTGCCCCCCGAGAAGGGCGCCACCACGATCACCTTGGGATACTTGCTGAACACGCCGGCCGCCAGCAGGCTGCGGGCGTTGGCGCGGTTGGTGTCGGCGACGTTCTTGATGACCTGTTCGGCCTGCACCTGCTTGCCGAAGATACGCCCCAGGTCGCGTACACCCTTCTGCCAGAAACCCGCGCCGCCCTCCCTGTAGCCCAGCACGGGGGCGATCTTGCTCAGGTTGTCGTAGTTCTGGTTGCCGTCCCAGGTCAGCCGGACGATCAGGTCGGGCTTGAGGGACGCGATGGTCTCCAGGCTGGGTTTTTGCCAGTCGCCCACGTAGGCGGGGTTCTTCAGCCCGGCGCGCCCGAAGAAGCCGCCGCGCAGCACGGCGGGCTTGATGACGGTGCCGGTCACGTCGGCGGGCGTGATGTACGCGCTGCCCAGGCCCACGATCCGGTCGCTCAGGCCCAGCGCCGAAATCCAGCCCAGCGACTCCTCGTCCATCACGACGATGCGCTGGGGGTTGGCCTTCACCGGACTGGTGCCCTCGTCGTGCTTGACGTTCAGGGTCTGGGCGGCGGCGGTGCCGGCCAGGGCAAGGGCGGCAAAGGTCAGGGCAAGTTTATCTCTGGACATACACGGCTCCTCGCGGCGCGCGGCCACACAGGGCCGCCAAAGCGCAGTGGCGCTATCCTGCTGTATTCCAAGCGACTTAGTCAAGTTTTAAGAAAAGGCCCCCAGGAGCGGCCTGAAGCTAGTCCTGGCCGTCCGGGGCGAGACCCTGGGCCAGGGTGCGGGCCAGCTCGAAGGTGTGCTCCCCGATGAAACCCGCCTGGTCCGGCGTGAGCACGAAGTCGCGCAGGGCCGCCTTGCGCAGCCGCGCCGGGTTGATGAAAGAGACGCCCGCCGCGCGCGAGACCTGGAAGATGCGCGTGCGCAGGGCGTCGTTGTGGTCGTAGGGAAAGATGCGGCCCTGCGGCTCCGCGAGCGGTCCCCCGGCCCCGGCCAGCAGGCGATCGAGGGCGCGGTAGCTCGCCTCGTCGAGCCGGGTGACGGTGCGGCGGCGCAGCAGCGTGCCGTCGGCATGCAGGAAGGCGGGCCAGCGCAGGGCCACCAGTTCGGCGACCTGCACGGCGTGGTGGTAGATCAGGGTGAGGGCGGCGTGCAGTGCGGGGTCGTCCTCGGCGTGCACGAGCAGACGCGCGATGTCCTCCCGCGCGGGCAGCGTGTCGGGGGTGCGCTGCGCGGCGGGGCGTTCCAGGCCGCGCAGGGGGTGACGCAGCACCAGGCCCTCGTCCATCAGCACGTTGTAGAGCTGCGACAGGGTCGAGAGCCGCGCGGTGATGGTGTTCACCTTGGCCGTGCCGGGGCCGCGCACCGTCTCGCGCAGCGGGACCTGAAGCCACGTCTGGAAATCTTCGGGGGGCCGCAGGAGATTGATGCCGGCCTGCTGGGCCGCCGCGAAGATCAGCCGCAGGTTGCTGTGCAGCTGCTTGCGCGGCCAGCGCAGGTCGGCCTCGAGAAGGGGCAACAGCGCGTCGAGATCGTAGTCCTGGAGGGCGCGGGTCAGCTTCAGGGCGCGTTCGTCGGGATGCATCGGTTGGGCTGGATTCATGCGGCGTCTCCCCTGCCGGGTGTGGGCGGCCGGAGCCTCTGTGTTCAGTTCAGCGTCCGGCCCCGCGAGCTGCCCATCAGTTCGCCCGCGCGGCGCAGGTGGTCTTGCAGGGTCACGTACCAGTCGTCGCTCTCGGGCGTGTGGGCCAGCGCCTGCTGGGCATGCGCGTAGGCGGCGGCGGGGTCGGTGAAACCCTGCTGCGCCATCACGTCGGCGGCCATCTGGTGGCCCGTCACCCAGTCGCGGCTCTCGGGGGCGGCCTCGCGCACCACACGTTCGTAGTGCTCCAGCGCCTCGTCGAGGTGGTAGTAGTCCAGCGCCACGTTGCCGAGTACCAGACTCGCCGGGATGACCGCCCCCTGCGCGAGCGCCTGCTCGGCGGTCTGCTGCGCCTCGGGCAGGCGGCCCAGGCGGTAATCGCACTCGGCCACGTCGGCCAGCACCTCGGGCAGATAGGGGTACTCGGGGTCACTCAGGACCGCTTCGAGCTTCTCGCGCGCCTCGACGGGCCGGTCGAGGTCCAGCAGCGCCACCCCGAGTTCGTGGTTGGCGTAGGGCCGGTCGCCGGGCGAGGCGAGGTTCAGCGCCTGCTCGAAGGCCTTCAGGGCCGCCTCCTGCCGCCCCAGGTGGGTCAGCACCTGCCCGCGCACCAGCGCCACGCCGTAGCTGTGTTCGCCCTGCCGGGCTTCCAGGCGCGCGGCCTCCTCGACGGCGACCAGGGCGGCGTCGGGCTGCCCCTGCCCCAGCAGCGCCTGGGCCTGGAGGTACTGCCAGGTGGCGAGGTTCAGCTCCTCCTCGGGGTCGCGGCCGGTGTACAGCGCGCGCGCCTGCTCCAGCACGCGCGCGGCCTCGCCCGGCTGCCCGAGTTGCAGCAGCAGCGCCGCCTGCTCCTGAAGCATGACCGCGCGGTTCAGGCCCCGGGCGAGGTGGGCGGCCTCGGCGTACAGGTGCGCGCCCTCCTGGAATTCGCCCAGCGCCTCGTGGGCGTCGGCCTGCCAGGAACGCAGCCGCCAGCGCAGATGCTCGGGCAGCTCGGCCGGGGTCAGGCCCAGGTCCAGGGCGTCCTGCGGGTGCCCGGAGAGCGCCAGCGCACACAGGGTATGGAAGCGCACCAGCGCCGAAGGATCGGTACGCAGTTCCTCGGGTACGGACGGAGCCTCCTCGCCCTGGGTGCGGGCGGCGAGTTCGGCGTCGAGCGCGCGGCGCAGCGGGTCGGCGGCGAGGGCCGGGTCCAGCGCCACGGCGACGTTCAGGGCCTTGCGGACATCGGGCACGCCAGGGTCGCCGTACAGGGCCTGCGCCGAGGCGAGGTGCAGCGCGATACGGGCGCGCACCGGGGGGCGGGCTTCGCGCATGGCGCTTTCCAGCACGCCGAACGCCGTATCGTACTCGTCACTGGCAAGGGCCGCACATGCCTGCTGCCAGGTGGTGTCCACATCAATCATTACCCCTCAGTCTACCGTGTGCGCCGTGCTTGAGGGCGGCGTGGGGCCGGGACAGGGCGGGACGCGCAGGCCGGAAGACGCCCCGGGCAGGTGCGGGGCGCCCCCGGCCGGAGGGAAGGCGTGGGGGCGCGCTCCCTAGCGGCTCTGGGTGTCGGCCGCGTCGCGCAGGGCGTCCCCCAGGAAGTTGAAGGCGAGCACCGAGATCACGATCATCAGTCCCGGCAGCAGCAGCCAGGGGTAGAGGTTCAGGGTCTCGAAGTTCTGCGCGTCACGCAGCAGCAGGCCCCAGCTCGTCATGGGTTCCTTGATGCCCAGACCCAGGAAGCTCAGGGCGCTCTCGCCCAGGATGTAGCCGGGCAGCGCCAGCGTGGCCGTCACGATGAGGATGGAGCTGAGGTTGGGCATGATGTGGCGCAGGATCACGCGCAGGTCGCTGGCGCCCAGGCTGCGCGCCGCCTGCACGTAGTCCACGCCGCGCGCGCCGAGCACCTGACCGCGCACCACCCGCGCCAGCCCCGCCCAGCCGATGAGGGCCAGCACCGCCACGATGCCCAGATACACCCAGGTCGAGGGCCACTTGGCCGGAATGATGGTCGAGAGCGCGAGCAGGATGGGCAGCCGGGGAAACGAGAGCAGCACCTCGGTCACGCGCTGGATGAGGTTGTCCACCCAGCCGCCGAAGTACCCGCTGACGCCGCCGAGCACGATGCCGATGGAAAAGGAGATCAGGATGCCGATGATGCCCACCGTCAGGCTGACCTGCGAGCCCACCAGCATCCGCGAGAGCAGGTCGCGCCCGAACTTGTCGGTGCCCAGCGGAAAGTAGGTGCCGCCCGGCACGCCGAACAGGTGCAGGTCGCTGCGGAACACCCCCAGCACCCGGTACTCGTCGCCGCGCACGAACAGCCGGAGGGGCAGCGGCGCCGTCCTGTCCTCGGCGAAGGTCGAGAGGAAGGTCACGGGGTCGCGCGTACGCTTGAAGCCGTAGACGAAGGGCGTGCGGAGCTGGCCCTCGTGGACGAGATGCACCGCCTGCGGGCGCTGGTAAGGGTACTCCTCGTGCTGGGTGGTGATGCCGTAGGGCGACAGGAAGCCCGCGAAGATGGCCACCGTGTACATCACGACGAGCACCCAGAAGCTCAGCACGCCCACCCGGCTGCGGCGGAAGCGCCGCAGGGCCAGGGCCAGCGGGGACTGCCGGGCGGGGACGCGCGGCGCGGCGGGGGAAGAAGGCGAGGCGGTCATTCGAACCTGATCCGGGGGTCGGCCCAGGCGAGCGCGAGGTCGGCGAGCAGATTGCCCACGAGCAGCAGCACGGCGCTGAACAGCAGCAGCGTCATGGCGACGTACTGGTCCTTGTTCAGCAGGCTGTCGTACAGGAAGGGGCCGATGGTCGGCAGGTTCAGGACGATGCTGGCGATGATGGTCCCCGAAATCAGGGCCGGCAGGCTCAGGCCCGCGAGGCTGATGAGGGGATTGATGGCGTTGCGCACCGCGTGGCGCCACAGCACCGCCCGCCCCGAGAGGCCCTTGCTGCGCGCCGTGCGCACGTAGTCCTGGTGGATCACGTCGAGGACCGAGGCGCGCATCTGGCGCATGAGGCTGGCGACGCCTTCGAGCCCGATGGCGATCATGGGAATCCACAGGTGCGCGAGCAGGTCGGCCACCCGCGCCCACGACCACGGCGCGTCGATGAACTGGGGACTGAACAGCCCGCCCACGTTCGTGCCCCCCGCGCCCAGCACGAGCGCGATGAGCAGCAGCGCCACCAGGAAGTCGGGGGTGGCGAGGCTCACGTAGCCCAGGAAGTTCATGACCGTCGCGCCGACGCCGTGGCGGTTCAGGGCCGTGTAGATGCCCAGCGGAATGGCGACCGCCCAGCTCACGAGCAGGGTCAGCAGCGCCAGGAACACCGTCCAGCCCAGGCGCTCCCAGATGAGCGAGCTGACGGGTCGGCCGTTGACGAAGGAGTAGCCGAAGTCTCCCTGCGTGACGATCCCCTTGATCCAGGAGAGGTACTGCACCCAGAGGGGCTGGTCCAGACCCAGCTGCCGGGTGATGCTCTGCACCGTCTCACGGGTCACGCGCGGGTCTTCGAGGTACTGGTCGATGAAGCTGCCGGGCTGGAGCTGGATGACCACGAAACATACCAGCGAGATGAGCAGCAGGGTGGGAATCATGCCCAGCACGCGGCGGATGGCGAAGGTCAGCATGACTGGGGGGCAGACAGGATGGGCGACATGGGCACCTCCGGAAACAGGAAACGGGAGGGGGCAAACGGAGCGCCGGGAAGGACGGGGCACGTCGCCCAGCCTCTCCCCGGCCGCGTCTCCCCGCCGGGCGGTTACTTCTGGAAGATCAGCGGAACGGGGTTGTAGCCCGGGATCACGCCGAGGTTGTAGACGTAGTTGCCGAACTTGTTGCTCACCGCGCCGATGTTCTCGGGCTTGGCGATGGGCGTCACCGGCAGGTTCTGGGCGAACAGCAGCTGCCAGCGCGTGTACAGGGCCTTGCGCGCCGAGGCGCTGGTCGTGGTGGCCGCCTGGTTGAAGATGGTGTAGATGTCCTTTTCCCAGCCGGCCATGCGGGCCATGTTGGGGGCGCCGCCGTCCTGAGCGGGTTGCAGCGTGCGGTGCCAGTAGTACAGCGCGCCGCCGGGCTGCCAGATGGGCCGCCGGAGTTCGGGGTCGGGCTGGTCCCCGAAGGCGTGCAGGATCATTTCCCAGTCGCCGCTCTGGCCGGTCGAGAGGAGCTTGCTGCTGAGAATTCCCTTGAGGTTGACCTTCACGCCCACCTTGGCGAAGTCGCTCTGGAGAATGGTCGCCATCGCCGGGTACACGCTCGAATCGGTGCCGTAGGTCAGGTCGAATTCCAGCGGGCGGCCGTTCGACAGCAGGCGCACGCCCGCCGCGTTCTTGCGGCTCAGGCCCAGGGCGTCGAGCGCCTTGTTCGTCGCGGCGACGTCGAAGGTGCCGAGCTGGCGGGTGGTGTTCGTGTAGAAGGCCTTGTTGGCCGGCGCGACCCCGTGGCCCGGCAGGCCCGCCAGGCCGTTGTACACGGTGTCGATGATGCGCTCGCGGTTCACGGCTCCCTGCATGGCGCGCCGGAAACGCACGTCGCTGAACAGCTTGGCGAGGGCCGCGTCCTTGGCGTCGAAGTTGTAGGCCACGAAGGGCGGGCTGCCGAACAGCGCCGTGCTGCGGATGACCTTGAAGGGCGCGCCCGCCACCTCCTTCTGCTTGAGGTCGGGGAACTGCGCGCCCGAGATGTTGAGCTGGTCGAGGTTGCCGGCCAGGAACTGCGCGACCTGGGCCTGCGGGTCCCGGATGATCAGGAATTCCAGGCCGCTGAGGTAGGGCAGCTTGGTGCCGGCCGCGTCCACCTTCCAGTAGTTGGTGTTCCTGGCGAGCGTGACCTTCTGGCCGGTGGTGTAGCCCGTGAGCTTGAAGGGGCCGGTGCCCACGACCTCGCCGGGCGCGACGTTGCTGGGCCAGGCGTTGTTGATGTCGGCCGCCTTGGCCCCGCCGTCCTGCGAGAACTTGGCGAGCTTGTGCTGCGGCATGATGAAGTAGCGCTGCTGCAACAGGAAGGCCGGGGCGGCGCGCGGCAGCGTGAACTGCACGGTGCCCGCGTCCACCTTGCGGATCTCGATGGCCTTGCCGTCGAGCTTGAAGTTGCCGGCGTCGCCCGCGCGGGCCTCCGGGTTCATGATGATGTTCTTGTACGTGAACACCACGTCGTCGGCGTTGAAGTCCTGACCGTCGCTCCACTTGACGCCCTGACGGAGCTTGAAGGTATAGACCTTGCCGTCGGGGCTGATGGTCCAGCTCTCGGCGAGGGCCGGCTCGATCTTGTAGGTCGCGTAGTTGAACTCGACCAGCCCGTCGAACATCTGCTGGGCGACGAGGCCGAGGTTGTTGTCGATCACGCCGTAGTAGTTCAGGCTCTGGGGGCTGTCGCCCAGCGCCAGGGTGTAGGTGCCGCCGGCCTTGCCGTTCACGACCCCCAGGGCGCCGTAGCCCGTGACCTTCTTGGGCGCGGCGAGGGCGCCGCCGGCCAGGGCGAGCGAGAGCAGGACGAACGCGGAACGCTTGAGCGCAGAGCTGGACATGAAGGGCCTCCGAAACAGGGGGAATGGGGGAAGGGCGATAGGCCGGACCCGGAGATTGTCGCTAACGCTGCCCAGAGTAAGACCACTTTGGGACCAATTTCAAGTCTTTTCGCCAGTGGTCCTGAAGTGGTATGGTCGCAGCGATGCCTCAAGCCTCTTCCGCGCCGGCCCGCCGGGTGCCGGACACCCCCGTGCCGGCCCCCCCGGTATCCCAACCCGTGCCCGCGCGGGACCGGGGCGGGGCGCAGGCCGACGCCTGGCACCTTTCCCTCGACCCCGGCAGCGCCACACCGGTCTATGTGCAGGTGGCGGCCGGGCTGCGCGGGCGCATCGAGGCCGGCGAGCTGCCCGGCGGCCACGCCCTGCCCGCCGAGCGCGACCTCGCCGCGCGCCTGGGCGTGTCGCGCGTGACCGTCCGGCAGGCGCTTGCGCAGCTCACCGAGGCGGGGCTGCTCACGCGCCGGCACGGCAGCGGCACCTTCGTCGCGCCCCGGCCCGCGCAGGAGGTCGGGCAGGAGGCGCCGCGCCCGCTGGGCCTGCTCAACTCCTTTTCGGAGGACGCGCGCTCGCGGGGGCAGACGCCCGGCGCGCAGGTCCTGAATTTCGCGCGCACGCCGCCCACCGCGCACGAGGCGCTGACGCTGGGGCTCTCGCCCTCGGGGGCCGTGTACCGCGTGCGGCGGCTGCGCACCGCGAACGGCGAACCGCTGGCCGTCGAGGAGAGCACGCTGCCCGCCGCGCTGGTGGGCGAGCTGACGGCCGCCGACGTGACCGACGCGAGCCTGTACGCCCTGCTCACGGCGCGGGGGCTGCGGCCACAGCGCGCCATCCGCCACCTGCGCGCGGTGAATGCCGACCCCGATCTGAGCGCGCTGCTGGGCCTGCCCGTCGGCGCGGCGCTGCTGGTCACCGAGCGCGTGTCGTGGACGCCGGGGGGCCAGCCGGTCGAGTACGCCCGCGCATGGTACCGGGGCGACCGCTACGACTTCGTGATGGAACTGACGGGGGACCCGGAGTGACCCGTCCTCCCCGCATCCTGGGCCTGATGAGCGGCACGAGCGCCGACGGCATCGACGCCGCGCTGCTGGAGCTGGAAGGGTGGCCTGCACTCGGATCAGGCCTTCCCTTCCCGGCCCTGTCCCCCGGCACGCCGCGCGGGCGGGTGGTGGCCCACACCTTCACGCCCTTCGCGCCCGGGCTGCGGGAAAAGGTATTGCGGGCCATGCGCGCCGGGGCCGACACCGCCGACCTCACCCAGCTCCACTGGCAGCTGGGCGAGGCCCTGGCCGACGCCGCCGCGCCGCTGGCCGGAGACGCCGACCTGATCGCCTCGCACGGCCAGACGGTTCAGCACCACCCCCGGCCCGACCCGGCGCGCGGCTGGGCGCGGCCCGCGACCCTGCAACTGGGCGAGGCGGCGTTGATCGCGGAGCGCACCGGACGGCCCGTCGTGGCCGACTTCCGCCCGGCCGACCTCGCGGCGGGGGGCGTGGGGGCGCCGCTGGTGCCCTTCGCCGACTGGGCGCTGTATGCCGAGGCCGGGCGACACCGGGTGCTGCTGAACGTGGGCGGCATCGCCAACCTGACCAGCCTGCCGGGGCTGGACGCGCAGGCCGTGGTCGCCTTCGACACTGGCCCCGGCAACTGCCTGATGGACGAGGTGGCCGCCCGTGTGGGCCAGAGCTGCGACGAGGACGGGCGGCTGGCGGCGGCCGGCACCCCCGACGCGGCCACGCTGGCGCGCTGGCTGGCCCACCCCGAGCTGCGCGCCGCGCCCCCGCGCGCGACCGGCCGCGAGGTCTGGAGCCTGGTGCAATTGGGAGACGGCGGCCTGAGCGTGCCCGACCTCGCCGCCACCGCGACCCGCTTTACGGCCCAGACGGTCGCGGCGGCGCTGCGCTTCGTGCCGGGCACGCCTGGCGAGCTGGTCGTGGCCGGGGGCGGGGCGCGCAACCCGGCGCTGATGCGCGAGCTGGCGCTGGCCCTCTCGCCGCTGCCGCTGCGCACCTTCGTGGACCTGGGCTGGGCGGCGCGCGGGTTCACCGACGCCACGCGCGAGGCGGCGGCCTTCGCCTTTCTGGGCTACGCCCATGCGCAGGGCTGGGCCAACACCCTGCCGCAGACGACCGGCGCGCGCCGGGCCGTCAGCGCGGGCAAGCTGATCCCCGCGCCCCTGCCCACCCCCCAAATCCCCGGAGCACAGCCATGACCGACCCGCGCCGCACCGAGCAGGTTCACCCCGACCATGCCGACCTCGACCGCCTGTCGCCGCTCGACCTCGTCGGGGTGCTGGCCGCCGACCAGCTCGCCGCCGTGCGGGCCGTGCAGGCGGCGGCCCCGGCGCTGGCCCGCGCGGTCGAGGCGGCGCTGCCCCGCCTCGCGCGCGGCGGGCGGCTCGTCTATGCCGGGGCGGGCACGAGCGGGCGCCTGGGCGTGCTGGACGCCACCGAGCTGACCCCGACCTTTTCCTGGCCTCCCGAGCGCGCCGTGCCGCTCATCGCCGGGGGCGAGGCCGCCATCCGCCGCGCGGTCGAGGGCGCCGAGGACGACGAGGAGGCCGGGGCGCGGGACGTGCGGGGCGTGGGCACCGGCCCGGACGACGTGCTCATCGCGGTCGCGGCCAGCGGCACCACGCCCTACGCGCTGGGGGCGGTGCGCGCCGCGCGGGCGGCCGGAGCGCTGAGCATCGCGCTGGCGAACAACCCCGGCACGCCGCTGCTGCGGGCGGCCGACTGCGCCGTGGCCCTGGACACCGGCCCCGAGGTCATCAGCGGCAGCACGCGCCTGAAGGCCGGCACTGCCCAGAAGATCGCCCTGAACACCCTGTCGAGCGCCCTGATGGTGCGCCTGGGCAAGGTCTACGGCAACCTGATGGTGGACCTGCGGGCTACGAACGCCAAGCTGGAGGGCCGCGCCGTTCGGCTGGTGCAGCACGCGACCGGGGCGCCCGAAGCCGAGGCCTATGCTGCCCTGGCTGCGGCGGGCGGACATGTCAAGACGGCGGTCGTGATGCTGCGCCTGGGGCTGGATGTAGGGGCGGCCCAGGCGCGACTGGAAGCGGCGGGTGGGCATGCGCGGGCGGCCCTGGGGGAAGTGGAGAGTGGGGAGAGGGAAGTGGGCGAGTAACGCCAGGCACGGCATTACTTCTCTTTTTTCCACATCCCACAAACCCACATCCCACGCCCTAATCACCCACCCCTCAATCGTCCGCCGCCTCCAGCGTCGCCGCCTGCTCCAGCGCGGCGTAGCGGCCCCCCCGGGCGCGCAGCACGTCGGGCGGCCCCTCCTCGACGATGCGGCCGCCTTCGAGCACCGCCACCCGGTCGGCCACCCGCGCCAGCGAGAGGCGGTGCGTGACGATCAGGGCCGTGCGCCCGCGCATCAGGCGGCTCAGGGCGGCGACGATGAGGGCCTCGGACTCGGCGTCCACCGCGCTCGTCGGCTCGTCGAGGAGCAGCGCGGCGGGCTGGGCCAGCAGCACCCGCGCGATGGCGAGGCGCTGGCGCTGCCCGCCCGAGAGCCGCACGCCGCGCTCGCCCACCATCGTCTCCAGGCCCTGGGGCAGCGCGGCGACGAATTCGGCGGCCCCGGCGACCTCCAGCGCGGCCTGGACCTCCTGCGCGCTCGCCTCGGGGCGCGCGTAACGCACGTTTTCCAGCACCGTGTCGTGGAACAGGAACGTGTCCTGCTGCATGACGGCCGCCGCGCGGCGCAGCGAGGCCAGCGTCAGGTCGCGCACGTCCAGGCCGTCGAGCGTCACGCGGCCCCCCTGCGGGTCGTAGGTGCGCGTCAGCAGGCCGATGAGGGTGCTCTTGCCCGCGCCCGAGGCCCCGAGCAGCGCCACGCGCTCGC
This sequence comes from Deinococcus gobiensis I-0, assembly GCF_000252445.1. Classification (GTDB taxonomy): domain Bacteria; phylum Deinococcota; class Deinococci; order Deinococcales; family Deinococcaceae; genus Deinococcus; species Deinococcus gobiensis. The sequence goes on along the minus strand of NC_017805.1, from coordinate 72,435 downwards.
CCGCCGCCACCCGCAGGGTCAGGCCGCGCAGCACGGGACGCGCCGGGTCGTAGCCGAAGGTCACGTCCTCGAAGACGATCTCGCCGCGTACGGGCGTGGGCAGCGCGCGGGCACCGGGCCGCTCCTGCACGGTCTCGGACGCGTCGAGCACCTGAAAGATCCGCCGGCCGCTCGCCTCGGCGCGCTGCAACAGGTCGTTGATGTTCACGAGGTCGTCGATGGGCCCGAAGAAATACCGCCCGTAGCCCCGGTAGGCCAGCAGCCCGCCCAGCGTGAACTGCCCCTGCGTGATGAGCCACACGCCGCCGCCCAGCATGAGGACGTTGCCGAAGTTCGACACGAAACGCACGAGCGGAAAGGTGCGGTTGCGGATGGTCACGGCCTGCACGCCCGCCGCGTACAGGTCGCGCCCGAGGGCCGAGACGCGCGCCTCCTCCTGCGCCTCGCGCGCGAAGCCCTGCACGACCCGCACCCCCGCGAGGCGGTCGGTGATCAGCGCCGAGAGGTCGCCCAGGCGGGTGCGCGCCGCGCGGTAGCTGGGGCGTACGCGGGCGTTGTAGCGCCGCAGCATGAGGGCCACGGCGACCATCGGCAGGGTCACGACCACGCCGAGCAGGGGTTGCAGCGCGATGAAGATGCCCACCACGCCCACGAGGCGCAGCGCGTTGCCCAGCACGGCGTCGGTGCCGCGCAGCAGCACGTCCTGGATACCGTCCACGTCGGCGGTGACCCGCGAGAGCAGGTCGCCCGTACGCTGCGACTCGAAGTACGCCGCCGACTGCCCCGCGAGCTTGTGGTACAGCCGCAGCCGCAGGTCGTAGGTGAGCTGCTGCCCGGCGCGCTCCAGCAGTTGCCCGCGCACCGCGCTCAGGAGCTGCTGCACCCCGAACACCGCCACCAGTACGGCCAGTTGGCCGCCGATGTAGGTCCAGTCGGGCCGCACCTGCCCGCCCTGCAACAGGCCCCGGTCCACGACGCGGCCCCACACCAGCGGCGGGTACAGTTCGGCGGCCACGCTCAGGACCAGACACAGCGCGCCCAGGGCCACGGTGCGGCGGTACGGCGTGAGCAGGCCGTAGAGCCGCCGCACCACCGAGGGGCCAGGGCTGGGGGCGGACGCGGGCGCCGGAGGGTTCACCGCGCCAGGGTACCCAGGAGCAGCCTCGCAGATGCCCCCCCTGGCTTACGGTTGGCGCGGGGCCCCCCGGCCCCGAAGCTCAGCGGGCGGGCGCGCCGACCACCACGATGCGGCCCTCGGGCTGCGCGCTCAGGTTCGGGTGGGCCTTCAGGTAGTTCACCAGAATGTCGATGTCCAGCGTACCGGTCGAGAGCGAGGGGGCGCCCTTGAACATCGTGAAGCCGTCGCCGCCCCCGGCCGTGAAGTTGTTGGTGGCGACCTTGTAGGTCTGGGGGTCGCTCAGGGGCTGACCGTTCAGGGTGACGGCGGTCACGCGGTTGCCGGCGGGGCGGGTGAGGTCGAAGGTGTAGCTCGCGCCGCGCGAGACGTGCAGGAACTGGCCCTTGTTCTCGCTCCAGGTGGCGACGCCGTGTTCCAGGGCGGCCCGGATCTGCGCGCCGGTCAGGGTCAGGACCGTCAGCGTGTTGCCGAAAGGCTGCACGGTGATCGCTTCCTCGAAGGTGATGGGGCCGGCGTCGATCCCCGCGCGTACGCCCCCGCCGTTCACGAAGGCGAGCTGCGCGCCCGCGTTCGCGGCGGCCTCCAGGGCGGCGTCGGCCAGCACGTTCGCCATGGTGCTCTCGCGCTGGCGCACGACCTCGCGGTTGCCGTTCAGCGGCGCGGCGGCCGTGCTGATGACCTGCTGGCGCAGGTTGGCGATGGGCACACTGAGGGTCGCCACCATGCGCCGGGCGGTGTCGTCCTCGGCGATGTCGGCCGTCACCGGCACGGGGTTGCCTTCCCAGCTCTCGACCGCGCCCGTGTCCCCGAAGTTCACCTTCAGGCGGCCCAGCACCTTGCCCCACTCCCAGGCGGCCACCAGCAGCGTGCGGTTGCCGTCGGGGTTCTGGACGATGGTGGGGTACGGCCCCTCGCTCGCCGGGAAGTCTTTGTTGTCGAAGGTGCCCAGCAGGGTGTGCGAGTGCCCGCCCACGATCACGTCGATGCCGGGCACGGTCCTGGCGACCTCCTGCTCCAGCGTGTAGCCCAGGTGCGACACCAGGAAGATCTTGTCGACGCCCTGGGCCTTGAGGGCCTCGGCGCTGGCCTTCAGGCTGTCCATGAGTTCCAGGACCTTCACGTTCGGACCGGGGCTGCTGATCTGGGGCAGGTCGGGCGTCACCGCGCCGATCACGCCGACCTTCTGGCCGCCCACGTTCAGGACCGCGTAGGGCTTGAGGCGGTCTTTGAGCAGCGGCTCGGCGCTCACGTCGAGGTTGGCCGCCAGCACCGGGAAGTTCGCCTTGTCGATGAAGTTCGCCAGCGCGCCGGGACCATCGTCGAACTCGTGGTTGCCCACCGCCATCGCCTGGTAGTTCATCAGGTTCATGAACAGCACGTCGGCCAGGCCCTTGTAGACGTTGTAGAACAGCGTGCCCTGAAAGGTGTCGCCGCCCGAGAGGATCAGCGGGTTCACGTCCTCGGCGCTGTACTTCTTGATCAGCGTGGTCTGGCGGGCGTAGCCGCCGTACATGTTCTGGCCGACCTTCACCGGGTCCAGGTGGCCGTGCAGGTCGTCACTGTGCAGCACGGTGACGGTCAGGGGCGCGGCCGAGGCGCCGCCCAGCAGCCCCAGCGTCAACAGAAACGCAAAAGTTTTTTTCATGCGCCTCATCCTACGGGAAAACGTCTGCCTGTCTGTTCAACCGTGCAGCCGTGACGGGAGGAACCGGACACGGCGTCGGGGCGCACTGGCCCGCCGCCCGTGCGCCCCCAGAAAAGTGGCGACGACCGGGAACGCGCCCGGCCGCCGAACGCCTCAGCTGTGCCCCCCCGTTCCCGGCGGCTCAGTCGTCCTTCTGATCGTCTCCCCGCGACGCTTCGCCGCCCTTGCGGCCAGCCTCGCGGGCCTCCTCGCTGCTGAACTCGTGCGCGTTGCCGCTCTCGTGCGCGGCCCGGCCGCCCTCGCTGGCGATCTCGCGCTGCTTGTCCGGATCCATCCCCGCAAATCCGCGTCCGTTCTGGTCACCGTTCGTCATGCTGCGACTCCTCTGTGCCGGGGGATGAAACTGGCCTCCGAGCACGGGCCGAGTCTGCGCTCCTGCCCCGCGCCGCCGATGTCAGTCGCGTCAACTCGGGTCGGGGCGGGCTGAGGACCTTGCCTGCCCTGACCGGGGAGCGCCTTTATGCTCTTCTCATCTCTCCGCTCGGAGGAAGGGCAGAAGCGCGCGTGGCCGACGACCCCGGGATACCGCCGGCCACGCGCAGCACCGGGCAGGTCAGGCCAGACTCAGCTTCCATTCGGTCTGGCTGTCCCAGGGCAAGAACCCCAGCGCCGTATTGATGCCCAGCATGGCGGCGTTCTCCTCGGCGTTGCTGGTCCGTACGAAACGGGCGCCCGGCGCGAATTCGGGCAGCCGCAGCAGCACGGCCGCCTTGAGCCACTTGCCCAGGCCGTGGCCGCGCGCCGAGGGCCGGACGGCGGTGCCTCCCTGGTAGACCAGCGCGGCGCGGTCCGGCGTCCAGAACACCTCGCTGAAGCCCACCAGTTCCCCGGTACGGGTGTCCTCGACCACGGCGGTCAGCCGCTTCTCGCCGTCCTCGGCGAGCTGCTTCTCCCAGCTCCGGAGCATCTCGGGCGTCACGGTCCAGTCGTCCATCTCGATGTCGCCGCGTGGGGCCGTGTTCATCACCATGACCAGGTCGGCCATGCGGGCCAGATACGCCTCCGGCAGGTCCTCCCACAGGTGCAGCGCGTAGGGCTCGCCCCCGGGGCGCGCAGTCCAGCCGCGCAGCAGCTCGGGGGACACGTCCCCGAGTACCAGCTGGCTGCGGCGCATGGGCAGCGCCGCCTCGGCACCCAAGGTGCGGGCGAAGGGCGCGCCGGCCGGTGCCCGCTCGGCGGTCATGAAGGTGAGCAGGTCCCGGCCCAGCGACCGGGCCTGCGCCTTCAGCGCCCCGGCGACCTCGCGGCCCAGGCCGCGCCGCCGCGCTTCGGGCCGCACGAGCAGCCGGGCGTGGGCCAGATGCAGGTTCTCGGTCAGGCTGTAGTCCAGCCGGCCCCAGGCCAGTGCGCGCGCGCCGTCCCAGACGACGAGGTGCGTGGCCTGTTCGCCGGGGGTCTCGTGGGTCATGCTGTGGGCTTCGCGGGCGGCGACCAGGGGTGGGTCGTCCGGATAGGCGGCAGTGAACGCGGCGCACATCACTTCGGCGACGGCCAGCCGGCGCCCCTGCGTCTCGGTCTTCGGGTCGAAGGCGGTAGGGGTCAGGGTCAACATGCCGACAGTGTGACCCGGGGTCGTCAGCTGCGCCTATGGGCACAATGGCGGACGGCGCCTCCGCCATTTCCGCAGGGAGCTGTGCAGGAGATGAAGTCCGGATTTAGCCAAAGCAGGCGCACACCCCCATCCGCCTCAAGGCCCCTCGCCGTCCGCCGGTACAGGTGCGCCCCGCCGTTCGGGCAGGCTCTGCAGCATGACTACCCCCCGGCCCGGCCGTCCCTCGCCTGATCGCTGGTCCGCCTTTCCGGGTGGGCACGCCGGCCTCCTGCTCGCCCTGGGGGCCGCCTGGGTGCTCGTCCGTCCGGCCCGGCGACGCCCGCCGCTGACCCCGACCACCCTGGCCGACGGCCTGGGCCCGGTCGTCGAGCGGCACTTCTGGACCGAAGTCGCGGGCGCGCGCCTGACCCCTGCACAGATCGTCGCGCGCGCCGCCGACACCTTCCCGGCCCTGATGCCCCGCCCACTCGCCTTCGTCTGGAAGGTCTCGGGAAACCCCGCGCACGCCGCGCCGGGCGACCGCTACGCCCTGATTTTGGCCGCGCGGCTGGGGGCCACCCGGCTGCTCCTGCGGGAGCCGCTGCGCTTCCGGGAACAGACGCTGCGCCACCACCCCGAATCCGGCTGGGTCGAGTTCCGCGCCGCGCCGCTGGACGCCGGCCGCACACGTCTGGAGATCGAGACCTGCACGCGGTCGAGCGCCTGGATGGACCGCCTGGGCTACCTGCTGGGCGTATCGTACGCGCAGCGGCGCACGTGGGAGCTTTTTCTGCACAACGTGGCCGACGCCAGCGGGGGCCGGGTACTGACGACCGGCCACGGCACGGCCGAGCGGCCCTACCGGCCAGACCGTTCTTGAGCCGCCGGGCGCTTCTCTCCATTAGGCTGCGGGCGATGAGCCTCCTGCGCGCGCCCCACGCCATCGGTTTCGACGACGCGCCTTTTTCGCGCACGCACCGGGGGGACGTGGCCGTGTTCGGCGCGGTCTATGCCGGCCCGACCCTGCACGCCGTCGTGCGCGGGCGGGTGCGGCGCGACGGCCGCAACAGCACCGACGAACTGACCCGGCTGGCCGCGCTGGCCGGCGAACACCTGGGCGTGGTACTGCTTCAGGGCATCGCGCTGGCGGGCTTCAACGTGGTGGACCTCGCGCGACTGCACGCCCAGACGGGCCGCCCGGTCCTGGTGGTGGCGCGGCGTGCCCCCCGGCTGGAGCGGGTGCGGGCCGCCTTGCTGGAGCACGTGCCGGGCGGAGCGCGCAAATGGCGCCTGATCGAGCAGGCGGGCGAGATGGAGCCCTGCGGCGGCGTGTACGTGCAGCGCGCGGGCCTCTCGCTGGCGGGGGCGCAGGCGGCCCTGGCGGCCCTGACCGTCACCGGGCGCATTCCCGAGCCGCTGCGCGCCGCGCACCTCATCGCGGGCGGGGTGACGCGGGGCCACAGCGCGGGCCAGCGGGTCTGACCTCTACGATCGCCAAACTACTTGCTTTGCAAACTAAATAGATATAGACTCGCGGCACTGAAGGAGGTCCCCCGGTGCTCACCCTCTCTCCCACCGAACTGCTCGCCTGGCGCGGCTTCCTGCATACCCACGACACGCTGTGGAAGCTGCTCGACGCGGCCCTGGCGCAGGACGGCCTGAACATGGCCGCCTACGAACTACTGCTGACCCTCCAGGAAGCGGGAACGGCGGGCCTGCGCATGACCGAACTGGCGCGCCGCGTGCGCTTTTCCGGCGGCGGCCTGACGCGGCTGGCCGACAAGCTCCAGGGCCAGGGCCTCATCGAGCGCCGGCGCTGCGAGGACGACGGGCGCGGTTTCGAGGCCGTACTGACCGCTGCGGGTCAGCGCCAGCTCCGGCGGGCGCACGTGCGGCACCTGCGCGAGGTGCGCCGGCTGTTCCTGAGCCGCCTGACCCCCGAGGAGACCGCCACCCTCGCCGCCCTGTGGACCCGGCTTCTGGAGGAGCCTGCACCATGACCCTGCCCACCCTTCCGCTGCCCCTCGGCGGCGTGCATCACGTCAGCGCCCTGACGGCCGACGCCGCGCGCAACCACGACTTCTACACCCGCGTGCTGGGCCTGCGGCTGGTCAAGAAGACCGTCAACCAGGACTCGCCGGGCATGTACCACCTGTTCTACGCCGACGGGGCTGGCACGCCCGGCAGCGACCTGACCTTCTTCGACTTTCCGCGTGCGGCGCGTGAGCATCGGGGGAGCGACTCGGTGACGCGCACGACCTGGCGGGTCACGGGGCCGGCGGCGCTGGCGTTCTGGGCGGCCCGCTTCCGCGACCTGGGCGTGCCCCACGGCGAGGTCTATACCCTCGACGGCCGCGCGCACCTCGACTTCGAGGACCCGGACGGCACCCGCCTGTCGCTGTTCGACGACGGCGGCGAGGGGCCGCGCGGCGTGCCCCACGGCGACCTGCCCGGCGAGATGCAGCTTCAGGGCCTGGGTTACAGCGGCTACCACGTGGGCGACCTGGCCCCCACCCGCGCCTTTCTGGAGGCGGGCCTGGGGCTGCGCGAGGTGCGGCGCTACGCCCTGGACGGCCTGCCCACGACCGTCTTCGCGATGGGCGAGGGTGGCCCCCACGCCGAGCTGCATGTGACCGAGGCGCCGGAGCTGCCCCACAGCCGCCCCGGCGCGGGCAGCGTGCACCACGTCGCGCTGCGCGTGCGGGACGACCGTGAGCTGCGGCACTGGCTGCTGCACCTGGCGGGGGCCGGGTACGGCAACAGCGGCGAGGTGGACCGCCACTGGTTCCGCTCGGTGTACATCCGCGACCCCAACGGCCTGGTGATCGAGCTGGCGACCGACGGCCCCGGCTTCGCCACCGACGAGGTCCCCGAGGCGCTGGGTGAGCGCCTGAGCCTGCCTCCCTTCCTCGAACCCCGGCGCGCGACCATCGAGGCGCACCTGCGGCCCCTGCACCTGACCCCCACTCCACAAGAAGGAGAATGACCATGAGCGACCTGCAATTCCCCGGCTTCCACCACCTGACCGCCGTGTCGGCCAACATCCGCGAGAACAAGCGCTTCTACACGCAGGACCTCGGGATGCGGCTGATCAAGCGCAGCGTGAACCAGGACGACGTGAGCGCCTACCACCTGTTCTACGCCGACGCGGTGGGCACGCCCGGCACCGACGTGACCTTCTTCGACTGGCCGGTGGACCGCGAGCGCCGGGGCAACCATTCGGTGACGCGCACGGCCCTGCGGGTACGTGACGAGGCCAGCCTGGGCTACTGGCAGGCGCGCCTGGATGACCTGAAGGTGACGCGCGGTGAGGTCGGAGAGCGCGCGGGCCGCGCCACTCTGGACTTCGAGGACCCCGAGGGCCAGCGCCTGAGCCTCGTGGTGGACGGCGGCGCGGGCGACGAGCCGACCCCCTGGGCCGCCAGCCCGGTCCCGGCCGAGCACCAGATTCGCGGCCTGGGGCCGATCACGATGACCGTGCCCAGCCTGCGCAACACCGACCTCGTGCTCCAGAAGGTCATGAACATGCGCCCGGTGCGCGAGTACGCAGACCCCGAGAGCCCGGCGCACACCGTCCACGTGTACGAGATGGGCGCGGGCGGCCCGCAGGCCGAGCTGCACGTCGCGGTGCGCCCCGACCTGCCCCCGGCGCAGAGCGGAGCGGGGGGCGTGCACCACGTCGCCTTCCGCACGCCCGACGACGAGCAGTACCACGCCTGGAACGACCGCCTGAACCGCTTCGGCCTGCGCAGCAGCGGCGAGGTGGACCGCTACTACTTCCGCAGCCTGTACTTCCGCGAACCCAACGGCGTGCTGTTCGAGATCGCCACCGACGGCCCCGGCTTCGGTGTGGACGAGGACATGGCGACCCTGGGCGACAAGGTGATCCTGCCCCCCCGTTTCGAGCCCCGCCGCGCGCAGATCCTCGCCGGCCTCAAGCCCATCGACTGATGACCGGAGCCGATATGACGACCCCCACCCCCGACCTGAGCTGGATTCACCTGCTGGAACGCGGCACCCAGGACCGCACGCTGCTGCTGCTGCACGGCACGGGCGGGGACGAACGCTCGCTGCTCGACCTGGGCCGGCGCCTGGCCCCCGGCGCAGGGTTGCTGAGCGTGCGCGGGCGCTCGCTGGAAGAAGGCTTTCCGCGTTTCTTCCGCCGCTTCAGCGCCATCCAGTACGACCAGCCGCACCTGAACGCCGAGGCCGACGCCCTGGCCGACTTCACGGCGCAGGCGGCGGCGCACTACGGCCTGAACCCGGCCAAGATCACGGCGCTGGGGTACAGCAACGGGGCCAATATCGCGCTGGCGACGCTGGTGCGGCGGCCCGGCATCTTCGCGGGCGCGGCGCTGCTGCGGCCGGTGATGGCGCTGGAGAACCCACCGCACCCGGACCTGGGCGGCGTGCGGGTGCTGGCGCTGCACGGCGCGCGCGACCCCTTCCTGCCCCACGCGGCGGCGCTGGGACCGTACCTGCGCGGCCTGGGCGCCGACCTGACCGAGCAGACCGTGAACGCCGGACACGAACTGTCGCCGCAGGACCTGAACCTGACGGCGGCGTGGCTGGGCGCCGGCCAGCCCTGAGACTCGGGCGTGGGCGGGGAGGCCGGAGCGTGGCCTCCCCGCCCGCCTATTCGCTGGCGAGCACGTGGACCGGCAGCACCCGCAGGGACTGGCTGGCCCGGAACAGCACGTCGTGGGGCGAGAGCTGCGTGCCCAGGTCGGGCACGAGGCCGACCCACAGTTCGGGCACGAACGTCTCCTCGCCGACCGTGAAAGGCACCGAGAAGCTCTCGCGCAGGCGGTCGAGGATCAGCCCGAGACCGTTTCCGGGCCGGGCCAGCAGGGCGGCGAACTGCCCCTGCTCGAAACGGGCCACGAGGTCGGTGCTCCGGAACACGTCGCGGAACCGCGCGGCGCAGTCGAGCCACAGCCGCTGACCCAGGACCGGCCCGAAGGTCGCCAGCGGATCGCCCAGGCCGCCCAGCTCGCACAACAGGACGGCGTAGCGGGTCTCGGGATCGTGCCGACGCTGCTCGAGCGCCGTCTCGATGCGGTCGAGAAAGGCCTGACGGTTGGGCAGTTCGGTCAGCGGGTCGCGCCGCGTCACCTGGCTCAGGTAGCTCAGCAGCCGCCGCTTCTCGCCGAGGTCCCGCGCGAGCACCACCGCGCCCAGATCGCCGGGCAGGAGGTGGGCGCTCATGGCGAGCGACCGGGTGCCCTGGTCCGAGACGACCAGCACCTCCTCGTCCTGGACCTGCTCGCCGCGCAGGGCCCGGACGGCGGGAAACTGCGCCGGCGACAGCGGCGCGCCGTCCGTCCCCCGCAGCTCGAAATGCCGCGCCCAGTCACGCGCCGCCGCCTCCTGCGCGCCGGGCATCATCATCTGGCGAACGGCGCCGCTGAACATCAGCGGCCGGCCCCGGCCGTCGGTCACGATGACGGCCTCGCCGGAATGGGCCATGAGCACGTCCAGCAGGGCCAGCCGCCGCTCCACCGTTTTGGGGTCGTGGTCCAGGGGCACCGCCTCGAACAGCGCGTGGCTCCGGTCCAGCGGGCGCGCGCGCAGCTGCCAGGGCGCACCCGCCTCCATCTCCAGCAGGAGTTCGGAGGCCTCGCCGCGCCCGGCCCGGAGCGCCGCCGCGCGCACCTGCCGCCGGACCGGATCGAGACCGCGCCAGACCCCCGACGACCAGATCGGCTCGCCCAGCGTGGCCGCCGCGCCGCCCGGCTCCAGCGCCGCCGCCGCTGCGTTGCCGTCCAGCACCGTGCCCCGGGCGTCCACGATCCACTGTGCCTGCGGCGCGTGGCCGAAGATCGCCTGGAAGGCCGCGTGGCCGGAGGCCAGACCCGCCGGAGCGGCGTCGCCCGGCGCGGCGCGCGGCGCAGGATCGAGCGCCCAGACCGTGAACAGTGCGGCCAGTTCGCCGCCCATGACCGGCCAGGGGCGCAGGTCGCCCCCGAGGGTCCGGGCCGCCTGCCCGGCCGGCTCCTCGCGCCACGCCGGCAGCCCGTGGGCCCGCCCGGCCAGAACGTCCGGCAGGGCCTGTTCCAGACATCGCCACCCGGGACGCAGCTCGCCCAGCGGCTGCCCCGTCGCCTCGCCGGACAGCCCGAACAGGGCGAACCACCCCGGCGTGGCCGCCCGCAGCCGGCCGCAACGGTCGACCAGCGCGCTCTGCCCGGACAGCTGATCGGCGCTCCAGGGGTCGGCCGTCATGCTCACCTGGGCCAGCAGCCCGCTCAGGGTGTGGTCGGTTCCGGCCGACAGCGCCTCGCCGGGGACGGTACACAGCAGCCCCACGGTCTGGCCGCCATGCAGCAGGGGCAGGGTGTCGCCTTCCGGGGGCAGCCACCGGTCCAGCCCGGCCCCCCAGTCGCCTTCCAGCCGGCGCACGTCGCCGGGGCCGAGGCGCACCGTACCGCCGCCGTCATGGAACAGCACGAAACTCTCGCTGGCTCCACTGCTCGCCAGGACAGCCTGAAGAACGGCATTGAACGCCTCCGACGAAAGGAAGGAAGGTTCCATGGGTCCAGTTCAGCCCAGATCCGCCAGACATGCTGTAAGAAAGCTGCACAAGGCCCATAGGGTTTCGATTCGGTAAAAACAAAATGAGGGTCAGTTAAGCAGGAACACCGAATTCAAGAGGTCCAGAGCCCAGACGCCGACACCCATGAAGATTTCCGGCGAGGGGCCGACCGGCTCCCGGCCAGACTCCCCCCCGATGGGGGAACAGGAGGACGGAGCGCGGCAGGCGTCTTCGTCTCTGTGCGTAAAACGGCCATGGGTTGCCCTACTCCTTTACGTTTCATGTGCGAGATGTGAGAGAGGAGAGAGAAGCTGTGACAGCCCGCTTCTTAGGCTGGCCTCACCGTAAAACTGCAAGCCGAAGGTTCTGCCGACGTTCCACGTTCCGAAGGCCCGCCCCCTTTCCGCCCGTCCCTCAGGAGGTTCCGCATGACCCGTTCCCGTTCCTTGTTCTGGACGGCCGCCCTTGCCCTGACGACCGGTGCGCTGGCCGTGGGTACCCCCGCCGGCACACGCGTGAGCAACACCGCTACGCTGGATTACAACACGGCGGCAGGTACGCCCGGACAGGCGAGCTCGCTGGCCGTCGAAGTCGTGGTGCGCCAGGTCTACGCCCTGAGCGTCACCCCCGATGCCGACGCGACCAACGTTCCGGCCTCGCGGATTTTCGGGGCCTTTGCCGGTCAGGACCGCCTCGTGTCCTACACGATCACCAACAGCGGCAACGGCAGCGACACCTTCAACCTCAGCGTCGTCCAGCCGACCACCAATGACGATTTCGATTTCACGAACGTCGTCATCTACGCCGACGCCGACAAAAACGGCGTGCCCGACGGCCCAGCGCTGACCTCGGTGACCCTGGCTGCCGACGCCCAGACCAATGTCCTGGTGTCGGTGCGCACCCCGGCGACCGCGCCGGCGGACACGAGCGGCCTGTTCTCGCTGCGCGCCGTGTCGGCGGGCGACGCCACCATCGTGGACGAGAACAACTACGCGCGCGTGAGGGTGACCAACAGCGCGCAGCTGAGCCTGAATTTCAATGCCGCCCCGGCCGGAGCGGTCGCGCCGGGCTCCACCGTCAGCTACGCAGCGACCGGCAGCAACAGCTCGGCCACGGCGGCGGGGGGCGTGACCGGCGTCGTGACGGTAGACGGCGTACCGCGCGACGGCATCTTCGTGCGCGACGTCCTGCCCGGCGGCATGCGCCTGGCGAGCGTGGACCCGACGAGCGGCAGTGTGGCCGGTACGGCAACGCTGCTGTACTCCACCGACGGCGGCACGAACTGGACGGCCACCGCGCCCGCCAACCTCGCGACCGTCAATGCCGTGGGCCTGCTCATCAGCGGGTCGGGGGCCTTCTTCCCTCAGAACAGCACCTATGCCCTGCGCTTCACGGCGACCGTACCGGTGGGCGCGGCGGCGGGCACCGACCTCTCCAATACCGCCACCCTGACCTTCGACGGCAACGGCGACGGCGACGGCGCGGACGCGGGCGAGGCGATCAGCCAGACGACCAACAACACCGTGGCGGGCGTGAGCAGCGCGGCCGTCGGTCCTTTCGGGTTCCCCAACGGCGACGGCGCGGGCACCTACGTCTTCGGCGGGCAGACCATCACCCGCGCGGGCGACGTACAGACGCTGGGCGCACCCGTGACGGCGGGCACCTCGGTCACCTTCAAGCAGACCCTGCTGAACACCGGCAACGCCCTGAACACCTTCAGCGTGGCGGTGGACCAGGCGCCGGCCGGGTGGACCTGCCGCGTGCTGAACGTGGACGCCAACGGCAACACCAGTCCGCTGAGCAGCACCGTGAGCCTGCCGGCCGGGGGCAGCGTGGACCTCGCGGCGCAGTGCGACATTCCGCTGCCCTCGACCAGCCTCCAGAACGCCGAGATCCGGGTGGCGGCGACCCCCAACGGCGGCACGCCCGACTACACCACCGACCGCGTGCCGCAGGTCAACGCCGCCGGACCGGTGGTGCTGGGCAACGGCGACGGCAACGCCGCGACCCCGCCCAGCACTGCGCCCGTCACCGTGACGGCCGCGCCGGGCACCCCCGCCCGCTTCGTACTGGAAGTGCAGAACGGCGCGCCGGTCCCCGAGGCCTACGCCCTGACCTCGACCGTGCCCAGCGGCTACGGCACGCCGGTCTTCTACCTCGACACCAACTGTGACGGCACGCCCGACGGCGCACCCATCACCCAGACCCCGGCCATCGCCCCCGGCGCGACCCTGTGCCTGATCGCGGACGTCACGCCGCCCCCCGGCCGCACGGCAGGCAGCGAGCCGGTGCAGTTCACGGCCACCAGCACCACCACCCCCTCGCGCACCAGCACCGTCACCAACACCGTCGGGGTCAGCGGCGTGGCGGCGGCGACCTTCGTGCCCGACAACGCCGGCACCGCCGTGGCCGGAACGAGCGTGACCTATACGCACACCCTGACAAACACCAGCAACAGCGCCGTGACCGTGGACGTTCCGGCCTTCACGTCGCCCAAGGGCTGGACCTACACCTTCTCGACCGACAACGTCACCTTCTCGCCCAGCCTCACCGGACTGGCGCTGGCGCAGGGCGCGGGCACCCCGGTGTACGTGCGGGTCAGCATTCCGGCGACCTATGTGGCGGTCGCGAACGACAGCGAGGCGGCGGCGATCCGCGCGGTCGTCACGGCCAGCGGGTCGGCTTCGACCAGCACCGTCACGGTCGTGGACACCACGACGGCCCTGCGCACGAGCGCGACCGTCACCAAGGCCGCGGCCCTGTGCACGGCGACCGACAGCAACGGCAACACGAACTGCACCACCGTTTCCCCGCTGGCGAACGGCGCCGCCGTCGCTCCCAAAGATCTGATCCGGTACACCATCGTCGCGACCAACACCGGCGACGCCCCGCAGAACTCGGTCTACGTGAGCGACAGGCTGCCGGACAACACCGACTTCGTGGCGGTCAGCGCCTCGGGCAACGGCGTGAACCTGCGCTACAGCGTGGACAACGGCCAGACCTGGACGACCGCTGCCCCGACCGCTCTGCCGGGCCGCGTCATCTGGATCGGCGTAGACGGCAACAACGACGGCCTCGTGGACGCAAAGGACCTTTTCACGGCGAACCAGAGCTTCACCGTCCGCTTCGACGTGCGGATCCGCTAGGGGGCGGGGCGACGATGCAACAGACCCTGGTCCCCACCCTCATCACCCTTGGCCTCCTGCTGGGGGGCCTCTCGGGAAGGGCGGCGGCCCAGGGCACGGTGCAGAACACCGCGTCCCTGCACGTCGCCGGCTCCGACACTCCCCAGGTCGTCTCGTCCAACACGGTCGAACTGCGCCGTGAACTGCTCTGTTCCCCGGCGCTGAACTTCGGCGCTGTCAACGGTGCCCCGGCCCTTCCGGCCGCGGGCGCCCTGTTCGTGCCCTTCACCCTGCGCCAAGACGGCGCGCCCGGCGAAATCCGGCTGGAAGCCCAGCTGCCGGCCGACCTGGCGTCCTCGCTGCGCACGTCGTTCTTCGCCGATACCAACGGGGACGGCGCGCCCGACGGCGCGGCCCTGAGCAGCGTCACCCTGGCGACCGGCGAGTCGCGCACGCTGCTGCTGGGCCTCTCGGCCAGCCGCGCGGTGCAGTTGCCGGAGGCGCTGGAGGTGGGCGTGTCGGTGTCGTGCGGAGAGCGCCGCACCGTGGCGAGCGTGCGCGTGGCCCTACCGACCCCCGCGCTGAACCTGATCCACCGCGCGGGGGCCGAAACGGTGCGCAGCGGAGAGCGCGCGCCGTTCGTGCTGTCGCTGAGCCATACGGCCACAGAGGCGCTGACGGTCACCGTGCGCGCCCTGGTGCCCACGAACGCCACGTACGTGGCTTCGGCGGGCGACGGCGAGCCTCAGGTCGAGGCCGGCGCGGACGGTCAGGTCCTGACCTGGACCCGCCGCGTGAATCCCGGCGAGCGTCTGGACCTGCCCTACACGCTGCGGGTGGTCGGCGTGGGCAACGGCCGGCTGACCGTGCCGGCCCAGGCCGAGGCGGTCGCCAGCCTGCGCCTGCTCCAGAGCGCCCCGGCCACGGCGCAGGTCCGGATCGTGGACGCGGTCGGGGCACTGGGGACCCTGATCGGCCGCGTCTATGTGGACAGCGACGGCGACGGGCGCTTCGGAGACGGCGATCAGCCGGTGGCCGGAGCGCGCGTCATCCTGCCCAGCGGTCTTCAGGTCCTGACCGATGCGGCGGGCAACTACACCTTCCGCGACCTCGCGCCGGGGCCGTGGCTCGTGGGACTGGACCCGGCGTCCCTGGCCGCCGGGACCCGCGCCCCGCAGAGCTGGCGGCAGACGGCCGAGGTCCGGGGGCTGGCCCGCGCCGACTTCGCCCTGCCGGCCGGAGCGGCCGGGGCAGCCGCAGCGGCCACGGCCACGGCGCAGGCCACCCCGGCCAGCGCCCCCAGCGGCCTGATCCGCTCGCCCCTGCCCGGCACCGTCCTGCGCGGCGGCACGGACACGGGCGTCGTGCTCGAAGGCCCGGCGCAGGGCGCGCTGGACCTGTGGGTCAACGGCGTGCAGGTGGGGGCCGACCGCCTGGGCCAGCAGGGTCCGGGCGAAGCTCCCGGAACCCGGCGCCTGACCTACGTGGGCGTGGCGCTGCGGCCCGGCCTGAACGTGATCGAGGCCCGCACGGACAGCGGACGCGAAACGGTCGAGGTGACGGTCGCGGGCGCGATCCGGACCCTGAGCGTGCGGCCCGTGACGCTGCTGGCCGACGGCCACACCCCGCTGGAGATCGAGATTCAGGCGCTCGACGCGGCGGGCGTGGCCGGGGGTCAGGGCTTCGTGACGGTCGACACCGACGCCGAGCCCCTGACCCCCGACGCCGCTCCGGCCGAGAGCGGCTATCAGGTCGCCCTGAGCGGCGGCGTGGCCCGGCTGCGGCTCGCGCCGGTCGCGACGGGGCGCGAGATCACCGTGCGGGCGGCCCTGGGCGGCCTCGAAACCCGCACACGGCTCTACGCGGGCCAGGCCTCCGGCTCGCTGTCGCTCTACCAGGGCAGCGTGGGGGCACAGTTCGGCGCGGACGGCGTGCAGGTGCGTGCCCAGGCCCGTGCCTACGCCGAGGGCCCGCTGCTAGGCGGACAGGTACGCGCCGCCCTGGACACCGGCGGCCTGCCCGATTCGCCCACCGCGCCGCGTTTCCCGGTCACGGGCAGCGCGGCCGAGGCCCAGCCCGCCCTGCGCTCGGCCGACGGCTTCGCCGTGCGCTACGACCGCGGCGACCTGAGTCTGGGCTACTTCGCCGCGCCGCTGGGCATACCGGGCCTGAACACGCTGGGCGCGGGCACGGCCCTGCGCGCCGAGGTGCGCGGTCCGGTGCGCGTGCAGGGCTTCGCGGGCCTGATCGCCCCGGCGCTGGACGTGGTCACGCTGCGCGCCGACGGTGGCCGGACCTACCGGCTGCCCCAGGCCGCACAGCCCGGCACCGAGCGCGTCAGCGTGCGCTCGGCCGGACAGGAGCGGCTGCTCGTTCCCGGTCAGGACTACATCCTGGAGGAAGGGGGGCTGCTGGTCCTCGCCTCGCCCCTCTCGGCCTTCGACGAGAGCTTCGCGCCGGTCGAGATCGTGGTGAATTTCGCGCCGCTGGGCAGCGAACGCAGCCTGGTGGCCGCCGGGGTCGGGGCCGAATACGCCAGCGGTCCCTGGAGCGTGCAGGCTGGCGCGGCGTGGCTGGGGCGCCTCTATTTCGGCGCTTCGGCGGCGTACACCACCCCCGAGCTGCGCGCGCGCCTGGCCTACGCCCAGGACCCGCTCTACCCGCAGGGCCGCCTGAGCGCCGAGTTGCGCGGCGAGCGGGGCCCGCTGAGCGCCGACGCCAACCTGAGCGCCGTGGCGGGCGAGCAGCCACTGGGCACCGCCTCGGTGAGCTACCGCCTGAACGACACCCGCCTGACCCTTCGCCAGCGCTTCGAGACCACGGGCGCACGCAGCGAGGCGACGGCCGAGCGCCGCTTCGGGGCGCTGTCGCTGGGGGCCGGGGCCGATTACGACTGGAACACGGGCAGCTTCGGCGTGCTGGGACTGGGCCGCTACGAATCGGGCCGCCTGAGCGCCGACGTGCAGCACGCCCAGCCCGTCACCGGCTCGGGCCGCGCGCCCGAAACCCGGTTCGGCGTGCGCTACGCGGTGACCGATACCCTCAGCGCCGAGGCGCTGGTGCGCCAGATCTGGGGCCGTGGACCCGGCGCCGGGCCCACCGGCGAATTCGCCCTGCGCCAGCGCGTGGGCCGCTCGAACTTCAGCGTGGCGTACCTGCTGCCGGGCGCGGCCGGGGAATCCTCGCGCGCCCGCTTCGGGCTGGACGTGCCGCTGGCCCTGAACGAGCACCTGGGGGCCAACCTGAGCGCCAGCGTGGACCGCGACATGTCCTCGGGGACCCTTGGGGCGACCGTGGGCGCGGGGCTGCGCTACGCCGACGAGCGGCTGGTGGCGACCCTGGGCGGCGAGGTGGGCCTGAGCAACGGGCAGCCCCGCGCGGCGCTGCGCGGCGGCGTGACCGGGCAGCTCGGTGAAGGCCAGACCATCTCGCTGGACGCCAACGGGCAACTGCTGCCCACCCCCGAGGCCCGCGTCGGCCTGAGCTACGCGCTGCGCCGCGAGGACTTCTCGCTGCTCACCACCCACCGCCTCACCACCGGCACGACCCTGCCGCCGGGCACGCTGGGCAGCGACCCCGGCACCGTGCTGGAAGGCGAGGCCCAGGCCAACGTGGCCCTGTCGCGCCGGCTGCTGAACCGTCCCCTGAGCCTGCAACCCTCCGTGTCCTACCGCGTGCCGCTGGGCGACGCCGAGGGCAGTGTCCTGGGCCTGACCCTGGGGGCCGTGGTGGACGTGACCGACCGCTTCGGCGTCGGGGCGGGGGCCGGGCTGGTCTGGCTGCCCGTGCTGGGCCAGACCGACCACGGCGCCACCCTGGACCTGCGCTACCGCCTGACCGGCCCCGAGCAACCGCTGTGGGTCGTCGCGGGCTACACCTGGGGCCGCGTACCCGGCGCGGCCGGCGGCCTGTGGAACACCCAGAGCGGCTTCTCGGTTCGCCTCGACTTCTCGGGCGGCCGCGTCTCCGGAGCTCCGGTCTCCGGCGCGGCCCCCACCGATTCCACCCGTGCAGGAGGCACTCCATGAGCCGGCTTGCGTCTGAGTCCCGCACTCGCGGACAGGTGCCGGACGCGCGTCGTCCATCGCCCGGTCTTCGCCCCTTTTCTCTCCATTCCGCCCGGACTGCGCTGCGCGCGCTGCGCAGCCGCGCCGGAGCCCACGCGGCGCGCGCCCTGGTCACGCTGCTGTGCCTGGCCGGCCTGGTTCCGGTCAGCCTCGGCTCGGCGCAGAGCTGCCGGGGCGGGGCCTGCGTGGCCGTCGGTCCCCGGCTGGCCAGCGTGGACAGCAAGCAGGGACCGCTGCTGAACCTGCTGCTGAATACCCTGCTGCCCGGCACGGCCGTCAACCTCTCGGTGGTCGACTGGAACGGCCTGACGCAGGGCTCGGTCGGCCTGAACGCCCTGCTGGAGCGGCTGCGCCTGAACCTCAACCTGTCGAGCACCGCCCAGGTGCTGAGCACCGACCTGAGTGTCGGCCAGCTCGTCACGGCGCTGGCGCAGGTCGCGCAGGCCGACGGCAACACGGCCCAGGTGAGCGCCCTGAACGCGCTGGGCACGCAGCTCGGCGCGCTGGGCGGGCGCATCCGCCTGGGCGACCTGCTGAACATCCAGCTTCCCTCGGGCGCGCTCGCGGACATCCGCCTCAATGTGCTGGACCTCCTCACCGGCAGCCTTCAGCTCTACAACTTCCGTAACGTGGCGACCACGCCGACCCCCATCACGGTCGATCCGGCGGCCCTGGGCCTGTCCGGCCTCGCCTCGCTGAGGGTGTACGCGCAGGTCGTCGAGCCGCCGGTCTACACCTGCGGCCCGGCCGGAACCACCCTGCACACCGCCGCCATCCGCCTCAAGCTGGATGTGGAGCTGACGCAGGGCCTCTCGGTGGACGCGAGCACCCTGACCAGCCTGACGGCGGCCGTGTCCTCCATCCTTCCCTTGGGCCTCCGGGTCCAGGCCGGGGCCACGCAGCAAAACGGCCTGCTGAAACTGAGCGTGTACGCCGAGGTCGCCAAGGCCGAAGGCACCATCGCCAGCATCGACCCCGTGGGCGGAGTGCTGACCCTCACGGCCCGGCCCGGCATAGCCGACCTGTACATCGGCCAGATCGCCGACTCGGTGTTCTTCAACCGCAGCCGCATCCTGAGCCCGGCCGACGTGACCCCGGCGACGGCCGCCAACCTGACGGTCAACCTGAATCTGGCGACCACCCTCGCGCCCAACACCACCCTGGCGACGGTCACGGTGCCGGTCACGGTGCAGGTGCGCTCGGTCGCCAGCGGCACCCCGGCGACCCAGACCGGTACCTTCAGCGGTTCCTTTCCCCAGACGCGGACCTTTACCTCGGGTACCGTCTCCATCGCCTCCCTGACCACCACGCTCGTGAACAACCTGGAGATCAGCCTTCTGGGCGGGGGGGCGACCGTCAGCGTCCTGGTGCCCAATCCCCTGCTCAACAACCTGAACCTGACCGCCATCACGAACACGGTCATCTCGACCCTGACCACGCCGCTGAAGACGGCGACCACCAACGTGGTCGGGCCGGTCCTGACGGCCGTGCTGGGGGACGTGGTGGATCCCCTGCTGGGGCTGCTGGGCATCCGCGTGGGGCAGGCCGTGTTTACGGTGCTCGGGGTCAACAGCCTGTGCACGGTCAGCGGCGTGGTCTACCGCGACGTGCAGCCCGACGGCGTGCGCGACCCCGGCGAGGAGTCGGGCGTACCCGCCGTCTCGGTCAACCTCGTGCAGAACGGGCAGATCACGGGGACGGCCGCACTGAGCGGCAGCGGCAGCTATTCGCTGGCCGACGTGCCCTCGGGGCAGTACCGCCTGATCGTGACGAACTCGGGCAGCAACCCGACCCCGGCGCCGCCCGCCGGCTGGCTGTTCGTGAACCCGGAAACCGGTGCGCGGGACGTGACCGTCGCGGCCCAGCCGGTCACGAACCAGGACTTCGGACTGTTCGCGGGCGCGCGGGTACGCGGCGTGCTGTTCCGCGACGACGGCCGGGACACGTCGGCCACCGTCAACAACGCGGCCCCCAACAACGCGGTGCAGGAAGGGACCGAACCGGGCCTGAGCGGCGTGACCGTGAGCCTGAGCGCCGCCGGCACCACCCGCACCGTCCAGAGCGCTGCGGACGGCACCTACGCCCTCTACTGGCCCGCCAGCCTGGGCACCGCCGCCGCCCTGACGGTCACGGGCAGCGGGATCACCCCCACAGGCTACGACCAGGGGGCCGGCACTTCGCCCGTACTGGCGACCGACCTCAGCGGGACAGGCGTGAGCCCGCTGGCCCTGGACGTGTCGGCTGGGCGCGACCTCGTGCGGCGCTTCGGGCTGGTGGGCCTCTCGACCTTCACCCCCGACGGCAACGCGACGGCCTTCAGTCCGGGCACGGCGAGTTACACCCACCTGTTCCGGCCCGGCACCCAGGGCAGCGTGACCCTCACGGCCACGGCGAACGGGACGCCGGGCGCGACCTCCACCTTCTTCCGCGACCTGAACTGCGACGGCACCGTGCAGGCGTCCGAGCGCGTCGCCGTGACGACCTTCACCGTGGACGACAGCTGGCCACGCGACCCGGACGGCCGCCTGAGCGCGTGCGCCATCGAGGTGCAGGTCACCGTCCCGAAAGACCTGAACGCCGGCGACAAGGACACACGTGACGTGGAGGCCCGCCTGACGTGGTCGGGCAGCGCCGTGACGGACCCGCGCACGGTGCGCGACACGACCACCGTGGTCGTGCTGGGCCGGGCCACCCTGACCAAGACCGTGCGCAACCTGACCTCCGGCGGGGCAGGCTCCAGCGCCACCGCCCTTCCGCAGGAGAAGCTCGAATACTGCCTGACCTACCGCAACGACGGCAGCGACCTCCTGAGCGACCTGCGACTGGCCGACGATTTCAATGCTCCCCTGGTCTACGTGCCCGGCACCCTGACCCGTGACGGCGCGCCCCTGACCGACGCCGCCGGCGACGACGACGGCGAGGTCACGGGGCGGCAGGTACGGGTGAGGATTCCCACCCTGGCTCCGAACGCCTCGGGCCAGAGCTGCTTCACGGTGCAGGTCCCCTGAGGCCGCGCGGCCTTCCCCGGCCATGAGCGACCGGCCCCCTGCTGACGGGGGCCGGTCGCTCATGACCTGCGGGACGGCCTTACTGGCCGACGCGTACCTGCACGCCGCCGGTCACGTAGGTCACTTCCGCGTTTGCCCCGTTCACGGTCACGCGGTCGAACCGGCCCTGCACGCTGCGGGCACGGATTACGGTGACCAGGGTGCCCGCCGCCGGTTTCTGGGCGAAGGTCACGCTCAGGGTGCCGCCCACCACGGCGTCGCCGCCGATCTTCAGGCTGTCCTGCGCGCCTTCGAGCCGCAGGTCCAGGACCGCGCCCGACACCTGGCCGTAGTTGCCCGCGATGGAGGCCTCGCCCGTCACGTCGCTGAGCAGGGTGCCGCCGCCGACATACACATCTCCCCGGCCGAACGCGCCCGCCGAGTCGCCCGCCAGCGTACCCGCCTGGACCCAGGTGCCGCCCGAGTAGGTGTTCGCGCCGCTCAGGCGCAGCTGCCCGCTGCCCAGCTTGACGAGCTGTCCCGTCCCCGAGATGTCGTTGCGCCAGCGGTCGAGGGCATTGAAGCCGCCCTTGCCCGCATCCATGGTCACGCGCACGTCGCCGCTGAGCGCGCCGTAGCCGTCGGCCGCCGCGACGAGGTTCAGGCGGCCCCAGCCCTCGGCGTCGTCGAGGATGGGATAGCCCGAATCCAGGGCCGTGGTCTTGAGGACCGCGCGGCGCTGCGCGGCGTCGAGGTACGGCAGACGCGTTTCGAGCAGCACCTCTGCGCCCTTGGGCACGGCCGCCGTCTGGCCGGAGGCCCCCACACGCGGCAGGCCGTAGGTCATGCGGGCCAGGTAGGTGGCGCGGTTGGTGGCCGGGTCGGCATAGGGATCACTGCTCAGCGGGGCGCTGTGGGCCGCTGCGAAGAAGGTGTCGGCGGTGCTGCCCGTGCGCGCCTGGAGATATTTCTGCGCCTGGGCGTAGCCGTTGGCCTTGATCGCTGCGTTGGCCGGGTCGTTCAGGATGGCTGCCGCGTGGGCGGTCGCCATCAGGCGCGCGCCCATCACGTCCACAGTCGAGTGCATGCCCGCGAGAATGCGGTCCTGGCCCAGGTCCGAGGCGCGGGTCAGGAGTTCCTGGAAGCGCTCGGGCACCGCGTAGGCCAGCGCCAGCGCCGCGAGGTACGCCCCGTTCGTATGGCCGCTCGGGAAACCGCCGTCGGTGGCGGGGGTGGAGCTGCGCGCCAGCAGCAGCGAGGGCGCGACGATCACCGAGGTGCTCTGCCGCCAGGGGCGCGGGTAGAGGTAGAAGGCCTTGGCCGGGCTGGTCGAGAGGCTGCGCACCGTCCCTACGAGCTTGACAGTGTCGCCCAGGTCGGCCGAGGTCACGTCGCCCCCGGCGTTGCTGGTGTTGGTGTCGTCCTCCTTGGCGGCGGAGGTCGCGGCCCGGAACGCCGCGAAGCTGCCGTAGGAGGCGTAGGGCTTGATGCTCGTCGCCGCGCGCGCGCCGCTGCGGTAGGCGTCGGTCAGCGGGCCGAGGCCGCTCTGGACGCTGTAGGTCTGGTTCTGGCGGTCGTCGTAGTAGGCGGCGATCTCCTGCGCCTCGGTGCGCTCCTGCGTGACCTTGACCGAGTAGTTCAGGCTGGCGTCCAGCACTGCCGAGTTCAGGACCGTTCCGGTGTCCCAGGTCGCGCCGGGCTTCCAGAGCTGCGCGAAGCCGCTCAGCAGGGCGACGCCGGCCGTGCCTTCTTTCTGGAGTGCGGCGTAGTTGTCCACGTAGGCCGCGACGCCGGGCACCGGCACCGTTTCGGCTGCCCCGCGCGACGCGGGAGCCGTTGCGGTAGGCGCGGTGACCGACATGCTGGACGTGCAGGCCGAGAGCAGCAGGGTACCGAGAAGGAGACTGCCGGCCGAAAGGGGGCGCAGGAAAGACATGAAGGGGACCTTAAGCACCGATCTTCAGCGGCGCGTCAGCCGGGCAGCCTCCCCTCTCCCGGCCCTATCGTTCCCCGTGGGCTGCGTGGGCGCTGCCGGCGTGGCTGGGCGGAGCCTGGGTGGTCAGCGCCGCCGTGACCCCGACCACCGCCAGCAGCACCGCCGCCTCGCGGGCCAGGGCGGCGCGTACGCCGAGCTGCCGGGCAAAGCGCCGCCGGACCGCCACGGCCGCCAGCAGGGCCAGCGCCACCAGACCGAGTTTCAGCAGCAGGGTGCGGCCGTAGGCGGTCCCCGTCCACTCGGCCAGCGACGACAGGTGCTCGGCAGCCATCAGCAGGCCCGTGACCGCCAGCACCCCGACACCGCCCAGGGCGGCCGGGGTAAAGCGCCGCGCCTGCGCCGCCGTGGCCGGGCGGCTGAGGAGCAGTGCCAGGACCCCGCCCAGCCAGACCGCCATACCTCCGGCGTGCAGGGCGTGCAGCAGCCGCACTCCCGGGCCATGCCCGGCCCCGTGGCCCAGGCCGGCCGCGCCCCAGAGGATCAGGGCCGCGCAGGGCAGGGCCAGGGCCCTGGGCCAGCCGCTCAGCTCGGCGGCCAGCAGCAGCGCCGCGCCCATCAGGCCCAGCAGCAGGCTACGGCCCGCGCCCGTGTCGGTCAGGTAGGCCAGCGCGTCGGTCGGGGCAGTCATGCCCAGCACGTTCAGGGTCAGGGCGGCCTGCCCTCCCCAGCCGAGCAGCAGCAGCGCCGCCCCCAGGCCGGGCACCCACAGGGGCGGCGTTCCCGGCGTGAGCGCGCGCCGGGTCCACACCCCCCCCAGCAGCAGGGTCAGGCCCAGAAACCCCAGGCCGCCGAGCAGCGCCGTCACGTGCGCCTCACTGCACCTTGAAGGTGCTGAAGCCGGTGACCGGGTGCCCGTCTTCCGACAGGATCTTCCAGGCGACGACATAGGTGCCCGCCTTGAGGCCCGGCTTCAGGGGCAGGCCGAGCTGGGCGGCCAGGGTGGCGCGTTCCAGCGGCAGGCTGACCACCTTCGCGGAGTCGGCCTTTTCGGCCAGGGCGGCGGCGGCGGCGGCCTGCGGGGCCATCCCGGCAGGCACGGCCATCACGCGGAAGGTGCTGAAGCGCAGTTCGATGGGCTCGCTGAACCTGAGCTGCACCCTTCTGGGCGGCGCGACGGTCGCGTTCATGGCGGGCGTGACGGCCGTGACGGCCGTGTGCGCCAGGGCGCTGGACAGACCCAGGGCCAGCAGCAGGGCAATTCGCTTGTTCATGGAAAACCTCCGGCCCGGCGACGCGGGGCCGCCGGGCGGGTCACGTGGTCAGGGCGTGGCCGCGCCCGGCCGTTTACTTGACGGTCGTCTTGCTCGCCGGCGTCTGCTCGGGATTGGTATCGTCCCAGGCGACGACGCTGCCGTCGGCGTAGGTCTGGTAGACCTTCCAGGCCACCTCACCGGGCTGCGCGGGGTTGCGCGCCTGAAAGAAGAAGCGGGCGTATTCCTGCGGCGCGACGCGGCCCCGCCAGGTCACCTCGGTGATCAGGCCGTCGGCGTTCTTGACCACGCTACGGGTAAAACCCGGCAGCACCTGGAAGCGGGTGATGGTCACGCCCGCCGGCACCACGAGGCGCACGGCCGTGGTGGGAATCTCCTTTTCGGTCGGGACGTTCAGGCGGTAGGTCTCGCTGACCCCGGCCTTGCTCTCGGTCAGGCCCGTCTCGGTGCGGACGGTGGCGTGTGCGGCGGCGAAAGACAGCAGCAGGGCGGCGGACAGGGTCATCAGGGTGTTGAAACGCAGCATAGGGGTGGCCTCGGGGATGGGTCGGGAAGGATGGGACCGGCCACCGCGCAGGCGATCTCCGCGCCGCGCGGTCCCGGCCCCGCAGAGGGGCGGGCGGAGCAGGCCGCCTGACCCCGGGTCCCGGCCATGAGGCCCGTCTCTGGGGTCAGCGGCGCGCGCTGCGGGGCGGGGCCCGCGCGTCGGCGTGGCGCACGGCGGCCAGCTGCGGCTCTGGACGCGCCGCCCGGGCCCGCACCACCTGCGCCGCGAGGCCGAAAATGAAAATGGCCGGTTGCGCCTCCAGCGCGAACCCGGCAGTCAGGCAGAACGGACAGTGGGCGTCCGTGTAGTGATCATGATGGGGGGGAGCGTTGGGCGCGGCGTCACTCAGGCCGGGCGCGGCGGCCGGCGACGTGGCCGCGTGGGCATGTCCCCCGGCCTCTGCGTGCGCCGGTCCCGCGCCCGGCATGTCCATCCCGGCCATCCGGTCCGGTGCGGCCTCGGCCTGCCGCGTGGCCCCGGCCGACACCGCCACCCACACGCCGGGCAGGCCCAGTCCCCCCGCCTGCGGACTGCGGGCGAGGTGGGCCACCGAGGCGAGCAGGGTGAGAACCACCAGCAGCCACCGCTGGCCGCGCGGCCAGAGGGCGAACTGGGGTTCGGAGCTCAGGAACATTCGTGGCCCACCCTAGCGCACGCTCCCGGGCAACATGTCCTGCCGCGCGCAGGCGGCAGGCCAAAAAAAAGGAGCCCCGAAGGGCTCCCGTGTGTTCGGGGGAGGGCTTACCAGCGGTCGTCGCGGCGGGCCGGACGGTCGTTGTACGAGCTGACCGGAGCAGCCTTGGTCACGACGATGTTCTTGGCCTGGGGGCCCTTGCCGCGCTGGCCTTCTTCAATTTCGAATTCGACTTCGTCGCCTTCGTTGAGCTTCTTGAAGCCGCTGCCCTGGATCGCGCTGAAGTGCGCGAACACGTCGGGACCGCCCGCCGACTCGATGAAACCGAAACCCTTCTCCGCGTTGAACCACTTCACTTTACCGTTAGCCATACTCAACCCCTTGACCAAGCACAACAACAGCACACGAGCTTGCCTCGTGCGCCTTTCACTGCGTACTTGGGAACTACTGAATGCACACTATACGCCTCTCGCCCCCACGATAGCAACTGGTCTTACAGAAGGGCGCGTGGGGCCTGTCCCGGTCAGGCGGCCGGGAGCGCCCGGGACCCGGGAAAGGTGACGCTCAGGCGCGCGCCGCCCAGCGGACTCTCGCCGGCCTGCGCCGCGCCGCCGTGGGCCTGGGCGAGCGCCTGCACGATGGCGAGGCCCAGACCGCTGCCGCCGGTATCGCGCGCGCGGCTCTCGTCGAGGCGGGTAAAGCGGGTGAACACCGCCTCACGGCTGCCCGCCGGAATGCCCGAGCCGTCGTCGTCGACGAACAGCACCACGCCGCCCCCCTCGCGGGGCCCGACCTGCACGCGCACCTGCGCGCGGGCGTGGCGCAGCGCGTTCTCGACGAGGTTGGTCACGACCTGACGCACGCGGTCGGGGTCGGCATACAGCGGAGCGGGCGCGGCCTGCACGTCGAGCCGCACGCCCCGGCGCGCCGCCTGGTCCTGAAGTCCGCCCACGACCTCGGCGGCGAGGTGTCCGAGTTCGGTGTCGCGCAGCTTCAGGGCCAGCCGCCCGGCGTCCGCGAGGGTGAGGGTGCGCAGGTCCCCGACCAGCCGCGTCAGGAGCTGCGTCTGCGTGCTGAGCAGGGCGATCTGGCTGGTATTCAGCGGGTACACGCCGTCCTCCAGGGCGTCGAGCCGGGCCTGCATCACCGCGATGGGGGTCCGCAGCTCGTGGGCGATGTCGGCCACCGCCTGCTGCCGCTCGCGTTCCAGGGCCTGGAGGCTCTGGGCCATCTCGTTGAAGGAGCGGGCCAGGTCGATGATTTCACGCTCGCCGCTGGCCCAGGGGATACGCGACTCGGGCGGCGGCCAGGGCGCGCGTACGGCGAGGTCGCCCTGTGCCAGCCGCCGCGCCGCCTGCGAGACGGCCGTGATGGGCCGCGCCAGCCGCCGCGAGAGCCAGAAGGCCAGCGCCGCCGAGGCGAGCGCCGCGACCAGCCCCACCTGCACGAGGCTGTCCTGGATGTTGCGCAGGAAGTCCTGTGAGCGCCGGCTGTCGGGCGGAGTCCAGCGGCGGCCGCCGCTGCCGGGGGTGGCCGCGTTGCCGCTGGCCTCCCCGCCCGTCCCCGGCGTAGTGTCCGCGCCGGAGGTGCGGCCGGCCGTCTGCGTGCGGCGCACCCGCGCGCCGTCCTCGACGACCGTCACGCGCCCGGCGGCCGTGACCGTCTCGCCGGCCACGCCGGGGCTGCTCCAGCCGGGCGGCAGGTAGGGATCGGCCGGCGACCCGGTGCGGATCTCGGGCACCGGCGGCGTGGGCGTGAGCACCTGCCCCTGACGCTGGGCCTCCTGCTGCGCGCGCAGGTAGGCCTGCACCTCGGGCGGCAGACGCCGGAACTCGCGCTCGACCGCCAGGTTGGAAAAGAAGAAGGTGCTGCCCAGCGCGAGCGCCACCACCGCCAGCATCGCCAGCAGCAGCACGGCCGCCAGCGGCGGAGCGCGCCGGCCCCCGGGGACGCCAGGCGGCTGGGTCAAGAGGCCGCCTCCAACCGGTAGCCCACGCCGCGCACGGTGCGCAGCATGCCCGGTGCGCCCGCCGCGTCCAGTTTGCGCCGCACGCTGGCGAGGTGGGCGTCCACCACGCGCTCCAGGGCGTCGCTGTCGGGCAGGGCGTGGGCGAGCAGTTCCTCGCGGGTGAAGGCCCGCCCCGGCACCTCGGCCAGTTGCGCGAGCAGCCGGAACTCGGCCGGGGTGAGGCTCAGGGCCTGCCCGTCCACGCGGGCGGCCACCGCGCGGCGGTCCACCTCCAGGCTGCCCACGCGCAGCGGGCGGTCCTCGGAGTCGCCCAGCAGCTGACTGGCGCGGCGCAGCACCGCCTTGACGCGCGCCATCACCTCGCGGGGACGAAAGGGCTTGACCACATAGTCGTCGGCCCCGAGTTCCAGGCCCACGATCTGGTCGGTCTCCTCGGCGCGCGCCGTGACCAGGATGACCGGGGTGGCGCCCGCAGCGCGCACGGCCTTGAGCACCTCCAGGCCGCTGCGCCCCGGCAGCATCACGTCGAGCAGGATCAGGTCGGGGTGCGCCGCCCGGAACACCGTGAGGGCCGCGTTGCCGTCGGCGGCCCGCTCGGTGCGGTAGCCCTCCTGCCGAGCGTAGGCTTCCAGCACCTCCGCAAGTTGCGGCTCGTCCTCGACGATCAAGATCAGGGCGCTCATGACCGCATGGTAGAGGCCCGGCGTGAAGGCCCTGCGAAGGGGCGGCGGGGCGTCTTCGACAAATCTTCAAAAAAGGTGCGAACCCCCTTCTCACAGGGGCGCGATGCTGCGCCGCATGAACGCTCCTCCCCTGCCCCGGCCCTCGCCCGACCGGACTGCCGCGCGCCGAACGCGGCGGCCCGGAAGCCTGCTGCTCGGCCTGGCCCTGCATCTGGGAACCCTGGGGCTGGGCGCGCTGGGCCCGGGCAGCCTGGCCGCCGCCCAGACCGCCCAGACGGCCCCCGCAGCCACCGAGCTCACCCTGGACGCCGCCCTGGCGCGGCTGGCCCAGGCCCCCAGCGTGACGCAGGCGAGCCTGAGCGTGGGGGTGGCCCAGACCAACCTGAACGCCGCGCGCGCCGCCCTGGGCCTGAGCGTGAGCGTCAGCGGCAACGCGGGCTACACGGGCGGCGGCGCCGCGACCGACAGCAGCGGCGAGACGACCACCGGAGCCGGCAGCCTGAGCGGCAGCGCGGGCGTGAACGTGAGCCTGGGCCTGCTGCCCTGGTCGAGCAGCCAGAACAGCCTGCTGGCCGCCCAGCGCAGCCTGACCCTGGCACAGTCGCGGCTGGTCGCGGCCCAGGCGGCCGCGCGCCTGAACGTCGCCCAGCAGTACCTCGCGGGCGTGATCGCCACGCAGGACGTGACGCTGGCCGACCAGACCCTGGCCCTGCGCCAGCGGCAGCTGGAGGTCGCCCAGACTCAGCGCCAGAGCGGCAACGCCACCGACGAGGACGTGCTGAGCGCCCAGGCGGCGGTGCAGTCGGCGCAGGCCACGCAGCTCCAGGCGCGCGCCAGCCTGGACGCCGCGCGCCTGGGCCTGGGCGCGGCGCTGGGCACCGACCTCGGCGCGGTCAGCTTCACGACGGCCCCCGGCGAGAGCTTCACGCTGCCGGACCTCGCGGCGCTGGTCGCCCGGGCGCGGGGCACCCTGCCCGACGTGGTCAGCGCCCGCAACGACCTCGCCGACGCGCAGCCAGACCCTGGCCGACCAGCAGCGCGACGCCACGCTGCCGGACCTGACCGCCTCGGTGCGCTACGGCCCCTCGGGCAGCGGCGGCCTGAACGCCAGCCTGAACCTCAAGCAGGGCACCGCCTCGGCCGGGTACACCGTGCCGCTGGGCACCGGCAGTTCCTCGTCGGGCACCAACCGCGTGGTCGCCAGCGTGACGGGCAGCTACGTGGTGTACTCGCCGGCCCTGAAGGCCCAGGTGTCGGCCGCGCAGGCGAACGTGACCCAGGCCCAGCTCACGCTGAACGTGACCCAGCAGAACGCCGAACTGAACGTGCGCACCCGCTACGCCACCGCGCAGGCGAGCCTGATCTCCCTGCAGAGCCTCGTCACCGGGGTCGAGGTCGCCCGCCTGGGGGTACAGACCGCCCAGACCCGCCTCACGGCCGGGGTGGGCACCGCCGACGACGTGACCCAGGCCCAGCTCGCCCAGGGGCAGGCGGAGCGCGCCCTGCAAAATGCCCGCGCGACCGCCCAGATCAACCTCATCCAACTCGAAAACGCCGCCGGAGGCCTCCAGTGACCCGTACCCCGACCCCGACCGCCCTGCCCACCTTCACCTTCCTGCTGGGCGCCCTGCTGCTCGCCGCGCCGGCCCAGGCCCAGACGGCGACCAGCGCCGGCAGCGCCGTGCAGGCCGCCCTGAACAACAACAGCGACGTGAAGACCGCGCAGGCCAACCTCGACAAGGCGCAGGCCGCCAACCGCGCCGCGCAGGCCGACCCCAGCAGCCTGGTCGCCGCCAAGCTGAGCGCGCAGAACGCCGCTGGCCTGGCCCAGGCCAGCCTGCGTGGGGCGCGCATGAACACCATGCAGAGCACCGTCGGGGCCTACACGGCGCTGCTCGAAGCGCAGGAGAACGTCGAGGTCCAGACGTTGCAGGTCCAGACCGACCAGAAGGCCGTGCAGGTCGCGCAGGTCAAGCAGGGGCTGGGCAACGCCACGGCGCTGGACGTGCAGAACGCCCAGAACACCCTCTCGGCCAGCACCCAGACCCTCGCCGACGCCCGCGCGCAGGTCACGCTCGCCTCGGCCCGCCTCGCCACCCTGACCGGCCTGGGCAGCGGCGTGCGCGCCGGCAGCGCCGTGAGCGTGCCCAAGCTGAGCACGACCCTGGCGGGCCTCCAGGGCGGCCTGAGCAGCCTGAGCGCCCTGGTGTCGGCCAACAACGAGCTGAGCGCCGCGCAGCTGAGCGTCAAGCTCGCCACGAACGACTTCACGCCCGCGCGCACCCTGCAAGACGCCCAGACGGCCCTCGCCAATGCCCAGCGCAGCGTGGGCAGCGCCGGACAGACGGCGGCCCAGACCCTCGCCAGCGCCTACCAGACCGCCCAGAACGCCTATGAGCTGCAACAGGTCGCCCTGAACCGCGAGGCCGCCGCCCAGAAGACCTATACCCAGGACGCCGCCCGCCTGAGGAGCGGCACCATCAGCGCGGTCGAGCTTCAGGCCACGCAGCTGGCACTGAAAAAGGCGCAATACAGCCGCCTCCAGGCCCAGAACAACGTGCTGGAGGCCCTCGCGGCCCTGTCGGTCGCCAGCGGGCAGAACCTAACCGGCATCGGGGGCACCCTATGACGGCCGCGCCCGCCCCGGTCAGGGCGGCGCGCCCGGTCCGGCGCCGCGTCTGGCCCTGGGTGATCGCGGGACTGCTGCTCGCGGGCGGGGTGGGCGGCGTGCTGTGGGAGCGGCATACTCGCGCCGAGGCGAGCGCCGGCGCCGCCCCCACGACCACCACCCAGGCCGCGCAGCCGGGCACGGTGCGGGTCAGCGTCAGCGGCCCCGGCACGCTGGAGGCGGGCGCGACCCGCACGGTCGGTGCCGACCTCACCGCGACGGTAGGCGCGCTGCCGGCGGTGGGTCAGCGCGTGACGAAAGGCGAACTGCTGACCACCCTGAGCAGCAGCGACGTGGCCCAGAACGTGCAGACGGCCCGCCTGAACCTGCAAAAGGCCCAGGCCACCCTGGACGCCGGCCGCGCCTCGCAGGCGTCGGGGGCGGCGAACCGCCAGAGCAGCGTGACCCAGGCCGCCGGCAGCGTGACCCAGGCCCAAGCCACCCTGAGCGACGCCGAGCGCGCCCTGAGCGCCCAGCGGCAGCTCGCGGCCATCGGGGCGGCGAGCACGCAGGCGGTCGCAGACGCGCAGTCGGCCGTCACGAAGGCGGAGCTGAGCCTGCAAAACGCCCAGGCAAGCCTCGCCAGCGCGCGTACCCAGGCCCAGACCGGGACCAGGGGCGACACCCAGACCCTGCGCGGCAACGAGATCGCCGTGCAGCAGGCCCGCCAGAGCCTCCAGACCGCCGAGGACGCCCAGGCCAAGCTCAAGGTGTACGCGCCCATCACGGGGGTGGTCAGCACGGTCAGCGCCACGCAGGGCACGGTCGTGACGAGCGGCGCGAGCATCCTGACCGTCATCGACGACTCGGTGCTGGCGCTGCCGGTGCAGGTGGACGAGACGCAGATCAGCGGGGTGGGGGTGGGCCAGACGGCCGAGGTGACCCTCGACGCCTTCGCCGACCAGACCTTCACCGGCAAGGTGACACGCGTCTCGCCGGGGGCCACGCAGTCGAGCGGCATCAGCGTGTTCACGGCGACGGTCGAGCTGCCCAACGCCGACCACAGGCTGCGCAGCGGTATGACCGCCGAGGCCGAGATCATCCAGAGCGAGGACCGGGGGCTGCTCATACCCAGCAAGGCCATCCAGACGGTGCGCAGCCGCAGCTACGTGGAGGTGCCCGCCAAGGACGGCGCCGAGCCCGAGCGCGTGCGTGTGCAGACCGGCGCCACCGACGGCACGAACACGGTCATTACCGGCGGGCTGGAATCCGGGCAGGAGGTGATCGTGCCGGGCAGCGCGCGCCGCGCCTCGTCGGGCACGAGTGGCAACACCCGCCAGTCGCAGGGCGGCCCTCCCGGCGGGGGCTTCGGCGGGGGCCTGCCGTGACCAGCGCCGCGGCGGGCGCAGTCGTGGACCTGCGCGGTGTGCGCAAGGTGTACGAACAGGGCGACGTGGTCTTCGAGGCCCTGAAGGGCGTGGACGTGCAGATCGGCCAGGGCGAGATGGTCGCCTTGATGGGGCCTTCGGGCTCGGGCAAGACGACGCTGATGCAGGTGATCGGGTTGCTCGACCGTCCCAGCGAGGGGGCGTATTTCCTGGGCGGGCGCGACGTGACCACCCTGAGCGAGAACGAGCGCGCCGAGGCCCGCAACATCGAGATCGGCTTCGTGTTCCAGGCCTTTCATCTGCTGCCGCGCCTGAGCCTGCTGGAAAACGTGGAGGTGCCCCTGACCTACGCCGGGGTGCCGGCCCGCGAGCGGCGGGCGCGGGCGCTGGAGATGCTCGCGCGGGTGGGCCTGGAGAGCAAGGCGGGCCACCTGCCCTCGCAGATCAGCGGGGGCCAGAAGCAGCGCGTGGCGGTGGCCCGCGCCCTGGCCGGGCGGCCCCGGCTGCTGCTGGCCGACGAGCCGACCGGCAACCTCGACACCCGCACGAGCGAGGAGGTCATGGACCTGTTCAGCGCCCTGCACGCCGAGGGCACCACCGTGGTCATCGTGACGCACGAGCCGGACATCGGGGCCTATGCGGGGCGCGTGATCCGCGTGCGCGACGGCCTGATCGAGTCCGACCTCTGCCAGACCCCGCGTGCCGGGCTGCGCGCGGCCCCGCAGGGAGGCGCCACGTGACCGCCCTCGTCCCACACCCCGAAGCCGAGGCGGCGGCCCAGGGGCGGCCCGCGCGGCGCGGGGGCGGGCTGGGGCTGGGCGGCGCCTTCACGGTCGCGTGGCGCGCGATTGTCGGCACGCCGCTGCGCTCGGTCCTCACGGCGCTGGGCGTGATCATCGGGGTGGCGGCGGTGGTGGCGCTGACCGCCATCGGGCAGGGCAGCACGGCGGGCGTCACGCGTAACCTCCAGTCGCTGGGCACCAATCTCCTGACCGTGCAGAGCGCGCGGGGCGGGGGCGGCGGCAGCCTGGTGCGCGGCGGCCCACGCTCGACCGTGACCGTCAAGGACGCCGAGGCCCTGAGCACCGCCTTCGGGGACCGCGTGGCCGGGGTGGCCCCCACCTCGCAGAGCAGCGTGCAGGCCAAGGAGGGCACGAGCAACGCCCAGGTCACGGTGCTGGGCACCTGGCCCGCCTACGAGACGGTGCGCAACAGCCCCGTGTCGGCCGGCGCGTACTTCACCGACGCCGACGTGTCGAACCGCCGGCGCGTGGCCGTGATCGGCGCGCAGGTGGTCACCGACCTGTTCGGCGAGGACACGTCGGCGGCGGACGTGGTCGGCCAGAGCCTGCGCCTGGGCAGCGTGAGCTTCACGGTGATCGGCGTGCTGCCCGACAAGGGCAACAGCGGCTTCGGCAACGCCAACAGCCAGGTGCTCGTGCCGCTGAGCACCTACACCCAGCGTTTCGCGCGCACCAACAGCGCCTCGGGGCAGCCCACGGTCAGTAACGTCTACCTCCAGGCGGCGAGCGCCGGCGACCTCACGGCCCTGCAAGACGACGTGACCGAGCTGATGAGCACGCGCCACAAGCAGACCGATCCCGACAACCTCGACTTCCAGGTGCAGAACCAGGCCGACGCCCTGGCGAGCCTGAGCAGCGTGACCGGCACCCTGACCCTGCTGGTGGGCGCCATCGCGGGCATCAGCCTGCTGGTGGGCGGCATCGGGATCATGAACATCATGCTCGTGTCGGTCACCGAGCGCACCCGCGAGATCGGCGTGCGCAAGGCGCTGGGGGCCAAGCCGCGCGACATCCTCACGCAGTTTCTGGTCGAGGCCTCGCTGCTCTCCATCGGCGGCGGTGTGCTGGGGCTGGTGCTGGGGGTGGGGGCGGCCTACGCAGGGCAGTTTTTCGGCATCGCCCCGGTGTTCAGCGCCGCGCCCATCGTGGTGGCCT
This sequence comes from Deinococcus gobiensis I-0, assembly GCF_000252445.1. Classification (GTDB taxonomy): domain Bacteria; phylum Deinococcota; class Deinococci; order Deinococcales; family Deinococcaceae; genus Deinococcus; species Deinococcus gobiensis. Next base: position 38,353 of record NC_017805.1, on the reverse strand, counting down.
TCGTGTTCAGCGCCCTGGTCGGCGTGTTCTTCGGGTACTACCCGGCCGCCCGCGCCGCCCGACTCGACCCCGTGGACAGTCTGCGCTACGAATAGGCGCGGCAGACCGGGCCTATTCTTCCACGACCTCTTTCCCGCTTCAGGAGTGTTCAGATGACCAGGATCAACTTCTTTGCCCCCATCGTCCTCGCCCTGCTCGCCACCGCCACGGCCCAGAGCGGCCAGACCCCGGGCGGCCAGGGCCAGGCGGCCGGACGCGCCCTGAGCCCCGAGATGCGCGCCCGCATGGCCCAGATGCAGCCGGTGATGGACCTCGCGCAGGACCTGCGCCTGCTGCCCGAACTGGAAAAGAACAAGGCGACCGCGCTGACGGGCGCGCAGGCCAAACAGCTCCTGCCCATCATCGCCACCCTCCAGAAGGCCCGCGCGGTCACGGCCGCCGACGCCAGGAAGTACCTCGCGCAGATCGAGGACAAGCTCCTGAACGACCGCCAGCTCACGGCCCTGGACAGCCTGCACCTCAAGGCCGAGGAGGCCCGTGAGGCGAGACGGACCCAGGGGGGCCAGCGGCAGGGCGCGCAGGCTCAGGGCCTGCCCCGCCTGCCCGGCATACCCGGCAGCGCGGCCTTCGGGCAGGGCGGCCCGCGCCAGGCTGGACAGGGGAGCCAGGCTGGACAGGGCCAGGGCGGGCGCATGGGGCAGTTCGACCCCGCCAACTTCAATCCTTTCAGGTCAGGCCGCGACGCCGACGCCCTGAAGGCCTACGTCGCCACGCTGCAAAAGAAGTAGGTCCCCTGCGGGCGCCGCCCCCTCGCCGTCCGGGCGCAGGGCGGCGCCGCTCTTGAGGAAGCGGGCCGGGCAGGTCTGTGCCAAAGTGGTCAGGACGCCCCATCCAGACTGTCCTTCCCGCCGGTCCACCGCGCCCCTCCCCTGTTCGGCTCCGCCCCGCCCATGCCTGCCCTGAACGCCGCCTTCCGCCATACCGACGTGCCCAGGTTCCTGCTGTGGGTGCCGCTGGTCGCGTCCTCCCTGACCATCTGGATTCTCGTGGTCCTGCGGATCGCGCCGCACATCTACATGGCGCTGCTGACGCTGGTGGTGCTGTTCGACCTGCTCGCGCTGTTCGGGCCCCGGCGCTGGCAGGCGGGGCTGTTCGTCGCCGCGCCGCCGGTATACGCCGGGGTCCTGCTGCTGGCGTGGATCAACGCGCTGTACGTGCTGCCCACCCACCCCACCACGCCCATGACCCGCACCACGGTCGAGCTGTTCATGACCGTCATCTACGTCTCCGGGTTCCTGCGCTACGCGCCGGGGCAGGCCGTCAGGCGGGCGGGCGCGTTCCTGGGGCTGCTGCTGGCGACCCTGCTGCCCTACAGCCTGCAGACCTACCGCGCCGGCAACGCCGTCGACAGCCTGTTCCTGCCCTTCGTGCTGCTGTTCACGCACTCGGCATTGATCGCGGTGCTGTGGTCGTTCAGTCAGGCGCGCGAGCAGCTCGTGCAGGCGCAGGCGCGCGAGGCGGCGCTCTCGGAACTCGCGCACCGCGACCCGCTGACGGGGCTGCACAACCGCCGAGCCCTGGACGACGATCTGGAGAAGGCCGGTCCCCGGCCGCTGCTGGCCGTCATCGACATCGACGGGCTCAAGGCGGTCAACGATGCCCAGGGCCACCAGGCAGGCGACGACCTGCTGCGTCACTTCGCGGCCGGATTCGTGCAGGCGGCGGCGCAGGGCGACCGGGTCTACCGTCTGGGCGGCGACGAGTTCGCCCTGCTGCTCGGGCAGGCCGGTCCCGAGGCCGCGCGCCGCCTGGTCGAGCACGTCACCGCGCGCGTGCGGGCCATCTACCCGGAGGCGGGCGCGAGCGTGGGCGCGGTCCACCGGCACCCCCACGAGACGGTCGCCGCCTGGTTCACCCGCGCCGACCGGGCCATGTACGCCCACAAGGCCCAGGGGCAGCCTGACCGGCCACCCCCGGAGGGCTAGGCAGGGAGACTCAGCCGGCCTGACGCGGCCAGGCACGCTCGCGCAGCCCCGGCGCGTGTTCGGCGGCCGTGCGCACCAGAATGCCCATCTTGTGCGGGTTGGCCTCCAGGTCGATGCGCACGCCCAGTTCGCCCGCCGCCTCGCTGCACGCCGGGCCGATGCTGGCGACCACCATGCGCCGCAGGCCCGCGCGCACCGCCCCGAGCTGGCCGAGACTCTCGGCGTAGGTCAGAAAGTTCAGGACCTGGGTTCCGCTGGACAGCAGCAGCACGTCGAGGTCGCCCGCCGCCGTCGCCTCGACCGCGCGGGCCAGCGGCGCGGTGTCCTCGGGAAAGATGCAGCGGTAGACCGGTACGCTGGTCACGCGCAGCCCGGCCGCCTCCAGTTCACGCAGCATGGCGGGCGGAGCCGCTTCGCCGTATTCCAGCATGACCGCGTGCTGGCCGGGCTTCAGGGTGTCCAGCAGGTGCGCCTGCACCTCGCGCCAGGTGTGGGGCCGGGGCACGCTGACCGCGCCCAGCCCGAAGGTCTTGAGGGCCTGCATGGGCTTGGTGCCGCGCGCGACGAGGTGCAGCCCCCGCAGGGTTTCCAGGTGCCGGGGGTCGCGGGCCGCGAGGTCGCGCAGAAAGAGCCGGGTGCCGCCCCCGGTCATGAAGGCCACCGCGTCTACCCGGCCGGCCTCCAGTTCGGCCTCAAAGCGGTCGAGCACGCCGCCGAGATCGAGTTTCTGCTCGGCCAGGCTGGGGGCCACCATCGGCACACCCTGGTACTTCTCGATCAGGGTGGCCATCTCCGGGGCGCGGCGTGACTCCAGGCTCAGGACCCTCAATCCGGCGAACCAATCCATACGTCACCCCCCTCCAGACGCGCGGCGTACACCGGCAGGCCCAGGGCCGGGTCGTCGAGGCTCCGGCCCGTGCGCAGGTCGAAGGCGTTTTTCAGCAGGGGCGAGGCGACCTTCAGTTCCTGCGTGTCGCCGCGCAGGTAGCTGCCCGTCAGGCCGCGCGACATCACGTTGGCCCCGGTGAAGGGATCGCGGTTGCCCAGCGCGAAGACCTCGCCGGCGACGGAAAAGACCGCCACCTGCCGCCCCCCCACGAGCGCGCACACGCCGGTGCCGGGCAGGATGTCGCTCAGTGCGCAGACGCGCGTCCAGGTGAGGGGCTGGCCGGGGGCGACAGGGGCGGTGGTCGGGATCGGCAGGGTGGTCATGGGGGCCTCCTCGGCAGGGCGGGTGCGGGACAGGGCGGGCATCAGTCGTCGCCGCCGGCCATCGGCAGCGGGGTCAGGTGGGTCAGGCCCGGGGGCAGGTCGGCGGGGCGGATCTGGCCACGCTCGTCCACCCACTGCACGCCGTCGTCGCGGGCGTCGCTGTTCACGAAGGTGCGGAACCGGGCGCGCATCTCCGGGGTCGCCACGGCGCGGGCCCACTCGTCTTCGTAGCTCGCCACATGGCGCTCCATCTCGGCTTCCAGCTCGGCGCAGATGCCCAGGCGGTCGTCCATGATCACGGCGCGCAGGTAGTCCAGGCCGCCGTCCATGTTTTCCAGCCAGGTCGAGGTGCGCTGGAGGCGGTCAGCGGTGCGCACGTAGAACATCAGGTAGCGGTCGAGCAGGCGCACGACCTCGTCCTCGTGGAGGTCGGAGGCGAGCAGCACCGCGTGCTTGGGCGTCACGCCGCCGTTGCCGCCCACGTACAGGTTCCAGCCCTTCTCGGTGGCGATGATCCCGAAGTCCTTGCTGCGCGCCTCGGCGCACTCGCGGGTGCAGCCCGACACGCCGCTCTTGAGCTTGTGGGGGCTGCGCAGGCCCCGGTAGCGCAGTTCCAGGCGCACCGCGAGGCTGGTGCTGTCCTGCACGCCGTAGCGGCACCAGGTGCTGCCGACGCAGCTCTTGACCGTGCGCAGGCTCTTGCCGTAGGCGTGCCCGCTTTCGAAGCCGGCCGCGATGAGTTCCTCCCAGATGGCGGGCAGGTCGTCGCGCTGCGCGCCGAGCAGGTCGATGCGCTGCCCGCCCGTGATCTTGCAGTACAGGCCGTAGCGCTTGGCGACCGCGCCAATGGCGATGAGGCCATCGGCGGTGATCTCGCCGCCCGGCACGCGCGGCATGACCGAGTAGGTGCCGTTTTTCTGGATGTTCGCCAGGAAGGCGTCGTTGGTGTCCTGGAGGGGCGCATGCCCCGGCTTCAGGATGTGCTCGTTGTACAGGCTCGCCAGGATGCTCGCCACCGCCGGCTTGCAGATCTCGCAGCCCAGGCCGTGGCCGTGCGCGCCCAGTACCTCGTCCCAGGTGTGGTGCCCCTTGACCCGCACGAGGTCGAAGAGTTCCTGGCGCGAGTAGGCGAAGTGCTCGCACAGGTGGTTGGAAAAAGTCTCGCCCAGGCGCGCGAGTTCACTCTGGAGCAGGCCGTGCAGGCTGGGCACGCAGCCGCCGCAGCCGGTGCCCGCGCCCGTGCATTTTTTCAGGGTGGCCACGTCGCGCGCGCCGTCGGCAATCGCGCCGCAGATGGCGCCTTGACGCACGTTCTCGCACGAGCAGATCAGGGCGTTGGCGGACAGCGTGGGCGCGGCCCCGCCGGGCAGCGGCGGCACGATCAGGGTTTCGGGCGGCACGGTCAGGGGGGCAGCGCTCATGGTCAGGTCGAGCAGGTCGCCGTAGCGCGAGGTGTCGCCCACCAGCAGGCCGCCCAGCACCTTCGTGCCGTCGGGCGAGAGCACCAGCTTGGAGTAGGTGCCGCGCACGTTGTCGCTCAGGCTGACCGTGCGGCAGCCCTCGGTCGTGCCCTTGGCGTCGCCAAAACTGCCGACCTCGACCCCCAGCAGCTTGAGCTTGGTCGAGAGGTCGGCCCCGGTGAAGTGCACCTCGGCGGCGGGCCGCAGCCCCAGGTCCATCAGGACGTTCGAGGCGGCCACCTTCGCCATCGCGTAGCCGGGGGCCACCAGACCGTACACGCGGCCCCCGTGCAGCGCGCACTCGCCCACCGCGTAGACGCCCGGGGTGCCGGTGCGGCAATGGTCGTCGATCTGAATGCCGCCGCGCTCGCCCACCGGCACGCCGCTGGCGCGGGCGAGGTCGTCGCGCGGGCGGATGCCGGCCGAGAACACCACCAGATCGGCGTCCAGGCGGCTGCCGTCGGCGAAGTCCAGGCCGGTCACGCGGCCCTGCGCGTCCAGCGTAATCTCGCGGGTGGCCCTGGCGGTGTGCACGCCGATGCCCATCTCCTCGATGATGTTCTGCAGCGCGCGTCCGCCTTCGGGGTCGAGCTGCGCGGGCATGAGCTGCGGCGCGAACTCGACGACGTGCGTCTCCAGGCCCAGCTTGCGCAGCGCCCCGGCGGCCTCCAGGCCCAGCAGGCCGCCGCCGATCACCACGCCACGCCCAGCGCCCAGGGCGGCGGCGCGGATCGCTTCGAGGTCGTCGAGCGTGCGGTACACGAAGCAGCCCGCCGCGTCCTTGCCCGGCACCGGGGGCACGAAGGGAAAGCTGCCGGTGGCGAACATCAGGGCGTCGTAGCCGAGCACCCGGTCGCCGACCGTCACCGTGCGCGCGGCGGTGTCCACCTCGTGCGCGCGGCCGTAGACCACGTCTACCCCCTGCCCGGCGTAGTTCTCCGGGGTGGTCAGGGACAGGTCGGGCTGGGGATCGTCGAAAAAGCTGCTGAGGCGCACGCGGTCGTAGGCGAGGCGCGACTCTTCGCTGATCACCGTCACGCGCAGGATGTCCGGACCGGCCTGGGCACGCAGGGCGTCCACGAAGCGGTGGCCGACCATGCCGTTACCGACGATCAGGACGTGGGGGGCCGGGGGCGCAGGGTGGGGGGTCGCAAAGTCAGTCATGGGAAAAAACGCCTCCGAAAAGCGGGGGAACGGAGCCGGCGGGAAGAGCAGGCCGGCCGGCCTCTGCCGCCATTGAGCCGCAATACTAGCAGGTTGTCAAGAAATATCTGGACAATTTGTAGATTTAGATCCTAAATCTAGATGACAGACTCGATTTTCTGCCACTTGTTACAGAGTCTTGCCCATTTTTGCAAATTTGGGGTTGACAACCTACCTGCCAGTCGGCAAGCTCGGCTGCATGAGCGCGCCCACTCCCACCACAGTCCGGACCACCTGCCCGTACTGCGCCGTGCAGTGCAATTTCGACCTGCACCTGGAAGGCGGGCTGCCGGTGAAAGTCACGCCGACCAGGGACTGCCCGGTGGCGCACGGCACGGTCTGCAAAAAGGGCCTCGCCGCCCTGAGCGACCTGCGCCACCCCGACCGCCTGAGCACGCCGCTGCTGCGCAAAGGCGGCGAACTGGTCCCGGTGGGCTGGGCCGAGGCGATGGCCTACGTGCGCGAAGCCCTGACGCCGCTGCTGGACAGTGACCCGAACCGCGTGGGCGTGTTCGGCAGCGGCAGCCTGACCAATGAGAAGACCTACCTGCTGGGCAAGTTCGCCCGCGTGGCCCTGAAAACGGGCAACATCGACTACAACGGCCGCTACTGCATGGCCTCGGCCAGCACGGCCATGAACCGCACGGTGGGCTACGACCGGGGCCTGGGCTTTCCGCTGGAGGACATCGGCACCAGCGACCTGATCCTGCTGGTCGGCGCCAACGTGGCCGAGACGCTGCCGCCGATCATGCAGTACCTCAAGGCGGCCAAGGACCGGGGCGGCGTGATCTACGCCATCGACCCGCGCGCCACGACCACCACCAAGGTCGCCGGGCGCGGCCTGAACCTGCGCCCCGGCAGCGACGGCGTGCTGGCGCTGGGACTGCTGCACCAGATGAAGGCGTGGGGCAAGATTCGCCCGACCGCCCCTGCCCACGGCATGGCCGAGGTGCTCGCGCACGCGGACGACTACCCGGCCGCCCGCGTAGCCCACGAGTGCGGCATTTCCGAAACCGAGTTCCTGACGTTGGCGCGCGCCTACGCCGACGCGGCCAAGCCCCTGATCCTGACCGGGCGCGGCCCCGAGCAGAGCGCGCAGGGCACCGACACGGTGCAGGCCTTCATCAACCTCGCGTTCCTGACCGGGCACTTCGGCAAGCCGGGCGGCGGCTACGGCACCCTGACCGGCCAGGGCAACGGTCAGGGCGGGCGCGAGCACGGCCAGAAGAACGACCAGCTCCCCGGCGCGCGCAGCCTGCGCGACTCCAGCCACCGCGCCGAGATGGCCGCGCTGTGGGGCGTCGCGCCGGAGGACCTGCCGCAGCCGGGCTACAGCGCCCAGGAACTGCTGAACGCCTGCGGCCAGCCCACTGAACAGGGCGGCATAGAGGCCCTCATCGTGCTGGGCAGCAACCCGGTGGTCAGCGCGGCGGGGGCCGGGCAGGTGACCGAGCGCCTCAAGGCCCTGAAGCACCTCATCGTCATCGACTTCCTGCCCAGCGAGACCGCGCAGCTCGCCACGCTGGTCCTGCCCGGCAGCATGTGGTGCGAGGAAGAAGGCACGACCACCAACCTCGAGGGCCGGGTGCAGCGCCGCCGCAGGGCCATGACCGCGCCGGGGGCCGCCCGCGAGGACTGGCGCATCCTGTGCGACCTCGCCGCCGCCGTGTGCCGGTCCCAGGGCTTTATGTACGGCAGCTTCCGCGAGGTGCAGGACGAGTTCTTCGCGGCGACGAAGGGCGGCAAGGCCGACTACAGCGGTCTGAGCGCCGAGCGCCTGGACCGCGCCAGCGCCCAGTGGCCGGTGAAGTCGGCGGGCGGCCCCGACACCCCGCACGCCTACGCGCCCAGCTACCCCACGCCGGACGGCCTGGCGACGCTGCGGGTGCCGGAGGTGCGGGTCACGCTGGGCGCGCCGCGCAGCCTGACCCTGATCACCGGACGGCTGGGCAACCAGTACCAGAGCGGCACCCAGAGCCGGCGCAACCCGGCCCTCAAGGCCGAGGCCACCGCCCAGATGCACCCCGGCACCGCCGCCGAGTACGGCCTGGGCGCGGGCGACCCGGTGCGGCTGCGCACCGCGCACGGCGAGGCGGTGCTGCCCGTCGCCCTGACCCCCGGCATCCGGTCCGACACCGTGTTCCTGCCCTTCCACTGGCCGGGGACCGCCAACCTCCTGACCGACCCCGACACGCTGGACCCCCATTCGCGCATGCCGCAGTTCAAGGGCACGGCCGTCACGCTGCACCCCGTGGGCGTGGCCGCGACGCTGGCCGGAGCGCCGCCCTCCATCCGGGCCGCCGCGCCCCTGTAAGTCCAGTCTTCCCTGCTGACCTTCCCCGCCCGTTTCAGGAGACGCCATGACCCCAGATACCCTGATCAGCACAGACACCCTGACCCCCTCCGCCACCCGGCCCACGCGCGCCGAACTGCTCGCGCAGATCGGGGCGGCCCGCCAGGAGCGTGGCCTGACCCTGACCAACCTGGGCGCGCAGCTCGGGGCCGACCGCGTGTGGCTCGGGGCGGCCCTGCAAGGCCAGCACCCCATGCCCGCCCCGATGGCCGCCTCCCTGCTGGGGCTGCTGGGCCTGCCGGAAAGCGGCGCGCCGGTCCTGACCGCCTTCGTGTCGCGCGGGTCCTTCGAGACCCTGCCTCCCACCGACCCCACCATCTACCGGCTGTACGAGGTGCTTCAGGTGTACGGCCCCACCCTCAAGACCCTGATCCACGAGGAATTCGGCGACGGAATCATGAGCGCCATCAACTTCCGGCTGGAGCTGGGCCGCGAGGCCCACCCCGACGGCGACCGCGTGACGATCAAGATGGCGGGCAAATTCCTGCCGTACCACTGGGCGACGCCCGAAACGAAGTAAATCCTGCGCCCCTCCCCCCTTCTCTTTATTCCAGGAGCCACATGACCCACGACCGCCGCTCGTTCCTCAAGCTCGCCGCCAGCACCGCCGCCGTCACCGCCGCCACCACCCTGCCGCAGTTCGCCCGTGCCCAGGCCAAAAAGCCCATCAACATCGGCTTCATCGCCCTGACCGACTGCGCGAGCATCGTGATGGCCCAGGAACTCGGCTACTTCAAGAAGTACGGCGTCGAGGTGAACGTGATCAAGCAGGCGTCGTGGGCCGCGACCCGCGACGGGCTGCTCAGCGGCGACCTGCAAGCGGCGCACTGTCTGTTCGGCATGCCCCTGAGCGTGTACACCGGCATCGGCGGCCCGGCGGGCAAGGAACTGCCCATCGCCATGATCCTGGACAACAACGGCCAGGGCATCGCGCTGGAAAACAGCTTCAAGGCGGCGGGCGGCGACCCCAAGGCGGCGGGCGAGATGATCCGCAAGCTGGTCGCCTCGGGCAAGGCCCCGACCTTCGCCGTCACCTTCCCCGGCGGCACCCACGACATCTGGATGCGCTACTGGCTGGCGAACGCGGGCGTGAACCAGAGCAAGGTCGGCATCATCACCGTGCCGCCGCCCCAGATGGTCGCCAACATGAAGGTCGGCAACATGGACGGCTTCTGCGTGGGCGAGCCGTGGCCCGGCGTGGCCGTGCAGCAGGGCATCGGCTTCACGCACCTGACCACCCAGCAGCTGTGGCGCAACCACCCCGAGAAGGCGCTGGTGCTCAACAAGGAGTTCTCGGCCCGGCGCGACGAGGTCAAGGCCGTGATGCGCGCGGTGCTCGACGCCTCGGCGTGGCTCGACTCGCTGCCCAACCGCCGTCAGGCCGCCAAGGTCATCAGCGCCAGCAAGTACGTCAACGCCTCGGCCGACGTGATCGAGGGCCGCCTGGAGGGCAAGTACGACATGGGCGGCATCATCGGCAACAAGCAGTTCCTGGGCGACCAGATGATGTTCTCGCGCGCCGGCCAGACCAACCTGCCCCGCCACGGCCACGCCATCTGGTTCCTGGCCCAGTACGTGCGCTTCGGGCTCCTCAAGACCGCGCCCGACTACCAGGCGGTGGCCGAGAAACTCATCATGGACGACCTGTACCGCGAGGTCGCCAAGGAAGCGGGCCTCAAGGTGCCGAACGACGACATGGCGACCATCAAGACGACCATCGACGGCTGGACCTTCGACCCCAAGAACCCGGCCGCCTACATCAAGGCCCACCCGCTGCCGAGCTGAGCCCCAGTCGGGCGCGCCGCGCCGCGCGCCCCTCTCCTGCCTGCCGCCCCCGCCTCCCCCCTGTCTGGAGACGCCATGACCACGACCCGCCCCACCAGTGCCCCCGTTTCCGCGCCCCCCGCCGCGCCGCGCCGCGTAGACCTGCGCGCGCCCTTGCAAGGGCTGGGCTTTTTCGTGCTGGGTCTGGCCCTGCTCGCGCTGGTGTACGCCGGGGCCGCCGCCCTGCGCCCGGACCTGCCCAGCCTGGGCGTGATCGCCACGACCCTCGTGGGCCTGCTGCGCGACCCCTGGTACAACCGTGGCCCCAACGACCAGGGCATCCTGAACCTGCTCATGTCGTCGCTGACGCGCGTGTTCTCGGGCTTCGCGCTCGGGGCGCTCGTCGCCATTCCGCTGGGCGTCGTGATGGGCAGCATTCCGGGCATCCGCAGGGTGCTCGACCCGGTGGTGCAGCTGCTGCGCCCGGTCTCGCCGCTGGCGTGGTTTCCCATCGGCCTGACGCTGTTCAAGTCGGCCGAGCCGGCGACGGTGTTCATCATCTTCATCACGGCGCTGTGGCCCACCGTCATCAACACGGCCTTCGGGGTCAGCGGCGTGCCCCAGGACTTCAAGAACGTGGCGCGCGTGTTCCGCTTCACGCCGGGGCAGTACGTCTTCCGGGTGCTGATGCCCTACGCCCTGCCCCACATCGTGACCGGCCTGCGGATTTCGTTCGGCATCGCGTGGATGGTCATCGTGGCCGCCGAGATGCTCAGCGGCAAGAGCGGCATCGGCTTCTACGTCTGGGACGCCTGGAACGCCCTGAACCTGGCGAACGTGGTGTGCGCCATTCTCATCATCGGCGTGACCGGCTTCCTGTTCGACCGCCTGTTCAACCTGCTGGAAAAGAAGGTGTCGTATGTCTGAAGCCGCCCTGCTCAACCCCAAGGCTTCGGCCATCGCCTCACCGCTGACCCCGGCGCTGGACATCGCGGGCGTACACCGCCGCTACGGCAACTTCGTGGCGCTGGAGAACGTGAACCTGGACATCTGGCCCGGCGAGTTCGTGAGCATCATCGGGCACTCGGGCTGCGGCAAGAGCACGCTGCTCAACCTGATCTCGGGGCTGGACCACCCCAGCGAGGGCAGCGTGAAGCTGTTGGGCCGCACCATCACCGGCCCCGGCCCCGACCGCGCGATGGTGTTCCAGAACTACTCGCTGCTGCCCTGGCTGAGCGTGCGCGCCAACGTGACCGAGGCCCTGAGGGCCGCCCGCACCGACATGAACGCCGCCGAGCGCGACGCCTCGACCGACCACGCCCTGAAGATGGTCGGGCTGTGGCCGCACCAGCACAAGCGGCCCTCGGCCCTGTCGGGCGGGCAGCGCCAGCGCGTCGCCATCGCCCGCGCCTTCGCGGTGCAGCCGCGCGTGCTGCTGCTCGACGAGCCTTTCGGGGCGCTCGACGCCATCACCAAGGGCAAGCTGCAGGACGAACTGCTGGGCATGTGGAGCACCGAGGGCGAGAGCGGCATCAGCAACGTGGTGATGGTCACGCACGACATCGACGAGGCGATCTACCTCAGCGACCGCATCGTGGTCATGAGCAACGGCCCGCGCGCCCATATCCACGAGGTCCTGACCGTGGACCTGCCGCGCCCGCGCGACCGCACTGAACTGGTGAGCCACCCGACGTACCTGAACCTCAAGGCCCACATGCTGCACCTGCTGGGCACGGTCCTGGCGACCCACCACTGATCCCGCACGAAGGAGGCCCCGACATGACCCACTCCCCCGCCGCTCCCGCCCTGACCGCCGACGCCCGCCGGGTGGTCGCCTGGTCCACCACCGGCTTCACGCTGATGTTCGCCGTATGGGTGATGTTCGCCATCGTGGCGCTGCCCATCCGCAAGCAGTTCGGGCTCAGCGACGCGCAGTTCGCGCTGCTGACCGCCATTCCGGTCCTCACGGGGTCGCTGCTGCGGCTGCCCGCCGGGCTGCTCGCCGACCGCCTGGGCGGCAAGAAACTGTTCCTGGGCGTGACCTTCGTGACGGCCGCCTTTGCGCTGGCGCTGGCCTTCGCACACAGCTTCAGCATGATCCTGGCCCTGGCGCTGGGCGTGGGTCTCGCGGGCGTGAGCTTCGCGGTCGGCAACGCCTGGATCGCGCAGTGGGTCCCCGCCGCGCGCCAGGGCCTCGCGCTGGGCACCTTCGGGGCCGGCAACGCGGGGGCCAGCCTCACCAAGCTGGCCGCGCCGCTGCTCGTCGGGCTGGTGCCGGCCGGGCTGCTCATTCCCGGCGGCTGGCATTTCGTGCCCTTCCTGTTCGCGCTGCTGCTGCTGGGCGTGGGCCTGCTCACGGCGCGCTTTACCCCCGCCGACCTCCCCCGGCAGACCACGCGCACGCTGGGCGACTGGCTACGGCCACTGGGCAACGCGCAGGTCTGGCGTTTCGGGCTGTACTACGTGGTGTTTTTCGGCGCCTACGTGGCCCTGAGCCTGTACCTGCCCAAATTCTACGTGGACCACTCTGGCGTGCCGCTGGCCGAGGCCGGGCTGCTCACGGCGCTGTTCATCTTTCCGGCCAGCCTACTGCGCCCGCTGGGCGGCTACCTCAGCGACCGCTTCGGGCCGCGCGGCGTGACGGTCGCGGCCTTCGCAGTCATGCTGCTGGGGCTGCTGCCCCTGACCCGCGAGCTGGCACTGGTGCCTTTCGTGCTGCTGACCACCGTGGTCGGCGTGGGCATGGGCGTGGGCAAGGCCAGCACCTACACCCTGGTCGCGCAGTGGTACCCCGGCCAGATGGGCGTGGTCGGCGGGCTGGTGGGGCTGCTGGGCGGCCTGGGCGGCTTCATCCTGCCGCTGACCTTCGCGGCGCTGGCCCCCAGCCTGGGCGCGGGCGCGGCGTTCATGACCCTGCTGGTCCTGACCGGCTTCAGCGGCCTCGTATTTCTGGGCAGCATGTTGCGTCTGCGGTCACTGGGCCGGCAACCGTCGCTGGTGTGAGTTGAAGCAGAAGGAAGGCCGGGCCCCCGTGCGCCCGGCCTTCTCCGATTTCAGGCCTTCGAGAGCGCGTCGGCGGTATGGGCGGCGTGGCGGCCGTCCTCCAGCTTCACGATGTATCGCGGGTCGTCCTTGCTCGCGCGGTAGTGGAAGCCCTGCACCTCGCCGTCCTCGTGCGCCACGCGCACCACCTCACCGTGCGCCTCGCCGCCGTGGCTGCTCCACTTCACCCGGTCACCCTTCTTGAAGGTCGTCATGGCGCAGGGTGGCACGGCGCGGCGGCGCGGAGCTGTCAGGGATGATACGGGGCCGGCCCTCAGACGCCGACCGGCGCTCTGGTCTTGCGGCGGCGCTTGGCGGCGTACATGCGCCGGTCGGCGCGCCCCAGCAGGTCCTCCAGTGCGCCTTCCTGCGTCGTCGCGCTGCCGAGGCTCACGCCCAGCGGCGTAGGCGCGACCTGCCGCACCGCCAGCACCGCGAGGTCGATGCGGTCCAGCACGTCGGCCTCGGCCCACAGGCCCGGCAGCAGCAGCACGAACTCGTCGCCGCCCAGCCGGTACACCTGACCGTCGAGCGCGAACTCGGCCGCCAGCGCCCCGGCGAAGACCCGCAGCGCCTTGTCGCCCTCGGCGTGTCCGGCAGTGTCGTTGAGGCTCTTGAAGCCGTCGAGGTCCATGAGACTCACGGTCCAGTCGCTGTCCGGGGCGGCCTCACACAGCGCCTCCTCCAGGGCGCGGCGGTTGCCGACGCCGGTCAGGGAGTCCTGTTTGGAGATGCGGGTGGCGGCCGCCAGCGCGTCGTGGCGCTGCATGGCGCTGCGGATGCTGCGGCCCGCCGCTTCCAGCAGGGCGCGGTCGCTGGCGCGCCAGGGCCGCCGCTCCTCGCCCCCGGCCCGCAGGACCGCCAGGACCGCGCGCTCCTGACCCCACAGGCCCAGCGGCACCCAGGCGATGGCGCGCAGGCCCAGCCCGGCCGCATTGGGCAGCGAGGCGGGGTGGGCGGCGTAGTGGTCCACATACACGTTCTGCTGCGCGTCGAGCAGGGTGGCCGTCACGCCCCGGCTCTGGGTGCTGGACTGCTGGAGCAGCTGGGCCAGAGGCGCAGGGAAATCCTGCTGCATCTGCACCACATGGACCTGCGTGCCCTGTTCCCGGACCGTCACCAGCCCGGTCCAGTCGGCCCCGACCGCCTGCCCGAGCAGCTGCGCGGCGTGGACGGTGATCTCCTCCGGAGTGCCGTTCATGTTGCTCAGGGCCGTGACCGCCTCCAGCGTCTGGGCGTTGCTCAGCTCGCGCCGCAGCCCGGCGGCGTACAGCTCCTGGGCGTCCAGCTGCCGGCTCAGCTCGCTCGTATGGGACCGCAGCTCCAGTTCGCTGACCGCCAGCGCGGCGAGGTCCTGCAAGATCAGCAGGTCGTCGCTGGTCGGCTGCCGGGGGGCGGTATCGAACACGCATAGCGTCCCGATACGGTGGCCGCGCGGCGTGATCAGCGGGGTCCCCGCGTACATCCTGGCTCCGTCCTGCACCAGCCCCAGGCCCTCGAAACGCTCGTCGGCCGTCAGGTCAGGCACGACCAGCGGCGCGTCCTCCATGATCGTCCAGGCGCAGGGCGCGTCGGTGCGGGCCAGCTCGGCGCGTTCTGCCCCGGTCGCGGCCTTGTTCCAGTGGCGGTGCTCGTCCACGAAATTCAGGACGGCGACGGGGGTGCCCAGCAGCCGCGACGCCAGGCGCACGATGCGGTCGTAGTTTTCCTCGGCAGGGGTATCCAGGATGCCGTAACCGTTGAGGTCCAGAAGTCTAGCGGCCTCGTCTGTCGGCACAGGTCCCCGAATCATGGCCCGACGCTAGCACCTGTTCCCTGACGCAATTCGGACATCCCTCGCCCTGAAGGCGTTCTGACCGGCCATTCACCGAAACCGGCCGCCCCCACCGGAAGTGGGGAACGGCCGCCAGTTGCCGCGCTCCGCGCGGGCTGCGGGACTCAGTTGACGACGCGCGCCGCCGACTCGGGCGCGCCCATCAGCACGACCACGAAATGACCCGGCAGGTTGTGGATGACCATCTGGTGCGCGCCGTAGCGGATGCTGACCTGGTCGATGTCCTCGCCCAGCATCTGGCGGCCCAGCACGCCGGCCGTGTTCGTGAAGAAACGGGCGAACAGCTGGATATTCTCGGGCAGCACGTTGCCGGTCTGCTTGAGCGGCTGGCCCTGGCGGTCCAGGATCACCACGTCGCGCACCTGCGGGTGGTCCTCGTAGGTCTGGAGCAGGGCGTTCAGTGCCCCCAGGTCGCCGTCGTCGATGGCGGGCGCGGCGGGGGCCGGCCCGGTGGCCTCGGCGTCGCCGGCCGTCTGACGGTGGGCGGCGAGCACCTCCTGCACGAGGGGAATCAGTTCCTCGGAGCGGAAGGGCTTGCGCAGCACGCCGCTGGCCCCGGCCTCGCGGGCCTGGGCGCGGACCTCGTCGTCCACGTTGCCGCTCATCAGGATCACGGGCAGGTGCGCCGAGCGGGCGTCGGCCTTCAGGCGGCTGCACAGCTCCAGGCCGCTCATGCCGGGCATGATCACGTCCACCATCAGCAGGTCGCAGGCGGCGGCCTCGTCGAGCATGTCCAGGGCCTGCTCACCGCTTGAGGCGCTGCGGCTGTCCAGGGCGTGATTGCGGAAGGTGATTTCCAGCGCCTTGCGGACGCTGACACTGTCGTCGACGATCAGGATTTCAGGCATGTACGGGGGGTCTCCAGAACACGGGAAGCGGAATCAGGACAGGGACCGGTGCGGGACCGGCCCGGAATGGGCGTGGTCGAGGTCCACGGCGACCTCGAGCAGCAGGCGGGAGGTCGAGAGGTGCAGGTCGGTCATGCGCGGCACCGGCAGTGGAGCGGCTACGGCGCAGAACCGGAACCCGGCGTGCTCCGTCTGCTCGACGGCGCGCATCAGCGCGGTCATGGCCGCCTTGCCGCTCAGCCCGGCGTACTCGGCATACACCACGTCGCCCGCCTGCATGAGCAGGTAGGCGCCCGGCGAGAACAGTTCGGTGCCCAGGTCCACGGTCCAGTGGCCGTGCAGCCCCATCTCGCCCACCCAGGCGAGCAGGTCGCCCAGCGGGAAATCCACGAGCTGGCCCTGGAGCTGCGAGGGGGCCTCCTCGCACAGCGGCGCGCCCAGCAGGTGCGGCGAGCGGTCGAGCGAGCGCATGACCTGCCGGAACATCTGCGGCGTGGTTTCCATTTCGCCGCCGGGGCTCAGGAGGTGCAGGGGCGGCGTCCGGTCCGGGAAGGTCTCGGCCAGCACCTCCGCGAATTCGGCGCCGCTCATGTCGGAGAGCTGGGCGTCGCACACCACGGCCGAGACCGGCGTGCGTTCGAGCTGCGTCAGCGCGGGCAGGCCGCCGTCGGCCTCCAGCACGTCCATGCCGGCCTGCCGGGCAAGCGCCGCGTACAGCGCCGCGCGTGAGGGGTCGGAGAGGATGGTCAGCAGCCGGACGGTGCCCTGGTCGGCGCTCATGCCCAGTCCTCCAGCGTGGCGTCGCGCGAGGCGAGTGCCTGCGCGGCGAGGCCCTGGGGCGCGAACAGCGATTCCAGGCGCCGCAGCAGCAGCGGCTCATTGACGGGTTTGGTGAAGTAGTCGGTCGCGCCGAGCTGGAAGGCCAGCCGCTGGTGCTTCTCGCCCGCGCGGGTGGTCATGACGAGCATGGGCAGGGCGGCGGTGCTGAAGCGCGAGCGCAGCCCTTCCATGAGTTCGTAGCCGTTCACGCGCGGCATCTCCAGGTCGGTGACGACCGCGTCGAAGTGCGGGTCGAGGTGCAGCAGGTCCAGCGCCTCCTGGCCGTCGGCGGCCACATGGACCTCGTAGCCGCCGCGTTCGAGCATGCGGCCCACGAGCTTGCGCACGCTCAGCGAGTCGTCCACGAGCAGCAGCCGGCGCAGCGGCGCCTTCTCGGCCACCGTCTCCTGGCGCAGCCACGCCTGGGGACGGCGCGAGAGGCGGCGCAGCCCGGCGGGTTCCAGCACGGGGCGCACCTCGCCGCTGGGTGCCAGCGCCAGGCCCGAGAGGTAGTCCAGCGAGCCCAGCGCCAGGCCCGGCGCCGTGACCCCGGCTTCGACGAGTTCGCCGAATTCGCCCACCTGCGCGGCGACCATGCCGATCACCGAGGTCAGGAACACGAGGCGGTACGACCGCACCTCGCCGGCCGGCTGGCCCCACAGCGGGCGCAGGTCCACGACCGGAACCAGTTCACCCTCGAAGCGGGCATAGCGCTCGCCCCCCTCCTGCACGATCTGTTCGGCGGGCACGTCACGCAGGGCGCGCACCGAGGCCAGCGCGAAGGCGACTTCCGGCGATTCGGGGCCGCCGACGCGTACCTGCAGGAGGTCCATGATGCGCTGCGCGGTCGGCAGGCGCAGGGTGAAGGCCGTACCGACCCCGCGCTCGGTCTGGATGAGCAGCTCGCCGCCCAGCTGGCGCACGGCAGTCGCCACCGCGTCCATGCCCACGCCGCGCCCGGCCACCCGGCCGACCTCGGCGGCGGTCGAGAGGCCCGGCAGCAGGATCAGGCGGGCGAGTTCGTCGTCGCCCATGCGCCCGAGTTCCTGCGCCGAACGCAGGCCGCCGGTCAGGGCGCGCTCGCGCACGCGGTCCAGATCCAGGCCCTGCCCGTCGTCGGCCACCGTGACTTCTAGGAACTGTCCCGTCTCGGCGGCGCGCAGCCAGACCTGACCGCGCGCGGCCTTGCCCGCCTGCACGCGGCCCTCGGCGCTGCCCAGCCCGTGCGAGACCGCGTTGGTCAGCAGGTGCATGAGCGGCCCGGTCAGGCGCTGGAGCACGCTGCTCTCGACCTGGATGTCCTCGCCTTCGGTCACGAGGTCGAAGGGCAGGCTGCCTTCTTCGCCCTGCTGCTCGCGCGCCCAGCGCTTGAGGCGGGCGGTGGCCTGCGTGAAGGGCACGCGGCTCGTGCGGTTCACCGCGAGGCGCAGGCCGCGCAGCAGCTTGCCCAGGCGCTCGTTCTCGTCTTGCAACTCGGCCACCGTGTCGCTGAGGTTGCGGCGCACTTCCGAGAAGTCGGCGCTCAGCTCGGTCACGCTGCGCGAGAGGATGTTCAGGTCGTCGTAGGTGTCGAATTCCAGCTCCGCGAACTGCCCGGTCAGGGGCCGCTCGCTGTTCATGGGCGCGTCGTCGCGCTGCACGAGGTCAGGGTTGAGGTGGCGTTCCTCGAAGTCGCGCACCGCGCGCTGGAAACGCTGCTGGCTGTCGCTCATGCTGCGTTCGAGGTCGGCCAGGCGGCCGAGCAGGTTCGAGAGGCGCGCGCGCGAGGTCACGGCCCCGCCGACCTGGTCGAGCAGGCCTTCGATCTGCGCCGCCGGCACACGGATGCTGGTGCGCTGCGCAGCCTCGGCGACGGCCTGGGCCGGCTCGGCGGGAGCGGCGGCCGCCGCCGGGGCCGTGGGTGCGGGCGTGGCCGACAGGGGGGCCAACGGGGCCTCGCCGCTCGCCATGCGCCGCAGGCCCTCGCTCAGGTGCGCCAGGCGGCGGGGCAGCAGGGCCGCGCCGCCGCTCGGCTCGCCGCCCTCGGCCGTGAGCAGCAGGTCGTCGGCCAGGTCGGCCGCCTGTTCGAGCAGTCCCTGCACGCCCGCGTTCAGGCCCAGGTCGCCGGCGCGCACGGCGCCCAGCAGGTCCTCGGCGCCGTGCGCGAAATCGCCCAGCACGTTCAGGCCGACCATGTAGGCGCTGCCCTTGATGGTGTGGGCCGCGCGGAACATCACGCCGAGGTCGCCGGCCTCGCCGCGCGCGAGTTCGGCGCGCAGGGCGGCGAGGTGCTCGCGCACTTCCGGGGCGAAGTAGTCCCAGACCTCGGCCTGCTCGCGCACGAAGCCGCGCAGCTCGGAGGCCGTGTCGCCCGTACCCTCCCCAGCAGGGTCGGCGTCGGGGTCGGCCTGGGGAACCGCGTGGGCCGGCGCGCGCAGCGTGAAGGCCGCCGGCACCGCGCGCAGCAGGGCGCGCAGCTGCTCGGTGCCGCCCTGACGCGTGAAGGCCTGCCCCAGGTCGCGGTCGTCGCCCCCGGCGCGCAGGGTGTCCAGGCTGCCTTCCAGCACGCGGCAGACCGTGTCCAGCAGGGCGACGTAGTCGGTCCGCTCCTGGGCGGGCAACTCGGGGCGGGCGTCCAGGACGCGCTCGAGCAGCCCGCACAGCACCGAGAACTGCGCGAAGCCGTACAGCCCGGCGCTGCCGCGCAGGCGGTGGGCCAGCAGGCTCAGCGGGGCCAGGGCGGGGACGAAGGCCCCCGGGGCGACCGTGTCCAGCGCCGCGACGCCCCGGCGCAGGTCGGCGAGCACCTCGCCGGCCTCGGCATAGAACGCCCCCATCAGTTCGGCGCTCAGGGCGGGGGAGCGCGCGGCGAAGGAGGTCATGCGGGCAGCCGGAAGCGCGCGAGGCTCGCGCCCAGTTCCTGAGAAAGCTGTTCGAGCTGTTCGGCGGCCGTGCGTCCGCGCGTCACCGACCCCTGCGATTCCTGGGCGATGCTGGCGATCTGCCCCACCGCGCCGCTCATCTGCTCAACGGCGCGCACCTGGCTCTGGGTCGAGTCGGCGATGAGTTCGGCGAACTGCGCGGCCTGCGTCGCCAGCACGCCCAGTTCGCGCAGACGTTCACCGGCGCTGCCGGCCACGCGGTAGCCCTGCTCCACCTCGCGGGTGCCGTCCTCCACGCTGGTGATCACGTCCTGAATCTCGGCCTGCACGTTCTTGATGAGCGTGG
Organism: Deinococcus gobiensis I-0; assembly: GCF_000252445.1. Taxonomy (GTDB): domain Bacteria; phylum Deinococcota; class Deinococci; order Deinococcales; family Deinococcaceae; genus Deinococcus; species Deinococcus gobiensis. The sequence goes on along the minus strand of NC_017805.1, from coordinate 18,626 downwards.
CGATGCGGCCGGTGGCCTGCGCCGAGGTGTCGGCCAGCTTACGCACTTCGTCTGCGACGATGCTGAAGCGCCCGCCCGCCTCGCCCGCGCCCGCCGCCTCGATGGAGGCGTTGAGCGCCAGCAGGTGGGTCTGCCGGGTGATCTGGGTGATCGTATCCACAATGTCCTGAATTTCCAGCGAGCGGTCGCCCAGGCCCTTGATGCGCTTGGCGACGCCCTGCACCTCGCGGCGGATGTTCTGCATGCCGCTCAGGGTGCCTTCCACCGCTTCCTGCCCCTGCTGCGAGGCCAGAAGCGCCTGCTGCGCCGTCTGGGCCGAGGACTGGGCGTTCTGCGCCATCAGGCGGATGGCCTGCGTGACCTCGGCGGCCTGATCGGACACGCGGCGGGCTTCTTCCACCGTCGCCTGGGTGCCGCGCTCGATCTGGGCGGTCGTGCCCAGCATCGCCTGCGAGCCGCCCGTGACCGACTGCGAGGCCTGCTGCACTTCCTGAAGCACGTGCGCCAGCTCGTCGGTCATCAGGTTAATGGAGTCCACGACGTTGCCCAGCACGTCCTCGGTCACCTGGCCGCGCCGGGTCAGGTCGCCGCCGGCGATGTCCATGGTCACGTCGAGGAATTCACCGATGTTGTTCTGGAGCTTCTGGGCTTCGAGACGTTCCTGCTCGACGCGCACGGCGTTTTCGCGCAGCTGCGCGGCGGCGGTGTTGAAGGAGGTCGTCAGCAGGCCCACCTCGTCGCGGGTGGTGACCGGCACGTTGACCTGCAGGTCCCCGGCGGCCAGGCGGCGCGAGGCGCTCGTCAGCGTGCCCAGCGGACCGGTGATCGAGCGGGCGATGAGGTACAGCAGTCCGGCCACGAGCAGCGTGCCCAGGATCAGCAGCAGGGTGCGCAGTTGCAGGCCGCGCGTGTGGCTGGCGACCTCGCCGTTCAGGATGGTCCCCAGCGTGCCCACCGACTGCTTGAAGGTGCCGTACAGCGCGCCCAGGTAGGCGGGACTGAGCTGCGCGAGTTCGGCGGAGGTGATCGAGAGGCGCTCGGGCACGATCAGGCCGTCGTTCAGGCCGTTGAACACGTCGTCGGCGCTGGTCTGGAGTTTCTGGGCGGCGGGGCCCAGCGCCGACTTGAGGTCGGGCGAGAGCGTCGTGGCCGCCTCGAGGCTGGACGTGATCTTGGACGCCGCCTGGTAGGCGCTTTCCCAGGCCACGCGGGCGTCGGCGCGGTTGCGGGCGTCGATGACGCTGCCGCGCGCGCCAGGCGCTCGAGCACCGGCGAGGTGCCGGCGACGACCGACCCGGCCAGCGCCATGTTCTCGGGCAGCGTGGTCGTGGTCAGGCTGAACAGCGAGGACAGGCGGGGGTCGGCGGTGACGTTCAGTTCCTTGGCGACCGCCACGCGGCTGAACAGCGGCGTGACCGAAGTCTGGAGTACGTCGCTGTAGGCCTTCTGGGCCTCGGCGGCCGTCACCGAGGCCGATTCCACGCTCCAGCGCAGGGTGTCGAGGTTCTGCTGGGTCTGCTTGACCTCGGCGGCGAAACTCTCGAGGCCCTGCGCGGTGGCGGCGGCGGCCAGCGCCTTGAAGGCCTTTTCCAGCGCCTGGAGCTGCTCGGTGTTGGCGACCTGCGCGCCGGTCTCGCCCTGAAGCACCTGCACCGAGGAGAGCTGCACCTGCTGGGTGTTCTGAAGCACTTCGAGCAGCGGCACGAGCAGCTGCTGGCCGCCGAGCTGGGTCTGGAGCTGGCGCACCTGGCCCTGCTCGCCGCGCAGCTGCGCGATGTTGGTCACGACGAAGGGCACACCCAGCAGCAGGCCGGCGAGGGCCAGCTTCTGCCCCACCGACAGCCGGCCCAGCAGGGTGCTGCGCTCGCCGGCGGGCGGGCGCGGAAGGCCCACGCGCGCCGAGGGGCGGGCCTTGGTTTTGGTCTTGCCGGGCAGCAGCGGGGCGGCGGTGGTGGGGTCCAGACGGGCATTTTGTGACATTGGCAAACTCCTTGCGCGGGTTCGGTCGGGGAAGAGGGAAGGGCGGCTCAGCTGGGCAGGCGGTAGCGGCCCAGGTGTTCCCCGAGGGCCTTGGCTCCGGCCTGCACCGTCTGGGCGGCTTCCTGGCTGCGTGCCAGCGCGCCCGACTGGGCCTGGGCCGCCTGCGTGAGGGTCTGGGCCTCGCCGCTCAGGGTGCCCAGGTGCCCCAGGCCGCTCCGGGCACTGCCCTGCACCTCCGCGAGGCGGGCCGAGGCCAGCGCCGCGAGGCGGGCGAGTTCACGCAGGCCGTCGCTGGCCCACTCGGCCTGCTGCTGGCCCTGCGTCAGCGCCGCGCGCTGGACATGCAGTTCTTCGTGCAGGGCGCCCAGTTCGGCCTGTACGGCCCCGACCAGCGCCGTGATGTGCGCCGTGACGGCCGCCGACTCGTCGGCCAGCCCGCGCACTTCGTCGGCCACGACCGCGAAGCGCCGGCCGCTCTCTCCGGCCCCCGCCGCCTCGATGGCCGCGTGCAGCGAGAGCAGGTTGGTCTGGCCGGCCACGCGGCCCACCGTGTCCAGCGCTGCCTGAATTTCCTCGGCGTGCGCCCGCAGGGTCTGGAGGCGCGCGCCGGTCTCCTGCGCGCTGCCCTGCAGGGTGCCGAACTCGCCCAGCGCCGCCTGCATGGCCTGCTGCCCGGCCTGCGCGCTCGCGCCCGCCTGTCCCAGCGGCTCGGCTCCGGCCTGCGCCTGGGCCGCGAGCGCCGTGAGCTGCGCCGAGAGGGTCTGGAGGCCGGCGGCCAGGCTGCCGGCCTGCGCGGCCGTCCGGTCCGAAACGTTGCCGACGGTCACGCCGGTTTCCAGCGAGAGGCGTCCGGCCCCTTCTAGGTCGGCGGCGTGCTGCCGCGCGGCGCGCAGGGTCTGGGCCAGGGCCGCGTTCAGGCGGTTGACCGCCCCGCCCACCTCGGCCAGTTCGCCGCGCTCGGGGGCGGAGCGGGTCAGGTCGCCGGCCGACATGGCCTGCGCCGCGCCGCGAAGCTCACCCAGATCGCCGCGAAGCTGCTGCGCCGCGCCGCGTTCTTCCTCGGTACGCCCGGCCTGCGCCGCGAGCTGCTCGGCCGCCGCGTTGAAGCTGCCCGCGAGCTGCCCCAGTTCGTCGCGGCCGGTCACCGGCACCCGCACGCTGTAGTCGCCCTCGCCCAGCGCGTGGCTGGCGCGCGACAGCTGTTCCAGCGGCCCGGTGATGCCCCGCGTGAGCAGGATCAGCAGCGCCGCGCCGGCCAGCAGGCTCAGTACGCCCAGCAGCAGCGGCCACACCAGACCGCTGCGCCGCTCGCCGACCTGCGCGGCCAGGGTCCGGTTCAGGGCCCCGGTCAGGGCGTCCTGCACGTCGTCCAGACGGGTCAGGGTACCGCCCAGGCCCGCCGCCTGTCCGCGGCCGGCCGCCGCCGTCAGGGCCTGCCGGGTGTCGCCCACCAGTGTGGCGGGGTCCTCCGCGACGGGGCCGGCCAGCTCGGGGGCCACGGCCAGCAGCGTGCCGAGCTGCGGCCCCAGACGGTTCAGGTGGTCGCCTGCCACAGCCAGCGCGCCGCGCACCTGGGCACTGTTCGTGCCGGCCGAGTCCAGGGCCAGCGAGAGCTGGCGCACGGCGGCGATCAGGGCCGGCAGCGTCTCGCCCGACAGACGGGCGAGCGTGGCGGCTTCCTGGCCCGGCACGCTGGGCGCGCCGTTCCAGCTCACGTCGCCCAGTCGCCCGGCGGCCTGCTGCGTCTGCACGAAGCGGGCTGTGCCGGGCTGGGCCTGCAGGGCCTTCCAGGCGTCCTGAAGGGCTTCGAGCTGGGCCTGGGGCGCACCCTCGAGCGTGGCGAGGGCCGCCGTCACGTTCGCGGCGGCGGCCGTACGCGCCTCCGTCCCGGACGCCGACACGTAGCGGTAGAGCGCTCCGTTCAGGGTGTCCAGACCGCGCTGCCGGGCGGCGGCGACCTGAGCGCCGCCCGCAGCGCTCAGGTCCTGGGTGCGCTCGCCCAGCAGGGCGGCCCCCAGGCCCAGGGCGGGCAGGCCCAGCAGCAGGGCGGCCAGGCCGAGTTTGGGACCCAGGGCCAGGCCCCCGGTCCAGCGCAGGGCCTGCACCGGCGCGGGCTGAACCGGGGTACCGGACTCCGGGGAGCCGGCCAGCCGGGCGGTCTGATACTGAACTTGCATGGTGCCTCCAGAAAAAGGGCGGATCGGGACAGAGAGGGAGAGGGAAAACGGAGGGAACGCCGGGTCAGGCCGGAACGAGGCGCTGCGCGACGAGCTGTTGCAGGGCCGCGAGATGCAGCATCTGGCCTTCGCCGTAGCCTCCGAACCGGACCGGCTGGCCCAGCGGCGCGTCACCAGTCGGCTCGGGCTGCTCGCTGCTCAGCACGCCCAACACCTCGCTGGCGGGCAGGGCCAGGAATTCGCCGCTCTGCTCGGTGATCAGGGCCAGGGTGGAAGCCGCGCCGTCCAGGTCGTCCGGCGAGGGCGCGCCGCCCAGGTCCATGCCCAGGACACTCGCGAGGTCCACGACCGGCACCGCGCGGCCCGCAGCCGGGGCCAGGCCCAGCAGGGTGCCGGCGCTGCCGGGCAGGGGGCTCAGGGTACCCATCGGCACGACCTGACGCGAGAGATTCGCGGGGAGGGCCAGCAGCCGCCCGCCGCAGCGGAACAGCAGCAGCGGCCGGGGCTGGACGGCGGCGAAGTCGGCCATGCCCTTAGAGGTGACGGCCCAGCAGCGCCGTGAGCTGTTCAGGGGTATAGGGCTTGATGAGGTAATCCACTGCGCCCTGGCGCAGGCCCCACTTCACGTCGCTCTCGGCACCCTTGCTGCTCACGAAGATGACCTTCATGCCGGCGGCGGCGGGAACCCGGCGCAGCGCGCGCAGGGTTTCGTAGCCGTTGCGCTCGGGCATCACCACGTCGAGCAGGGCGAGGTCGGGACGTTCGGTTTCGACGAGACGCTCCACGTCGGTCGCGTCGGTGCTGCTCACGACGCTGTGGCCGGTGGGGGCCAGCGCCTCGGTGAGGAAGCGCAGGTCTGCGGGAGAATCGTCAACTACCAGAATCTTGGCCATGGGGAACTCCTTGAGGGCGGGCGAGAAACGAAGAACCCTGCCCGGAAGCGGCGCTCCAGATGTTGTGAGCCGCCTTTGGGGCAGGGCTTATCTAAAACTCAGAATAGAGAGGCCCCCGCGACAGAAGTCTTTCAGTCGGCAGATTGATTGTCGAATTTTTCACAGAAATCCCGCCGGAGTCTCGGGCGCCCTGTCTCAGACGGCGCGGCTCCTGTTCCCTGCTCCCGCCCCTTACAGAAAACTGGCCCTCGCCGGAAGGCGGGGCCAGAGAAAGGGGTTACTCGTTGACGCTCACGGGCTGGTGGCGGCGCAAGAAAGCAGCGAGCCCTGCGACGAGCAGCAGCGCGGCGTTCAGTGCGCCCCACCCGGTCAGTACGGGCAGGAAGTATTCCATAAAGGTTTCCAGATCATAGCGAGCAGACGAAGCTGACGCAACCCGTCAGATTGACGTCAGGTTTATCCTTTTTTTGTCGGACGCTATGGAATTCGCCGTTCAGGGCGGCATCGTGGGGACCGCTACGGTCAGATTTCGCCCCGAGGCTACGGCGTGCCTTGCCCGGACCGCGAACCTGTCCAGCGGACCGGCGTGCCGCGCCCCCCATACACGCCCGAGAAGGTCTGGGCCGCGAGGTCGAACTGCACGGTCAGGGTCTCCTCGGCCCCGTCGGCGCGCACGGAGGCGTTGAGGACCGGCCGGCCGGCGCTGCCGCTGAGGGCGCCGCTGAGGGTCCCGCCGGGCAGGTCCGGGCGCAGCGAGGTCAGGACACCGGTGACGCGCGTTCCCTCGACCCGCAGGGCCAGCCCGCCGAAACTGTGTCGCCAGGTCCCTGCGACGCCGCCGTAGAGCTGATCTGCCGGTGTGGCCGCGGCCTGAAGGGGAATGTGTAGGGCCGCGCGCCGCCCCCCCGCGCTCAGCACGAAGTTCTGGTCGGCGCTGCGGGCACGCGGCGTGCTGGTCTGCCCAGAGGCCGGGAAAGACCCGTCGCTGTTGGGGCCGCGCAGCCCCGTGATGAACACCTTGTTCACGCCGCGCACCTCCCACACCAGTGTGGCGAACTGCCCCGGCCGCAGGCGGGCCGGAAACGCCACGAACTTCTCGATGGCGGGCGCCGTGGCCGCTGGAGTCGCCGGACGGGTGGGGGCAGGGACGGCCACCCCCGTCACGCTCAGGCGCGCCGACCGTCCATCGCCGGTCACCGGACTCAGGATGTAGGTCTGCGTGCCTGTACGGCCCAGGCGCACGCGGGTCTGGCCGCTGGCGGCGAAGGTGCCCAGGGAGCGGCCGTCGGGACCGACCAGCCTGACCTGTCCCCCACCCCGGCCCTGCCAGCGCAGCGTCACGGCCTGGCCGACGGTCGCCCGCGCCGCACTGGCCGTGAAGGCGGTGATCTGGGTGCGGGCCGGTGATGGAGCAGGCGTGGAGGGGGCCGGTGACGGCGTGACCGGGGCGGCAGCCGGAGCCGAGGTGGGCGGCAACGGGGCAGAAGGCGCCTGGACGGCCGGCGGCGCTGCGGGCGTCTGGCCTGTCCGGGACGGACTCGCCGTCTCCGGGCTGGCGGAGGCCGACTGAGGCGCACGCAGGGTCAGGGCACGGGTCTGCAGGACCGGCATGCCCGACCCGCCCTGCACGACCAGGGAGAGCCGACCCATCTGCGCCGTGGCGATCAGGCTCAGGTCGCCGCTGGGAGGCAGAGTCTGGCGCTGGTCACTCCAGCGCAGCTCGGCGCGGCTGGCCCCCTCGGTCTGCCAGCGCACGGTCAGGGGCTGGCCGATGACCGGCGCGGCCGGGCTGACCGTGAAGGTCAGGATGCGCGCCGGGCGGGCCGCGACGGTCACGGCCGCCGCCGCCATCACTTCGGTCTGGCCGTTGCTGGCCTTGAGGGTGTAGTTGGTGCTCGCGCGCGGCACGAACGTCCGGTTGCCCGACGCGGGGAGATCGCCCAGCGGAGACAGGCGCACCCGGGACGCGCCGCCGACCTGCCAGCTCACGGTGACGGCCTGCCCCGGCGCGGCGGTGGCCGGCGTGATGACGAAGCGCGCGATCTGCGGTGGACGCAGGGTCGCCACCTGCACGCTGCGGTCCTGCTGCCCGGCGAGGTCGCCGCCCCCACGCGCGACGAGTTCGAAGCGGGTGTCGCGCCGCAGCGTGTACTGCCGGCTGCCTGTCGCGGGAACCGTCCCGAAGGGCGTGAGGCTGACGGCCTGCGCGTCCCGGGTGGCCCAGCGCACGGTGACGGCCTGCCCGAGCGCGGCCTGGGCGGGCGTGACGCTCAGGGCCGTGACGCGCGGAGTGGGCACCTGCGGGCTGACCGTGAGTTGCCGGGTCTGCCGCGTGAGCAGGCCACTGGCGACCAGGGTGTAGGTCCGGGCCGACTGGAGCCCGGGAAGCTGCGTCTGGCCGCTGCCGCCCAGCGCGCGGCCGGGCAACTCCTCGATACGCACCGCCCCCGCGCCCGACGTGCGCCAGCGGAGGGTGAAGGCCTCGCCGCGCGCCGGGGGGCCGCCGACGAGCGCGAACTCGCCGATGTCGGGCGGGCGGGCGGTCCAGGCGGCGGCGGCCAGCGCCGCGCCCCCCAGGACCCCCGCCGCCCACCAGGGCAGCAGGGGCCGCTGGTCCAGCCGCGCCGAGGCCTGCACCGAGGAATGCAGCGGGGGCCAGGGGGCCGGGCCGCCGGGCGCCGCGTCGGCGGGCCGGCTGAGCTGGTGGACCACCCCCAGCACGTGCAGGACGCGCCCGGACAGCAGCGCGGCGGGCAGGCGCAGTTGCAGCGTGTCGTGGTACTCCCCCCCCGGCCCGAGTTCGAACTGCCGCCGGACCGCGCCGTGGCCGACCACCGCCCCGGGCGGCACCGTCACGTCGAGGTTGTACTGCTGCGCGTGGTTGCCCCGGTTGCGCAGGCTCAGGGCCACCGTGGCGCTGCGGCGCACCAGGGACTGGGCGGGGCGCAGCTCCAGCACCGTGTCCACGAAGGGCATGACCCGCAGGGCCAGCGGCAGGCGCGCCAGCACCTGACGGCCTGGGCCGGTCGCTGCGCCGGACGTGCCCAGGGCCAGCACCGTCACGTCGAGGCGGCGCGGCGCCGTGTCGGGCGAGCGCGGAGCACCGAGCCGCAGGGGCACGAGCGCCTCGGTGCCGGCCCTCAGGGTCAGGGGTGGGGGCAGCGTGGCCCAGCCGGGAGGCAGGCCCTCGACCTCCAGCACGACCGTTTGGCCGTCCAGATCGGGCGAGCCGCGCAGGGTCAGGGTCAGCGTCAGGGGGTCGCCTGGACGCAGGGCCAGCACGCCGTCTCCGGGTTCTCCGGCAGGGTCGCCGGCGGCGGAGAGGTCGGCGCTCAGGCTCAGGGCCGCGCTGCCCTGGACCCCGGCGGCGAGGTGCAGGGCGCGCAGCTGCCCCAGAAATCCCGCCACGTCGGGAAAGGGCACCGACAGGCCCAGACAGCGCGCGGCGAGCTTGCGCCAGGGGTCGCCCAGCCCCAGCAGGTCCTCGGGGCCGGGGGTCAGGGGCAGGGGCGCGCCGCTCAGGCCCTCGACCAGCAGCGCGCCCAGGGCATAGAGATCGTCGTGTTCGGTCGCCGCGCCGCCCGCCCGCTGCTCGGCGCTCTGGTAGGGGCTCAGGGGATCGGGTGGCCGCAGACCGTTGAGGCCGAAGTCCGAAAGCCACACCCACAGGTCCTCGCCCCGCGCCTCCAGCAGCACGTTCTCGGGTTTGAGGTTGCCGTGGACCGTCCCCTGCGCGTGCGCGAACACCAGCGCCTCGGCCACCTGACGCAACAGGTCGGCGAGCAGCGGCGCCGCCAGCGGCTCGCCCGGGAGCAGCAGGCGGCGCAGCGACCCCGCCCCGGCCAGCGGCATCACCGACAGGACATGATCCTGACGCTCCTCGGGCAGCGTGACGGGCAGGATGTGGGGGTGGCGCTGCGCCGCGCCCAGGGCCAGTGTGCCGGCCAGCGGGCCGGGCGGCACCCCGACGAGCCGCACGGCCACCTGCCTGGGGTCGTCCAGATCGGCGGCGGCATACACGCTTCCGGCCCACCCCTCACCCAGCAGGTGAACGAGTTCGAGCCGCCGGGGCCGGGACCACTCCATCGGACCCCATTCTAAAGGGGCAGGCCACCGCCCGGCCCCCGACTCGATGAGAAGGGCAGGGTCAGCCCGGCACGGCCTCCTGCCGGTACCACGCCAGCGTGCGGGCCAGCCCCGTCTCCAGCGGCGTGAGGTCGCCCAGCAGGGTCCGCAACGCCTCCGCGCTCAGGACCGAGCGGCCCACATCGCCGGCGCGCGGCGGCCCGCTCTCGACGGCGGCCCGCGAGCCGGACGCCCGCAGCAGCGTCTCGGCCAGGGCACGTGAATCGGTGCCGACCCCCGTTCCCACGTCGAGCACCGGCTGCGCCGGGTCCAGCCGCCCCTCCAGCGCGAGCAGGTTGGCCCGTGCCACGTCGCCCACGTACACGTAATCGCGCACGCAGCCCCGGTCCCCGGCCTCGTGGCGGCCGTTGACCCGCAGCGGCCCCCCGCGCAGCAGCGCCTCGCAGAACGCCGCCACCACGCCCGCCTCGCCGTGGATACTCTGGCGCTCGCCATAGACGTTGCTGTAACGCAGCGTCACCGACTCCAGGCCGAAGTGGTGGCGGTAGACCTCTAGGTACTGCTCTCCGGCGAGTTTGCTCACGGCGTAGGGAGTGAAGGGCCGCAGCGGGCCGCCCACCTGCCCCACCTCGTGGTCCGGCACCTCGCCGTAGATGGCCCCCCCGGTCGAGGCGAAGACCACGCGCCGGACCCCGCCGCGCCGCGCCGCCTCCAGCAGGTTCAGGGTGCCCAGCACGTTGACCGAGGCGTCGTGGCCGGGGTCGCGCAGGCTGCCCGGCACGCTCGCCTGCGCGGCGTGGTGACTGATCCAGTCGGGCGCGAAGTCGGCGACGGCCGCAGAAACGGCGGCCTCGTCACGCAGGTCGGCCTCGTAGACACGTACCGCGCCCGGCACGTTTTCGCGTCGCCCGCTCGACAGGTTGTCGAACACGGCGACCTCGATCCCCCGTTCCAGCGCCTGCTCGGCGACATGACTGCCGATAAATCCCAGTCCACCCGTGATCAGTAGCCGCGTCATCGCCCTCCCCCGTCAAAAAAGCCAGGCGGCCCGCGCCGGTCCTGGCAGCTCCGATGTCTTCCTGCCGCTTCGGGCGGACATTCCGGCCCACCCGGCGACCGGAGATCGGGGGTCAGTCTAGCGGTCCGGCCCCATGCACCGCCGAGTCTCTGGAATCGGTCAAGGCGCGCGGGTCAGGCGCCGAGACGGATGGGCCAGCCGAGTTCGTGGGCCAGGCCCGCCACCCAGCGCCGCACGCGGTCGCCCGACAGGTCAGGCTGCGTGGCAGGGTCGAGCGCCAGGCCGATGAAACGTCCCCGGAACACCGCCCGCGAGTCGCTGAAATCGTAGCCGGCGACGGCCGTGCTCCCCACCAGCCGCGCGCCCGACACCTGCGCGGCCTCGGCCAGGATCCCCAGGGCGTCCTGAAAGGTCCGCGGCGAAGCGCGCTGGTCGTCACAGCCGAACAGACCGACCGCGCGCCCGGCCAGGTCCAGTTCCTGAAAGGCCGGAAAGGCGGCGGCCCAGTCGGGCGGCAGTTCCCCCCCACAGGTCGGGCAGCCCAGCAACAGGGCGTCGTAGTGGGCCAAGTCGGCCGGGGCCGTACAGGTCAGCTCGGCCAGCGTCAGGCTCAGGCCCGTCAGGGAGAACAGGGCGTCGGCGAGGTCGTGCGCGGCGGCCCCCGTGCCCTTACAGGCCGCGCTGTAGAAGATGCCCACGCGGGGGGCGGCGGGCAGACTGCGGGCAGGGAGCAGCGTCATGGGCAGGTCTCCGGGAACCGGCGAAGGGCCAGCCATCAGTTCAGGGCGTAGAGCGGGCGCGGGGCCACAGGCTGCACCTGCACCCCCAGCAGCAGCGCCCGCAGGTCGCGTACGTCGTCTGCGGGCAGCGAAACACACATCGGGCCGTACCACAGGCCGGCCGCGCCCTCCTGCAGATGCAGGTGCCACAGCCCCACGTCCCGGCGCTCTCCGGCGGACAGCGGAGACGCGAACAGCCGGCAGAGCTCGGCGAACTCGTCGGGATGCAGCGAGAGATGCAGGTGTGCCCATACGACGTGGTAGGCCCCGCAGGTACAGCGCGACACACGGCGCGACGGCCCGAGGGCCCCCAGGGTGGTCAGGGTCCGGCACATGGCCTCAGCCCTCCCTGCCGAACAGCTGCCCGGGTAGATAGGGCGGCACGGAGAGCGGGGCGGACAGATCAGATCGGCTCATGGTTATTACATAGTAATCCGACCAAAATACTCAGGTTTAAGGACGGATGTCCTTCAGGCATCCCGACTCGCCTCTGCCGTCCCGGATCGACATCCGGAATCGCCTCGCCCTGTTCCCGTCCCAGCCGCGCGCATCTGCCCCGGACATGAGACGAAAGCATTTTAATGAGATAAAAATGAGTTTTAGGCAAAGAAATGTCAGAGGGAGTCATCTATATCTGAGGAGCCCAACGGGACAGGCTCCTTCGCCCCCCGGCTGGAGCTTCCCGCAGGGCGTCAGGAGGTCGGAAGGGATGGCCAACCAGAAGTCTTCTCTTTTCCTCATAGCCGACGAGCAGGGCCGGCTGTCCAGCCACCTGTCGGCGCAGTTCGCGGCGGCGGCCGACTGGGACATCTTCACCTACGCCTGCCCGGCCGAGGCGATCCGGGTGGACCATCAGGACGCCCCCAATCTGGCGATCGTGCTGTGTACCCGCCCGGACGGGCAATTGCCCCCTGACCTGATTCCTCTGCTGGAACACGCCAAGCACCACTGGCCCCTGACCTTTTTCGTGCTGGGGGCCGAGGGCAGCCTGCCGGACGTGGACGTGCTGCTCGCGCGCTTCGGCGACCTGCCGGTGGTGGACCTGCTTGACGCCGACGCCACCCGGCAGGTCGTCGAGCGCGAGATGGCCAACAGCCACTACGGCACCGTGCGCGGGGTCCCGCTGCCGGGTTTTCTCCAGATGATGGAGTGGGAACACAAGACCCTGGGCCTGCGGGTGACGTCCGGCGGGCGGCTGGGACGGCTGCACCTGCTGGAAGGCAAGCTGGTCAACGCCTATTCGGACCAGACCCGCAAGACCGGCGAGGAGGCCGTGCTGGAACTGCTGACCTGGGACGAGGTGACGATCACCATCGAGCGCTCGCACCACAACCGCCGGGGCGCACCCATGAAACCGCTCAGCGCCCTACTTATGGAAGCGATGCGGCTCAAGGACGAGCGCGAGCGGGGCGACGCCCCCCTGGCACCCGACGACTTTCTGCTCGACGACATGGAGGGAACCGTGTTTTTCAGGAGGCCGAGAAGTTCGACCGAGGGGCTGCCCAAACCCCAGCCGGCCACCCCGGCGGGCACTGCCCCGCCCGCCCCCGGCCGGTCCGCTGCCGCTTCCCTGGCTGCCGGCGCACCGGCTCCCCCACCTCCCCCTTCGGCCGCTCCGCCTTCCGTGCCGACTCCGGCCACCGTGATCGCTCCTGTTCCTTCCCTACCCGCTTCTTCTCCTGCGCCGCAACCTGCCGGTGCCCCCGAGGTCGATATGGCAAACGTCAAAGAAACCCTGAACACCGCGATCTCCTCTATCGACGGCGCCATGGCGGCGGCCCTGGTGGACTACGAAAGCGGCATGGCCCTGGGTATGGCCGGATCGGGCCTGGACCTGGAACTGGCCGCCGCCGGCAACACCGAAGTGGTGCGTGCCAAGATGCGCACGATGGACATGCTGGGCATCAAGGGCGAGATCGAGGACATCCTGATCACGCTGCAGAGCCAGTATCACATCATCTATATCGTGCCCGACCGCAGCCTGTTCCTGTATCTCGTGCTCGCCAAGGACAAGGCCAATCTGGCGATGGCGCGTTACAAGCTCAAGTCGCTCGTGGCGGCCCTGAGCATCAACTGACCCCGGGACGGGGCGCGTGCCCCGAATCCCGAGGCCCGCCCCCACCCCCAGCCCGCTGCGCTGCCCGCATGAGCGGCGCCGCCGTGGCCGAGCGGTATGAAGGACCGTACGTGCTGAAGGGGCGTAAGCGCCCCCCGGATCGGGGAAGCCTGCGGGAACTGCTGGACCAGAGCCACGATGCGCTCGTCCCGCTCGCCCTCGGCAGCGCCGCCCTGAGTCACTCGCCCGCCCTGGAGCTGCCGAGTGACAGGGAGCGCCCACATGTGCGGGTCGCGGACGCACCGCTCGTCGAGGGGGCAGTATTGGCCGCCGTCGCGGCGACCGGGGGTGACCTGGACAGCGTGGCGAATGAGGCGGCGACCGGACAGAACATGCCCAAGGTTCCCTGAGCCGGACGGCCCTGGAGGAAGCAACCGGGGGGCAGAGTCGTCCTGGCCCCCGGGCCAGACATGGCCTCGCCGGTCATGCTTCCGAGAAGGCCGAAAACGCAAAAGTCGCACGCCTCCCTATGTGGAGGCGTGCGGCCACGCGGTGAGACGGAGCATCAGGTCAGCCGGGATGCAGGCTCAGCGGCGGCGGCCACCCCGGCCCCGTGCGGGCTGCGGCCCCACACGGCCCCCACCGACACCGGCGGGTTCGGGCGCGCGCCCCCGGTTGCCGGACGACCCGCCGTCACGGTGCGGGGCGTCCGGCCGCGACTGGCGCTGCCCAGCCTGACCTGACTGGGCCTGCCGGGGCTGCGACGCTCCGCGGCCACCGCCGCCCTGGCCCTGGCCCCGGCCACCGCCGCCCTGACCGCGCTGGCCCTGCTTTTCCTGAATTTCGCGGTCGATCTGGGCCTCCTCGCGGCTCATGGGCGGGTGCAGCGCGGCGGGCAGGCCCCGGCGCACGCTCTGCCACAGGGCGCGCTGCTCGGGGATGAGCAGCACGAGGTTGGTGCCGGGGCGCCCAGCACGCGCGGTGCGGCCCGAACGGTGCACGTGGTCCTCGGCGGTCGAGGCCACGTCGAGGTGGATCACGATGCGGACCTCGGGCAGGTCGATGCCGCGTCCGGCGATGTCGGTCGCCACGAGCACGCGCGACTGGCCCTCGCGCAGCAGGTCCATGGTGCGCTCGCGCTTCTTCTGGTCCATGTTGCCCTGCAGCGCGCTGACCGTCTCGCCCGGCAGCAGCTCGCCCAGACGCTCGGCGCGGCGTTTGACCAGGGCCTTGGTGCGGCAGAAGATCACCACGCAGCCGCCGGGCGCGCGCAGCATCTCGCGGGCCTGCTCGGCGGCGATGTCCAGCAGGTCCTCGCGCACGGTATTGACGAGCAGGTGGGTCGCGCCGGTCGCCCCGCCCAGGATGTCGCCGTCGCCGGCCGCCTCGGCGCTGCGGGCCGGGGCGATATCGATGCGCTCGGGCTTCTCCATGAAGCGCTCGGCCACCTGCCGGATCTCGGCCGGGAAGGTCGCGGAGGCCATCGCCACCTGAAGGCGTTCGGGACCGCGGGCCTCCTGCTTGGCAGCGCGCAGGATGTCGCCCACGTCGCGCAGGAAGCCCAGCGACAGCAGCTCGTCGGCCTCGTCGAGCACCACGTAACGCAGCCCCGCGAGGCTGAGTTCGCCCTGGTTGATGAGGTCCTTGAGGCGGCCCGGCGTGCCGGCGATCAATCCCTTGCCGGTCGCCTCGCTGCGGGTCTGGCGCGGCGTGATGCCCCCCGTGATGCGCCCGGCGCTCATGCCCAGTTCGCGGGCCACGTCACGGATCTGCACGGCGAGTTCGCGGGTGGGCGTGACCACCAGCACCTCGGGGCGGATGCCGCGCACCTCGCCCAGGCCGATGCCGCGCGCCGCTGCCGGAATCAGGAAGGCCAGGGTCTTGCCGCTGCCGGTGCGCGCGGTCGTGATCACGTCGCGCCCGGCGATCAGCGCGGGGATGGCCCCGGCCTGCACCGGGGTCGGCTCGCGGCCGCCGAGCAGCTGCGGCCACAGGTCGGGCGAGGCGAGGCGCACGGGCGCGGGCTGGGGCGCGGGGCGCGGCGCGGCGGCGTCGCGGTGGTCGGGGGCCGGATTCGGGCCGGCGCCCTGGCCCCGGCCTCCCCGGCGGCGGGGATCGCGGTCGGAGGAGGTGCGGGCAGGCTGCGGCTGGGTCTTGGGTCGGGTCATGGGACGTCCTGGCCGCTGCGCCCCCGTCTCCCACACGGAAGAAGGCAGGCCAGCGGCGTACTTGAGAAACGCGGCAGGTACCGGGGCCACCTGCGCAGGAAACGGAGAGGAGACACTGGCCGGGGTTCGCGCGGAGAAACTGCACAGCTGCGGCCGAACCCGCCCGGAAGTCCGCACAGCCTAGCGCACATCGGCGCGTGCGGCGCGGACCCGGCTCTCACTTCGCCGCGCTGCGGGACCGCCGCCCCCCCTGAACGCCGTTCCCGTCTGCTAGCCTGCACGCACCTGAGGTAGGGGAAGTCCGGTGAAGACCCGCAGGGTCCAGTCCGGCGCTGTCGCGCAGCGGTAACTGACACGTTCAGAAGCCCGAATGCCTCTCAGGGACGTCCTGGCCCCACCCCGGGGGCCGGGCGACCTCTCGCCGCCAGAGGGCCAGCTACAGAGCGCCTGCCGCGCTCCGGCCCCCGGCTGGACGCGGCCCCCGTCAGGTGTGCCCCCCGCTCCGGCCGTCTTCTTTTCCGCACCCGGAGCCCCATCATGCGTAGATCCCTGCTGGCCCTGACGGCCGCCGCCCTGGCCTCCCAGGCCGCCGCCACCCGCTACCCCCTGACCGTCACCGACGACCTCGGGCGCACCGTGACCCTGCGCGCCGAGCCCCGGCGCATCATCACCATGCTGCCCTCGCACACCGAGACGCTCATCGCCATCGGCGCGGGCGACAAGCTCGTGGCGGTGGACCGCTACAGCACCTATCCCAAGACCGCGACCGACAAGCTGCCCAAGGTCGGCAGCGCCTTCACGCCCAACCTCGAAGCGATCCTGGCCCTCAAGCCCGACCTCGTGCTGGCCGACGAATCGGCCGGGTCGCGCCTCACCGAGAAACTGGCGGCGGCCGGCCTGACCGTGTACGGCGGCAGCGCCCAGACCTACAACGAGGTCTTCGAGAAGATCGCCGTGCTGGGCAAGCTCACCAACCGCGAGGTGGGCGCGACCCGGCTGGTCACGTCCATGCGCACCGAGCTGAACGCCCTGCAACAGAGCGTGCTGCGCCTGCCCAAGGTGAGCACCTACTACGAGATTGATCCCTCGCCCTACTCGGTCGGGCCGAACTCGTTCATCGGCACGCTGATCACGAAAGCGGGCGGCGCGACCATCGTGCCCGCGCGCCTGGGCGACTTCCCCAAGCTGGACCCCGAGCTGATCGTCAAGAGCAACCCCCAGGTCATGATCGGCCTGAGCGCCGCCGACGCCCGCACCCGCCCCGGCTGGGCCGGCCTGCGCGCCGTGACCACGGGCCGCGTGTACCAGCCCGCCCAGGAGGAGGAGGACGCCCTGTCGCGCCCCGGCCCCCGCCTGCCCGACGCCCTGCGCGCCCTGATCCGTTTCATTCACCCGGAGGCGGGGAAGTAAGGGGAAGGTGGGGAGGGGACAGCGAACACGGCGCTACGGCCCAGACCATCGCCCCGCCGTTTCCACTTCCCCCTCTCCACACCCCCTTTCCCCCTGGTTATGGACGACGCCACCCGCGAGCGCCGCGAGGCCGCCATGCGCGAGCTGACCGAACAGCGCGACAACTACCGCAAGAAAGAGGGCATGAGCAAGGGCCGCCGGGGCCTGGTCATCGTGAACACCGGCAACGGCAAGGGCAAGACGACCGCCGCCCTGGGCCTGATGATGCGGGCGCACGGGCGCGGCCTGAAAACCCGCATGTTCCAGTTTCTCAAGCACGACACGGCCAAATTCGGCGAGCACCGGACCCTCGACGTGCTGGGGCTGCCCTACGAGGGCCTGGGCGACGGCTGGACCTGGCGCAGCAAGGACCTGGAGAACTCGGCCGAGCTGGCCGCCCACGGCTGGACACTGGCGCGCGCCGCCATCGAGTCGGGCGAGTACGACCTGATCGTGCTCGACGAGTTTACGTATCCGCTGAAATACGGCTGGGTGCCCTGGGCCGAGGTCGAGGAGGTCCTGCGCGGGCGCGACCCGGCGCTGCATGTGGTCATCACCGGACGCGGCGCACTGCCCGAGCTGGTGGCCTTGGCCGACACGGTCAGCGAGATCACGCCGGTCAAGCACGCCTACCAGGCGGGCATCGGCGGCCAGCAGGGCATCGAGTATTGAGGGTGGCCCTCGCTGAAGCCCTGAAGACCCGGGCGGCCCCGCGCCGCACGCTGCTGCTGGCGCTGGCCCTCGACGCCCTGGGCGAGCCACCAAACGCCGCGCACCCGGTCGTGTGGATGGGGACTTCCCTCGGCGCGGCGCGGCGGCGCTGGCGGGCCACCACCCCGGCCGGGCAGCTGGCCGAGGGGCTGGCCGGCTGGGGGCTGGGGGCCGGGCTGGCGGCCGGTGCCGGGGCACTCGCCACGCGCCTGCCCTGGCCCGCGCAGGCGGCGGTCCTCAAGACGCTGCTGGCGCGGCGCGCTCTGTTCGGGGCGGTGGGCGAGGTCCACGCGGCGCTCGCGCGGGACGACCTGCCGGAGGCGCGGCGCCTGCTCGCGTGGCATCTGGTCAGCCGCGACACCTCGGCCCTGAGCGCGGGCGAGGTCGCGGGCGCGGCGGTCGAGAGCCTCGCGGAGAACCTCTCGGACAGCGTGGTCGCGCCGCTGCTGGCCTACCGCGCGGGGGGGCTGCCGCTAGCCGCCGCCTACCGCCTGACGAACACCGCCGACGCCATGTGGGGCTACCGCACGCCGGAGTTGGAGTACGCAGGCAAGGGGGCAGCCCGCGCCGACGACCTCCTGAACCTCGCTCCCGCCCGGCTGACCGCCCTGTGCACGCTGCTGGCCGCCGGGGGCGCGGGCTGGCGGGTGTGGGCCCACGACCGCCGCGCCACCCCCAGCCCGAACGCCGGGCACCCCATGAGTGCCTTTGCCGGGGCGCTGGGGCTGCGGCTGGACAAGCGGAACGCGGACGGCGGATGGCTGTACGTGCTGAATCCGGCGGGGCGCGGGGCGACGGCCGCCGACCTCCCGCGCGCGCTGACACTGGCCCGGCGCACGCTGGGGCTGGCCGTGCTGCTGCTGCTCGTGCCGGGGGGACGGCGTGGCTAGCGGCGACCCCTCTGGCCTGCCGCCCCTGCTGCCCCGCGCGCCGCACGGGGGGCCGTCCTCGGCAGCCTTCGCGGGGCTGGACTTCAGCGTGAACGCCAACCCCTACGGCCCCAACCCGGCGCTGCTGCGGGCCGTGCGGGAGGCCGACCACGCCCACTACCCCGACCCGGCGTACCGCGCGGTGCGGGAGCGGCTGGCGGCGTGGCACGGCAACACGCCGGACGGGGTGGCCCTCTCGGTCGGGGCGTCGGACCTGCTGCACCGGCTGGTGCGGGCCTTCGTGCCCCCGGGCGGCCGGCTGCTCAGCCTGCACGCCCCCTTCGGCGAGCTGGCGCGGGCGGCGGCGCTGGGGCGCTCACGGGTGGAGGTCGTGGCCGAACTTCCCGGCATCCTGCCCATCGGCACGGCACTGGTGTATG